>DASRII010000495.1:0-58015 GCA_035650075.1 Micromonosporaceae bacterium | reverse complement strand
GCCGGCTACTGACCCGTTTCGGCAGCCGAGGCGTTCTGCGGGTCGTCGGACCGGCTACCGCCGCCACGCTGGCCCTGATCGGCCTCGCTCCGTCGTACCTCCTGCTGCTCGCCGCGGCGGTGGTCTTCGGCATGGCGTTCGCTGTACTGGACATCGCGATGAACGCCCAGGCGGCGCAGGTCGAGCGGGCGTACGGCCGGCCGTTGATGAGCGGCATGCACGCCGGTTGGAGCATCGGCGCGGTCGCCGGCGGGCTGCTCGGGGCGGCCACGGCGTACGCCGGCTGGTCGTTTACCCGGGCGGTCGTGGTCTTCGCGGTGGTGGGCGTACCGATAGCGGCGGCGCTGACCGTCACGTACCTCGCGGACCCTCCACAACCCGCGGACACCGCTCGGCGGCGCGAACGGCTGCCCAGAGTCGTGTATCTGCTCGGAGCGGTGGCCTTCGCCGCCTTCATGATCGAGGGATCGGTCGCCGATTGGAGTGGCCTGTACCTGCGCGACACCCTGCACGCCACCGAAGGCACGGCGGCTCTCGCGTATCCGTTGTTCGAGGCCGCGATGATCGTCGGCCGGCTCAACGGCGACCGGGTGCGCGCGGTCATCGGTGACCGGCGCCTGCTCATCGTCGGCGGTCTCGGTACCGCCGCCACCTGCGCGCTGGTGGTGGCCGCACCGAGGCCGGGGTTCGCCCTGGCCGCGTTCGTGCTGGTCGGGCTGGCGGTGTGCACCATCATCCCGGTGTCGTTCTCGCTGGCCGGCCGGCTGGGGCCGGAGGCGATCGCCCGCACCAACGGCCTCGGCTACCTCGGTCTGCTGCTCGGCCCCACGGTGATCGGCCCACTCGCCGACGCCACGTCGCTGCGGTCCGGCTTCACGGTGGGCGTCGTAGTGGCTGTCGCGTTGACTCTCACGGCCCGCGCGCTGCCCGCGGGTGATGCGTATCCCGTAGCAGTTCGTGTGGAGCGATAGCGCGGCGGTGGCTGGCCGCGAGCGACGCTGAGGGGTCTGTCAGGATTTCGGGATGGACTACCTCGTCGTCGCCCTGATCATCCTGGCTGTGCTCGTACTCGGTGGGCTGGCCTTGGTGGCGCCGAGGCTGCGCCGCCCCCCGAGCTTGCCCCCGGCGGTCCCACCGCAGCCGGTCGAGGAGCCCGAGGCCAGACCGCAGGTGGAGCCCGAGGAGCCGGCTGCCCCGGTCATCGAGCTGGAGCGGCCCGAACCCACCGAGGGGCGCCTGGTCCGGCTGCGCGACCGGCTCGCCCGGTCGCAGAGCGTGCTCGGGCGGGGCCTGCTCGCCGTGCTGTCCCGCGACCGGCTCGACGACGACGCGTGGGAAGAGGTCGAGGAGAACCTGATCACGGCCGACGTCGGGGTCGAGGCCACCGGGCAGATCGTGGCCCGGTTGCGGGAACGGACCAAGGTCCTCGGCACGCGGACGACCGACGAGCTGCGCAACCTGCTGGCCGAGGAGCTGGTGAGCGCGCTCGAGCCGGACCTGGACCGGTCGCTGAAGGCCACGCCGACCGACGGGAAGCCGGCCGTCCTGCTGGTCGTGGGCGTGAACGGCTCGGGCAAGACCACGACCTGCGGCAAGATCGCCCGGGTGCTCGTGGCCGACGGGCACACCGTGGTACTCGGTGCCGCCGACACCTTCCGCGCCGCCGCCGCCGATCAGCTCGCCACGTGGGCCGGGCGGGTCGGCGCGGAGGTCGTACGCGGTCGGGAGGGTGGCGACCCGGCCGCCGTCGCGTTCGACGCGGTGCAGCGGGGGATCGAGACCCAAGTGGACACGGTACTGGTCGATACCGCCGGCCGGCTGCAGAACAAGGTCGGGCTGATGGACGAGTTAGGCAAGGTCAAGCGGGTCGTGGAGCGGCACGGGCCGGTCGACGAGACCCTGCTCGTCCTCGACGCGACCACCGGCCAGAACGGGCTCGAGCAGGCGCGGGTGTTTACCGAGGTGGTCGACGTTACCGGCGTCGTGCTGACGAAGCTGGACGGTACCGCGAAGGGCGGAATCGTCGTCGCCGTCCAGCGCAAGCTGGGTATCCCCGTCAAGCTGGTAGGCCTGGGCGAGGGACCGGACGATCTGGCGCCGTTCGACGCTCGGCAGTTCGTCGACGCTCTGCTTGGCCCCACCGCGTAGCCTCTGATGCCAAGACCTTCTCCCCCGGAAGGCGCCTCGTTGACCCAACAGGAAGTGCCCCTACACGGCGGCAACGTCAGCACGGTCGTACGCGTCGGCGACACCGTGCGCCGCAACGTCGGCCCGTGGACTCCGGCGGTCCATGCGTTGCTGCGGCACCTGGAGTACGTCGGGTTCACCGGCGCGCCGCGGGCGCTCGGCATCGACGAGCGGGGCCGCGAGGTGCTGTCCTATCTGGAGGGTGAGTGCGGGGAGTACCCGCTCGCGCCACAGTGGACGACCGACGAGGCGCTGGTGACCGTGGCCACGATGCTGCGGATGTTCCACGACGCGCAGTTCGGCTTCCGGCCGGTACCGGGTGCGGTGTGGCGTTCCTTCGGTCCACCTCCGCCGGACGCCGAGGTGATCTGCCACCACGACGCGGCGCCACACAACGTGATCTGGCGGCCGGACGGGACACTCGCGCTGATCGACTTCGACCTGGCCTCTCCGGGCGCCCGGATCTACGACGTGGCGTACGCCGCTTGGACCTGGGTACCGCTGTTCTCCGATCGCGACTCGTACACGCTCGGCTGGAAGAGGCCCAACCGGCCCCGTCGGCTGCGGCTGTTCGCGGACGCGTACGGCCTGATCCCGCGCGACCGGCACCGGCTGGTGCGGACGATCCGCAAGCGGATCGTCGACCACATCGAGGGCATCCGGCGCATGGCCGCGGCCGGCGACCCGGCCTTCGTCCGGATCGTCCACAAGGGACATCTCCGGCGGCCAATGCGCGACCTGCGGCTACTGGACCACGAACGGCACATCCTGGAGTACGCGCTGCGTTAGCCCTTCAGGAGGCGGGCTACCGCGTCGCGGGCGGCTTGGTGAGCGGCCAGTTCCCGCTCGAACTCGCCCATCGACGGGTCCGTCGTAGCGGCCTGGGCGGCCCGCTCGGCCGCGTCCTCGGCCTTGGCCACCCACGCGGCCAGTCCGTACACCGCCGCACCGGAGATGAGGCCGGCGACCGGGGTACCGGGGTTGACCGCCATCGACGTTTCCCGATCCGGCCAGGCCGCGGCCAGCTCGCCGAGGTCTACGACGAGGTGCTGGACGCGGTCGCCCAGGTCCGCGCGGAGCCGCAGGGCGGACGTGTACACCGCGATCACCGGTTGGCCTTCCGCGGTCTCGCTGCGCCACCAGCCGAACAACGGGTCGGTCAGTTCGGCGATCGAGGACGCCTCCGGCCGGACCGGTACGACCAGATCCGCGGCGAGCAGTGCCATCGCGTACGCCGGATCGTCACCGGCCCGGATCGCGGCACGCAGGGCGGCGTCCACGGGGTACGCGCTCAGCTCACCGAGCCAGGCCGTCATGTTCACACCCTCGGCGTCCAGCACCGCCTGCACCGGCGTGCCCAGGTCGACGGCCAGCCACGCCTGCGGGTCCGGCCAGTCGTGCGCGACGTCGGCGAACAGCGCCGGCCGGTACGCCTTGGTGTCCGCGCCGACCGCGGCACGCAGCGCCTCCGGCGAGGTGAACGCGAGGATGTACGTGCGCCCGCCGAACTCCCCGGTCGCCCACGGCAGCGGATCCGGGCTCGCGCCGGGGTAGCCGGCCGACGGCGGAACAGGTAGGAAGACCGTTGCCGAGCCGAGCACGCGGCGGTACGCCTCCACGTCGCCGCGGGCCAGCGCGTCCCGCATGCCGCGTTCCACGTCGTTGGCGGGTTCCCAAGCCGCGGTCAGCTCCATGCACCGTCCTGCCGTACCCGGGCCGGCGCCCGGCCCGACACCAGGTTCTCCAGTGCTCGGCCGATCGTGTCACCGAGGAACCACTCCGCCGTCGGGTCGAGGACGAACACCCGGCCCTCCTCGTCGATGACGAGCAGGCCGCTGCCGTCGTCCTCGACGCCGAGTGGAGTGACCTTGACGCGCAGCGCGTCCGCGAACGCGGCGAGCGTGCTGACCGTGTGCAGGGCCCGCATCGGGTCGAGGAGGAAGCCGCTCGGCGCCACCTGTTCACCGGGCCCGTCCGGCTGCGCGCTGAGCCCGCCGTAGCGGGTGAACGCATCCACCGCCGCGGGTACGACCTCGTGGTGCCGGCCGTCGGGTGCGGCGTACGACGCCAGGGCCAAGGCCCAGCGCCGGGCCAGGTCCATGCCGGCCGGCGCGGTCGGGGC
The DNA here is from genome assembly GCA_035650075.1 of Micromonosporaceae bacterium. Lineage (GTDB taxonomy): Bacteria > Actinomycetota > Actinomycetes > Mycobacteriales > Micromonosporaceae > DASSUC01. Next base: position 53,706 of record DASRII010000495.1, on the reverse strand, counting down.
CGGGTAGCCGGGCGCCATGCCGTCGAGGATCGCTTCGACTCCGCACCATTCCAGCAACGCCGTACACGATCTGCAGGGCCGGTACGGCGTACCGTGCGCCGGGTCGCCCTGCTCGCGTACCCAGACCACGTTGATCTGAGCGCCCCACAATGCGGCGCGTGCGTGCGCCGCGGAGAGCGCACCGCTGCCTGCCCGCTCTGCCTCGTAGAGGCGGTCGGAGATCAGGACGGTCTCGGCGCACCAGCCCGCGAACCGCTCGCGCTGGTGCGTGGGCAGGTCGTGGAGGAACCGGCGCACGAGCGGATGCAGGTCGGGTGCGACGTCGCCGCGGACCGCCGTGTGCCGGCGGATCACCCCGTCGACCAGGATCGCGCCGGCCGTGATGGGAAGCGTTCGGGGAGATGCCATGTCGTCAATGACAGTAGCCGTCCCAGGGCGGTCGCGCGTACCGGCCGCGGAGCGGCCGCAAGCTGGCTGAGCCGGTGCTCGGCTGGCACGCTAGAGCGCATGACGCGAACCCTGCTGGTTTCGCCGCAGCAGCGCGGCGCGTACCCGACGATCACCGAGGCCCTCGCCGATGCCGGTACGCAGGCGACTATCCAGCTCGCCCCGGGGACGTACGCCGAGGCGATGCTCGTGACAAAGTCCGACGTGCGGCTGGTGGCGGCCGAGGGACCGGAGACGGTGACGATCGACGCGACGGCGATCGCGTACCCGGTGATCCGGTGCCACGACGGCACGCTCACGCTGGAAGACCTGACGCTGAACGCGGGCGACTTCCCGGCCGTCGACGCCGTACGGACCGACCTGACGATCGAGCGGTGCGCGGTGACAGCGCGGTACGGCGCGGGTGTCTCGGTCGTGGGCGGTTCCGTGCAGCTGCGCCGAAGCGCGATATCCGGCGCCGAGTACGGCATCGTCGTCGAGGAGGCGTCCGGCCTCATCGAGGAGTGCGCCATCACGGATATCGCGGCGGACGGGGTGATCGTGCGGGTCGGTGCCGATCCGGTGGTGCGCGGATGCACGATCCACGGGTGCGGGCGGCGGGGAATCTACATCTACCAGTACGGCCGGCCGACCATCGAGGGCTGCGAGGTCTCGCGAACCGGCGATGCCGGAATCGCGGTGGGGTACGAGAGCGCACCGGTGATCCGGCGCGGCTGGATACACGACACGAAGGGCGTCGGGATCTCGGTCAGCCGCGGCTGCGCGGGGTCGATCGAGGAGTGTCGCGTGGAGAACACGGCGAGCCCGCCGATCGATATCGCCGAGGGTGCGACCACGACCGTGGTCGAAGCATCGACGTCCGCCGCGTCCACGTCATCGACCGGGGTCGCGACGACCGTGGTCGGCACCGACGCTCTCGCCGGGTTGATGGCCGAGCTGGACGGGATGGTCGGGCTCGCCGCGGTCAAGGCCGAGGTGCATTCGCTCATCGACGAGATCCAGGTCAACGAATGGCGGCGCAGCGAAGGGCTCTCGGTCAGCCCGATGAGCCACCACTTGATCTTCGCGGGCGCTCCCGGCACCGGAAAGACCAGTGTCGCGCGGGTGTACGGCAAGCTGCTGTCCGCACTGCGGGTGCTGCCGAAGGAGAGCCTGCTCGAGGTGTCGCGGCAGGACCTGGTCAGCCACTGGATCGGGCACACCGCGCAGAAGACGGCGGCCGAGTTCGAGAAGGCACGCGGCGGCGTGTTGTTCATCGACGAGGCGTACACGCTGTCGCGCAGTGTGGGTTCCGGTGGCGACTTCGGCCAGGAGGCGATCGACACTCTGGTCAAGCTGATGGAGGACCATCGGCACGAGATCGCCATCATCGCGGCCGGGTACACGAACGAGATGCAGTCGTTCCTCGCCATCAACCCGGGCCTGGCCTCCCGGTTCTCCCGGACGATCGAGTTTCCCAACTACACGCCGGAAGAGCTCGTGCTCATCCTGTCCCGGATGGCCGCGGCGGACGACTACGTGTGCCCGCCGGAGCTGGAGCCGCCGCTGCTCGCGTACTTCGCGAGCGCGTTGCACAAGGAGCACTTCGGCAACGCGCGCGACGCGCGAAAGCTGTTCGAGGGCATGCGTACCGCGCAGGCGCAGCGGCTGCGCCGGCTCGATCGCCGACCGAGTGTCGACGAGCTGCGTACACTGTCCACTGAGGACCTCGAAGCGGCGATCAGGCAGGTATAGCCTACGCGTACTCCGCGACCGAGTAGGGTCGGGCTGTGGTTCCCGCGACCCTGCTCCCGCACCTGAGGCGGGCGCGCGACCACATCGACCGCAACTACGCCGCCGAGCTGGACGTCGACGGGCTCGCGGCCGTGGCCAACGTGTCGAAGTTCCATTTCGTCCGCAGCTTCGGATCGGTCTACGGCGAAACGCCCATCCGGTACCTGACCCGGCGCCGCATCGAGCGGGCACAGGACCTGCTGCGCTCGGCCAACCTCACGGTCACCGAGATCTGCATGGCGGTCGGGTTCGCCAGCCTCGGCTCGTTCTCGTCGCGGTTCACCGAGCTGGTCGGGGAGAGCCCGACGAGGTACCGCGACCGGTGGGCCGCGCGCGGGGGACCGCACGTGCCCGGTTGCTACCTGTTCATGCGCGGTGCGCTGGACCCGGCCGGCACGACCGGGCCGCGGTCGCGCAATCTCAGGGAAGCCTCGGACGGGGTGGACGACCTTAGGCTGACGACATGATCACTAACGTATCGCTGGTCAACGTGTTCTGCCTCGACCAGGACAAGGCGCGCGACTTCTACGTGGACGTGCTCGGCTTCGAGCTGCGTACGGACATCACCGTCGGAGACGGCTTCCGCTGGGTCACCGTCAGCCACCCCAGCCAGCCCGAGTTGGAGCTCACGCTCATGACGCCCGGCCCGCCGCTGGACGCCGACGCGGCCGACTTCGTCCGGCGGCAGCTCGAGAAGGGTCAGATGGGCGGGGTCGGCCTGAGCGTCGACGATTGCCGCAAGACGTACGCCGAACTGGTCGCCAAGGGCGTCCAGTTCACGCAGGAGCCGGCGGAGCGACCGTACGGCGTCGAGGCCGTCATGCGGGACGTGTCCGGCAACTGGCTCGTCCTCGTGGAGAAGCGGGACTTCAAGCCGGAGGACTTCGACTAAGAGATCGTTGGGGCTAGCGGCACCGGACGGGCGCTGTCCCACAGGATGTCGAACTGCTCGAGGAAGAACGCGTACCAGCGCCCGTCGCGGTCGGCCCGCAGGTTGAAGCACGGGTTCGGCTTCAGCGACCGGTGCTGGTACAGCTCGACGTAGATGCGCCCGTCCGGGGTCTGCGGGTCGACCAGGTACATCCCGAACGTCGGCACGTACGGCAGCAGGCGTATCTCGATCCGGCCGGCGCTGCCGGGCAAGGACCCCAGCGCGGCGAGAATGTCTATCGTGGACGCTACCCGCGGTTGGTAGAACGCCGGGCTGGTGACACCCAACGTCCGGGCGACCGCCTGCAGGGGTGCGCTGCTGTCCGGATCGATGACCATCACCCGCAGCACCGCGCCGGCGCGCAGCCGGCGGTCCAAAGACCCGACCAGGTCCCGGACCGTCCGGCTCAACGTGACGCCGACCAGGCGGATGTCGGTCGCGGCCCGCAGGTCGTCATCCAGCGCCGGTGCCTTGACCGCCAGGACGCGGTCGATCGGGACATCGGCCTGCACGGCCGCGTTCACCGACCGGGTCAGGTCGTCGAGCCGGTGCCGGCTGCCCACATTGGACACCGCCAACAGCGCGAGGGTGCCGAGTGTCGCGGCCGCCACCGCCCGGGGTTCGACCACATCGAGGATTCCGAGTACACCGAAGGTCAGCGACAGCGCCACGGTCACGTAGATCTCGAGATTGCGGGCGAGTACGAGGTCGGTCCACATCCGGCGCAACGGTCCACGGTTGGTCGGCACCAGGGGAGTATGACGTATCTGAGATTATCGACGCATTGCCCCGATGGGCTACGAACTGTGCATGCCCCTCCGCCTGACCGCCGCCCTCGTGGCCATCGCCGTCGTTGTTGGATTGGCAGCCGCCTCGCCCGCTCGCGCCGCCACGGTGTCGAAGCCGCTGCGCACCCTGATCGCCGATCTGCCGTTAGCCGGCGAGGTCCGTACCGGCTACGACCGCGATCTCTTCGAGCACTGGATCGACGCGGATGGCGACGGGTGCAACACGCGGTACGAGGTACTCATCGCCGAGTCCCTCACCACGCCGACGATCGGCTCGGGCTGCAGCCTCTCCGGTGGGCGGTGGTACTCGTACTACGACGGCGCGACATGGACCGTACCGTCCGATGTGGACATCGACCACGTCGTCCCGCTGGCCGAGGCGTGGGACTCCGGGGCGCGGAACTGGACCGCCGCGCAACGCCGGTCCTTCGCGAACGACCTGGGCGACCCCCGGTCACTGGCCGCCGTGACCGACAACGTCAACCAATCCAAGGGCGACCAGGACCCCGCGACGTGGCTCCCTCCGCTGTCCAGTGTGATCTGCCGGTACATCGGCGAGTGGGCAGCGGTGAAGACGCGCTGGGGACTGACGGTCGATTCGGCCGAGAAGAGCGCGCTGACCTCGCGCGCCAACGCGTGCACCAACGTCACGATCACCGTGCAGACCGTGCTGGGTGGGGGCGCTGCTTGTGCGGGCAGCAACACCACCAATGTCACCATCCCCGATGCCGGCACGGCGGTGAGCAGCTCGATAACGATCTCGGGGTGCACCCGGGCGGCCTCGGCAAGCTCCACTGTGGAGGTACATGTCGTGCACACGTACCGCGGAGACCTGGTGGTGACGCTGGTGGCACCGGACGGCTCGGCGTACTCGTTGAAGAGCTCCAACAGCTCCGACGGCGCGCCCAATGTGGACACCACGTACACCCGGAACCTGTCGACGGAGAGCGCCGGAGGGACCTGGCAACTCCGGGTCCAGGACGTGTTCGCTCAGGACACTGGCTACCTGGACAGCTGGTCCATCAGCCTCTGACCCGCGCCGAAGCGTGGGTTCGCGCGAAGCCACTCGGCATACCGCGGCCGGCGGCCGACCGTGTCGAGGTACGCCGCGACCGCGTGCGTCCCCACATCGTCGGCCACGTCGGCCGTGACGCTGTCCGGATGCCAGGCGAGCACGTGGCGCCAGCGCAGCGGGGTACCGGCGATCGGCACCATCCGGATCCCCGGCGGCTCGCGGGACGTGCCCTGGCAGAGCGCGACCGCGGTACCGCTCACGACGAGATCGGCGCAGGCGCTCACATCGGTCTCGAAGATGTGCCGGGGCGTGAATCCGGCCCGCGCGCAGGCCGCGGCGAAGCACTCGGAGAAACATCCGTCACCCGGTACGTTCGCCCACAGCACGTCGGCCAGGTCGGCCAGGTCGACGTCGGTACCGTTCGCGGCCGAGTGCTGGTCCGACAGGAGTACGCACACCGCGTCGACGCACACCGTGCTCCAGACGAGGCCGAACTCGGCGGTCGGGGTCGAGTCGCCGCAGAATCCCATCAGCGCGAAGTCGAGCCGGCCGGCGGCGACCATCTCGGCAAGCTCGTCCTGCGAGAAGCTCGTGTACGTCGACACGTGGGCCAGCGGGTACGCCGTCGTCAACCGCTGCACGAGGCCGGCCAGGATCGGTCCGTTGCCGGCGCCGATGCGGTACCTGCCCGTCGTCTTGCCGACGCCGGCCAGGCGGTTCGCCTCGTCCCGCAGTCCCTTGAAGGCGGGGATGAGCAGGCGGGCCCGGGCCAGTACCAGCTCGCCCAGCGGCGTGGGCCGCGCGCCGCGCCGGTCACGTTCGAACAGTGGACCGCCGAGCGCGCGCTCGATGCGTTGCAGTTGGGCGGTCAGCGCCGGTTGGGCCAGACCGAGCTGGGCGGCCGCCTTGGTGACGCTGCCGGTCTCGGCGATCGCGCAGACCACCCGGAGGTGGCGCAGCTCGATGTCCATGAATCGACGGTAGGCCGAATATCGGTAGCCCGGAACACCCGCCGAGCGCACAGTTGGTGAATATGACGACGGCAATCCTCTCCCGCCGTACCGCGGACAGCCATGCCGGATTCCTGCTACCGCACCTGCGGCCGGGAATGTCCTTACTGGACATTGGCTGCGGTCCCGGCTCGATCACGCTCGGCCTGGCCTCGGTGGTGAGTCCCGGCCAGACCACCGGAGTCGACCTGCATCCGGGACTCCCGGACGGTACCGGTGGCGTACGGGTACTCCGCGCCGACGCCTGTGACCTGCCGTTCGCCGACGACATGTTCGACGCCGTCTTCGCCTGCGCGCTCCTGCAGCACCTGCCCGACCCGATGACCGCACTGCGGGAGGCGTACCGGGTCGCGCGGCCGGGTGCGGTCGTGGCGGTCGCGGACACCGACTGGGGCGGCTGCCTGGTCTGGCCCGCCTCACCGCGGCTGATCCGCTCGTACGACCTCATGCGGAAGCTGCGCACCGGCAGTCCCGATGTCGGCCGGCGGCTGCGGGAAATGCTGGTCGAGGCCGGCTTCAGCCGTTGCCAGGCGGGGGCGACCGCGATCCATCACGGTACGTTGGAGGAGGTCAGCTCGTACGCCGCCTTCACCGCGTCGTGGTTCACCACCCACGCCATGGTCGACGCCGCTGTGGCACACGGCTGGGCGACCCCCGCGGAGCTAGCCGCGATCGGTGAGGAGTGGCTGGCGTGGGGGAGACAGCCCGGGGCGTTCTTCGCCGGGTTCTGGTGCGAGGCGATCGGTTGGGTCGCATAAACGCCGAGGGCCGGTGACGGGCACCGGCCCCAGCGCGCGACGAGGTCAGTGGTGGTGGTCCAGCTGGCCCCGGATCTCTCCACCCTGGAACGTCATGCTGTGCACGTTGGCGTACGTCGCGCCGGCCCGGATGGCCCGGACCAGCTCGTCGAACGCACCCGCCGGGATGCCCTGACCCGTGGGCCCGATGACGCTGGCCGCGGTGAGCGTCCCGGTCACCTCTCCGGCCGGGGAGGGGCAGGCGGGGGTACCTACCGGGCCGTTGCCGAGGTTCGAGCAGAGGAAGACGCTGACTCCGCCACTCTGCGACCGGTTGCCGATGTGGATGTGTGCTTGGAGAACGTTGCTCTCGATGCCTTCGTAGCTGAGCCGGTACGTGATCTCTTGCGTGCGCTCGTTGATGAACAGCCGGACCTCACCCGAACCCGTCGTCGACAGCGCGAGTGGGTCCTCCTGGAGGCTCGTGAGCTCGACGCGAATGAAGTTCCGCGAGGAATCCGTGTCGTCTGCCAGCGCGGCGCTCCCCACGGAGGAGACCGCTACCACGGCACCGATCATGGCGGTAACCACCACAAGCCGCGCACGTCCTGTCATCACTTGTTATCTCCTCTCCACGTACACAATTCCTAACCTTGCTGAACGCCCCTTCGCATCGCCCGGTTCAATCGACATCCATCTGGATGGTGCCGAATCGTGCGGGAGCGTGCAACCTGGCGGGACCCCGGACTCGTGAGTACCTCGTACGTTCTGACGGGAGCTGGGATGACTGATCGGGACAGCGCGTTCACCGAGTACTTCGCGGCGCGGTCGGACGCGATGCGCGCCACGGCGTACCTGCTCTGTGGCGACTGGCACCGGGCGGAGGACCTGGTCCAGGCGACGTTCACCAAGCTGTACCTGGCGTGGGGTCGGGTGGCGCGGCACGACGTCTTGGATGCATATGTCCGGAAGACGCTGGTCCGGACCTTTCTCGATGACCGCCGCCGCGGTTGGTGGTGGCGCGAGCGGGTCGCCGAGTCACCGATCGAACGCTCGGTCACCGATACCGCACCCGAGGACCGGCTGATCCTGCTGCGGGCGCTGAACGACGTACCGCCCCGGCAGCGTGCCGTGCTGATCCTGCGGTACTGGGAGGACATGTCCGTGGAGGACACCGCGGCGGCCCTGGACTGCTCGCCCGGCACGGTGAAGAGCCAGGCGGCCCGGGGCCTCGACGCGCTGCGCCACGTGTTGACACCCGCGGTCAACGCGGACTGACGAGAGGGATGCCATGAGTGAAGCGGAGCGCCGCGGCGTCTGGACTGAGGAGCGAAGCGACGAGGGAAGGCGCCGCACAGGGCGCGCAGCGAAACGAGGTGAGCAATGAGCGAGCACGAGCTTCAGGAGGCGTTGCGCCACACGATGGCGGCCAGCACGCCGCCGCCACCGATGAGCGCGACGACCGCGCTGACCACGGCCCGGCGCGCGCGACTGTACCGCCGTGCCGCCTGGCTCAGCTCCGGTGCCGCCGCGGCCACGGTGCTAGTCGTTGCGGGTGTGGTCTTCGCCGGGGGACCCGGATTCCTGCCGGACCGGTGGTCACCCGGCGGGCCTGGCCCGTCGGTGGGTGAGGGGACGAACACCGAGCGGCCGTGGCCTACCGGACCGGACGGCCAGCCGCAACAGGACCGCACCGCCACCGCCGGGTTCCGCTACGACCAGGGCGTCAAGCTGTACGACGCGATCGTCGATTCCTTGGCGGCCGGGTATTCGGTGTCGACCGATGCCGACCCGGACAGCCTGCTCCGCTACCACCAGGCGTCCTTCACCGACTGGGTGGACGGCGCCGAGTCGTGGGAGTACCTGGCCTCGGTTGCGGTGGCCAAGGACGGAAAGGTCGGGAGGCTGCTCGCCTCGGTGCAGACCTCGCCCAATACGTTGCCCACCGAGCCGTGCGCGCTGGCGCTGTCGTTCTGGGGGATGTCCGGCGATTGCGAGGTCGTCAGCGTCGGTGCGGCGCAGGTGGGTGTCGTGACGAATGACGACAACCGGCTCGAACAGTGGGCCGCCTGCCGCCACCCGGACGGCGTCGTGGTGTTCGTCGCCCAAGCCCGCCATGTCGACGAGGCACGGCCGCCGCTGACCGAGCTCCCACTGTCCACTGCGGATCTTGCGGGCCTCGCTGTCAACGACCGGTTCCACCTCACGTAGCGGCTTCGATGACGGTCAGGTCGCGGATGGCGAACTGGTGGTGCGCCCACTCCTCGTTGAACAGCACGTGCAGGCAGGACGTTGCGGTCCGGGCCTCCGGTGGTGGCCAACCCGGCGCGGTGTTCGGCTCGCGGACCCGGTCGAGATCTTCCTGCGTAGCGGAGGCAAGGAACTCCCGCACCATGGCCATCCGCCCGGCCCGGGCGTCGACGACCTCCTCGTACGACGGCGTCGCCGCGGAATCGATGCCGAAGTCGGCGCCGTGGTGAATGAACGACGGCGGCAGGGCGAGCGGGTGAAACGGCTGCCGCTCGCCCAGCACGGCATGCCCGAGCCAGGCGTCGGTGACGAACACCAGATGTCGCAGGGTCTGCGCGAACGACCACTCGCCGTCCACCGAGCGGTCGAGGTCGGCCGGGGACAGCGCGGCGGCTCGCCGCATCGTGGCCGCCCAGAACGACTCGACCACGGCCCATGCCGGCACCATTCCGTCCACAGTGGTCGGTCGTAGCTTCGTCCGCTCCGGATGGAGCCGGTCCAGCTCTGCCTGGATCAGCGGAGTCACCTCGACACCGTTGATCCTCAACCCGTTGATGGCGCCGTCGATGTCCGCGTTGAACAGCAGCACCCCACGCATACGCGCGCCGGTCAGGTTGACCTCACGGAACAACGCCTCCGACCAGTCGACGTCGACGAACTCCTGTCCAGTCAACGCTTGCACGCCTCCTTCGAGCGCGGTCCGCTTGGGCGCCTGGGGCGCCCAGCGCTCCTGGCCGTCCGCGTGTCGCGGTCAATGCCGCAACATAGCAGCGGGATCCGACACTCCCAGCGCGGTCGACAGCCAGCGGCGGAAACCGGCGTATTGGGCACGGCGACTGGCGTACAGCCGTACCCCCGCTGGGGCTTCGGCCATCCGGGCGTCCGGGGCCAGCGCGACCGTAACCAGGTCGAAGTCCACAAAGGGCAGTTGCATCGCGGCGCTCAAGGTCAGCGCGTCGTGTTGCATCGAACCCGGGTGGTAGCGCTCGAACCACCGGTCGAGGTGGGTGACCAGCGGCCGCGCCCACGGCGGCGCCGTCGGGTCGGAGAGCCACCGGTAGAGCGTCGACCGCGCGTCGATCTCGATCTCGGTGCTGAAGGTGACGTCCGAGGTGACCAGCCAGGTCCGCGGCACGGCCTCGAGAACCTCGGGTACCGCGGCCGGATCGCGCCGGAAGTTGTGCTCGGCCCGGGAGGGATCGCGGTACCGCAAGGCACCACCCATCTGGGTGAGCGCCAGCCGGGTAGCCAGTTCGGGCCGCTCCCGCAGGACGTCGGCGAGATTCGACAGAGGACCCATGCCCACCCAGCGCACCGGTCCATCGGTAGCCAGGCAGGCGCGCGCCACGGCCGCGGCCACGTCCGTCGGCTGGGGGCCGATGTCCCGCGGGGTCAGGTCCTCCGCGCAGAAGATCGCGGTACCGGGCAGCTGGCGACCGGCGACCACTGGCACCTCGGGCCGCCCGGCGAGATCCAGCAGGTGGCGGGCGAACCTGGCCCGTTCGCCGTCCACCTCGTCCCCGGTCAGCACCAGGGCCAGCTCCGGTGCGTTACGCGCGGCCACGATGAGCGCGATCGCGTCGTCCGGGTCGCCGCCGACGTCGGTATCGACGATCATCGGGGTACCGGTCAACTTGGGTGGAATCGGACCGCCGGCCCTCAGCAGCTCCGCGTGGGTACCGAGGCCGAGGTCGGCGAACCGCTCGGCCCGCTCGGCCAGCTCTGTGCGTTCGGCTTCGAGTCGCCGCCAGCTGTCATCCGACACGGTTTCACCCTATCCGTCGAGGTCATAGACGGTGTATGGCCTGCGTAGGACCGGATAGGCGACGTTACGTACCGGTCGGCCCTCCACCGTCCGGCCGAACTCGGTTCCGGAGTGAGCGTGGCCGTGGATCGTCAGGGCCGCGTCGCCGGCGTCGACCGCGGCACCCAGCTCGTGGCAGCCGAGGCCGGCGTAGATCTCCAACGGCTCGCCGGCGAGCGTGTCCGGTACCGGAGCGAAGTGCGTCAGCGCTATTCGCACGTCGCAGTCGAGCGTGGACAGCGCGGACAGGAGCCGCTCGGCGTCCCGCGGGCCTTGGCTCAGGCGTTCGGGGTCCATGCCGTTCGGCGGTGCGCCGAGGTTCGGGAAGCCGCCGCCACCACCCATGACGCCCGCGACGCCCACCCGTCTGCCGGCGATCTCGATGGTCACGGTGTCCCCGTCGAGGACACGTACGCCCAGCTCGCGCAGTACTTCGGTGATCCGGTCGCCGTGGCCCTCGTCGTGGTCGTGGTTGCCCAGCACCGCGACGACGGGCAGGCCCAGGTTTGCGACTTCGTCGCGCAACAGCTCGGCCTCGGCCAGCGTGCCGCCGTTCGTCAGGTCTCCGGCCAGCAACAGCAGGTCGGCGTCCTCGGACAGGCGCGCGAATGCCGGTTTGAAGCGACCCTGGACGGCGGGGCGCATATGCAGGTCGCCCACTGCCGCCAGGCGGATCACTGCCGCCACTCCCGGTTGATCACCAAGCCGGCGCGCTGGAAGGCGCCGACAGCCTCCGCTCTATACCGGTCGATCAGCTCGCTCGCCGGTGGTCGACCCCCGTACGAGACCCAGAATGTCCAGGTCTCGGGCGAGCTGCGCGACAGCGACCGCCAGACAGTGTCTCCCTCGCCGAGGTCATCCAACCGTTGGCCCATCGTGGAGTCTTCTTCGTCGGTCAGCCGACCAGCGCTCTTCAGGTCGAGATCATGGCGCAGTTGGTCGAGCAGCCTCTGGTCGACCTTGCCGAACGCGGTGACCCGCAGCGCCACCTCTAACGCCATGTCAGGACCTCTCCGGTCGCAAGATTACCCAGTCGGTGTCCCGGTAATGGACGGATACGCCGGAGTGGCCCGGTGTCATCGTCGTATCTTCCGGGCCGCTGGACATGAAGATGGCATAAGACATGTGGCGGCCCAGCCGCTCGTCCCAATGCGCCGCCCACTCCCGCAGGTGCGGGAAGGCATTCCGCACGAGCACGTCGTTGGTCAGATAGCCGTGGTTTCTGTCGGCGGGCTTGATGGGGACTTCTCGGGTGCCGTCACCTCTCACGCCCCCATACACGTTCTCGTCCCACATCGACAGCGCCCGGCGGAACATCTCATCCGAGCAGACGTTGATGTCGTAATCGCTGCGCTCCGGATCCAGCCCCAGGCGGTACATGGTGTCGAACGGGCGCGCAACGGGAGGCTCGCCACCGGAGCCACTGAGCATCTGGGTGAGCCGGCCGACCGCCCGGTCGTACGCCTCCGGGCTGATCCGCCCCGACTCGAGGTCGGCCGCGAGACCCTCCATCGTCGGCATCGACTTGCGCGGCCCGGAGAAGAACTCGGCCGCCGACCCCTTGAGCCGTACGTCGACCGTGCTCGGATCGATGCCGTCGGCGGCCAGCGCGTCGCGCAGGCTCGACTGGAACTCGCCGAACCACTGTGGCGGCATGCCCAGCGGCGCCTCCCGGTGAGCCCACCGATCGATCGCGTCCTGGTCTAACGGGGCGATCGGCTCGTCCTCGTTGATGAAGGCGATCTCGCTGTCTCGCAGCATGTGGCCGGAGCGGTCGATGGGTCGTACCCGTCCCTGCTCGTCATGTCCGAGCGGGACGCCTCCGGGTCCCAGCTCGCCCGCGGCCGGATGGGCGGTGATCGCCGGCGGGGTCGTGTGGAGACCGCCGGTGACCGTTCCGTCCCGCCGGTGGATCGGGACCTCGGCCGTCGTGGGTGGAGTGCCGGCGTCCGGTCCACGGGACGGCAGGACCTCGAGGCGGACGGCCTGACCCGGGGTCAGCGGCGCGAGGTCGTGGCTGATCCAGTGCCCGAGGCCGGGAATGGCGGCCGACACGAGCGACGGCGGCAGTGGTCCGCTGGGTGCGAACGGGCGGGTGCCCAGAGTCGCGGCGTGCTCGGTGGGATCCCATTGCCGCACGGAGTTCAGGAACGCCTGGTCCGAGGAGATCCGCACCACGAGGTCACCCGACGGCGACCGGGCCAGCGTGACGTCCGCGGCGCCGGCCGGGATACCCGCCTGGGCAAGCGCGTCGACCAGACCGTCGCTCAGCCGTACGAAGTCGGCCTCCGGCACACCACCCAGCACATCCGCGTAGTCGACGACCTGACCGTCGATCGACTCGCCCAGCAGAGCCCGGCTGATGGCTGACAGGTCGGTTACGCCGCGTACGTCCCCGTCTCCGGCCACGTCGTCAGGGCCTGCTGGCCCCTGAGGATCTTGACGAGGATCGCCGTGAAGTTCCGGTCCCTCGTCCCGTCCGCCGGTCTGCCTTCCTGGGTGGTCTTGTCGATCACCAACCGGCGGTCCATCTCCGGGTACCCGAAGACGTACTCCACCTCCTGACTGTCCTCCCGGACCTTCTTGAAGTCCAGCAGAATGGCCATGGGTGGTCTCCTGTCCCGGAATGATGCTCTGCCAGTTGTGGGACTGGTTCGCGTGGTTGTGTGCCTCACGGTACGTCGCGCCGGGATGCTCCCGCAGGTAGTTCGACTCGGCCAGCTCGTGTTCGAGCAGGACCAGATCCGCGTCGAGCGGCGTGCCCTCGCGCAGCCGTACCCACGCATCCGCGATGTCCGGGTCCGCGTCGAAGTGGCGGTTGACGGTACCCCCGTTGTAGTCGTCGAGCGGGTGCTCCTCGACCATCAGGTGGTCCTTGACCTGCCTGATCTCGTCCGGGGTGTAGCCGGTCCGGCCGTCCGGCCGCTCGACGGTCGCCAGGTTCTGCGCGATGTCCGCGATGTCGGTGTCGTCGGCGCGGAACTGGTCGTACATCTCTTCGGCCCAGGCCCACGCCTGCACGTCGTCGACGGGCCTGGTCGAACCGCCGGTCTGGGCCTCCGGTTGGTCGCCGTCCGGGGGCTCGTCGGGCCCGTCCGGGTGATCGTCCACAAAGGAGTCGACGAAGTCCCGCCGCGCGTCCAGAGTGGGCTGGGCATCGTAGTCCCGCCACACGGACATCGCCTGTTCGACGGACAGGCCGGCGCGGTCGATCGCGGCGGACAGGTCCGCGATGATGCCCTTGTCGCCCCGCCGCACGAACGAGTCCATCAGCTCCTGGAACCTCGGGTCGACCGTGTCCGACCCGGAAACCCATTGGCGTACCTGGTCCCGGTAGCCGTCGGCGCCCTGTCGCAACTGATCCGCCGGGTCGATACCGTCCGCCCGGCGCGCCGCCACACCGTCGGCGACATCGGCGATGGCGAGGAGGTTCACGACCTTGACGCCCTCGCGGACGAGCGGGTCGGCCATCACCTCGGAGACGCGCGTGGGGTTCAGGCCGCTCAGCGCGGGGTCGTACCGCTGCGGGTGCTGCTCCGGTACGCCGTCCGGCCCGAACCGGCGCGGGCTGCTCAGGTCGCCGTGCATCGTCTCCTCGACGGTGCCGACCGCGTCCTGGTTGGCGAACGTGAGGGCGGCCTCCTCGGGCAGAGACCGCAGCGGCCGCCCGCCGCCGACCGGGTCGGGATCGAGATGCAGGGCGTAGCCGGTCTTCGTGCCCGGGTGCGGGTCGAGCGGCGATGCGCCGAAGAAGGCGTACTTGCCGGAGAAAGCGGTGTCCGGGTAGAGGGCGGCGAGCAGTTCCTGCACGGTGCCCTTGTAGCTGGTGTCGACGAGAATGACCTCGCTGCCGGGGCGGCCGACCGGGATGCCGCGGTCCTGCAGGTACTGGGTGAGCCGCTGCCGGGCTCCCTCGATGTCCGCCGGGTCCACCTTGCCGGCGGCGCCACGGAAGTCCGCGGCGTCGGGGAAGCTCATCCCGCCGTTGATCTCGGAGTCGAGCATCGCCGACTCGACGACCGCCCGGGACAGCACGACCTCCTTGCCGTGCGCGGCAAAGAAATCGGGGTCGAGCCGCTGCGCCGCTACCGCCATGCTGTGCCCGTCGCGGCCGACGAACACCACGGTCGCGTCGGGGTTGCGCGCGAGGTCCGCCCGCAGATCCACCAGCATGCGGTCGACGATGTCCACCAGGAACGGCGCGGTGTAGTCGTGCACGACGTCGTACGCCGTTCGCAGCGCCTCGGCCGCCCTGGGATCCTCGATGCCGAGCCGGTCCACGACGGCGTCGACCGCGCGTTCGCGAAGCTCGACGGCGTCGCGAATATCGTCCACTGTGGACAGGTCGCCGTCCGGCGGTTGATCCGGGCCGTCGGGTCCGTCAGCATCCGTCGGCTGGGTCGTGTCGGTGGGCTGGTCGCCGAGGACATCGGGCGGTGGCGCCGTGCTCAGCCGGTCCGGCAGGTCGCGGTGCGGTCCGGCGGACGCCGGTGGAGTCGCCGACGGGCCGGCCGGCGGCGGATGGTACGGATTGCCGTCCGCGTCGAGCACGATCGCCCAGACGTTGTCGAAGAATCCGGAGAACGACGGTGGGGTGGTCGTGACCGAGCGACCCTGCGAGTCGACGTACAGGATCGTCCCGTCGTGGTTGACCATGTTCCAGCCGTGCCCGCCGCCGCCGGCCTGGGCGTTCCAGGTGTTGGCGATGACCGCGGACGAACCCGGTCCGGCGGCGCGCAGCTGGTCGGCGACGACGTCCAGGGCAGTGGCGTCGGTACCGACGTGCTCGAAGCTCGTCCCGAGCACCTGCTCGATGCGGGCGGGGCCACCGCCCTCCCCGCCCGTCGTCGGATCGGCGGTCGGCGCCGACACGGTCGGATCGCCGTACCAGGTGGCGGTGAACGACAGGGCACAGTCGGCACAGTTGTTGGCACGGCCCGTCTCGTTGGTACCGCCGTCGTTGACGTTGTCGAGCCACGTACCCTCGCGCGGGTCCGGATGCACCTGTGGCGTTCCGTCGGACTCGCGCGGGATGACCGCGTCGAGCGCCGCCTGGTCGGCCGGGTCGGGCGGCAGCAGCCCGTCCGGCGTGTTGTACGGCCGCGACGGGTCGATCGGATGACCCGGCCCCACCGCGCCGATGTCCGGCGGCGGCGAGGACGGGGGCGGCGGGCTGTCCGGTGGTGGCGGTGTGGTGGGGGAAGCGCCGCCGTCCGGGCCGTCCGCGACATGGTTGATGTCGAACGCGTCGAGGAAGGGTCCGCACGTCGCGCACGGTGGCATGAGCTCACCATGGGGGTACGCCTGATCGCGGACCATGTGGTCCCCGATCCGGTGCGTGGACACGGTACTGCCAGCGAGGTGTTCATGGGCGTAGGTCGCGAAGTCGCCCGGTGAACCCTCGGCCTGCCACTGAGCCTCGAGGTCGTGGAGCCGATCGGAGACGAGCGCGACCTCGGCGCACTGACCATGGCCCATCGGCAGCCGGTCACCGCTGGCCGCCGCGTCGGCCGCGATCTGGTCCAGCACCTGTTGCGCCAGAGGATGAGGCTCGGGTACCGCGTGCGGCTGCACGCCGCGGTCGGCCCGCATGCTCGTGTGCGAGTGGATCGTGCCATCCGGGGTGATCATCGCGCCGGCCGTGTACGGTGTCTGCCGCGGCCCGAGTCCCGCCTCCGTGGCGTGCGCCTGTACGGCGTCGGCGAGCGCCGCCGACGCGTTCATGACCGCCTGCCGCGCCTCCGGGCTGGTCGGGTCGCCCTCGAAGTGGACCGGCGGTGCTTCGAACGCGTGCGAACCGTTCGCGGTCGGTCCGTCGGAGCGTTGGATGTCCGGGCCGTCCGGCGTGCCGGGAGGACCGGGGGAGTCCGGCGGTGGACCGCTCGGCGGGCCGTCGGAGTGTGGCGGTGTCGGACCCGTGGTTGTGGGATGCGTCGTCGACGGGACCGGTCCGGTGGGCGGCGTCGATCCGGCGATCGGTGGCGGTCCGGCTGTCGCTGGCGTGTGCCGCAGCGGATCCGGGGTTCGGGTGCCGGCGTCCGGCGGTCGGGTCCCGGCGTCGGGTCGAGCCGTCGTCGGGTCGGCCGTCGTGGGCGGTCCGGCGAGCGTCGGTACGCCTCCGGCCGGTGGTGTGCCCCCAGGCCGGACCGGCGTCGCGCCCGCTGGCGTGGTCCCGGTGGGCGTGGTACCCGCCGGCGTGGTGGCCGTTGGTGTCGTGCTGGGCGTCAGTGGCGGGCCGCCCGGCGTTGGCGCCGGCACACCAGGCGTGTGGACGGGTCCGCCGGCCGGCGTCGGGGCGCCGGGTATGACCGCTGGTCCGCCATCGGGCGTGACGGTTGGTCCACTGGGGACAGTCGGCGTGCCGCCGTCCGGGGTGAGCGGTGGTCCGCCGTCGGGCGTGACGGCGGGTCCACTGGGGACAGTGGGCGTCGTGTCCGGCGTCAGTGGCGGTCCGCCGTCCGGGCCGCCCGTCACCGGTACGCCGCCGTCGGGAAGCGTTCCGCCGGTCCCCGGCCCGCCCGTGCCCGACGTCGTCGAGTCCCGCCCGCCGCCCGTGGAAGGCCCGCCCGTGGAAGGCCCGCCCGTGGAAGGCCCGCCGACCGTGGTCGTGCCCGTTGGCCGCACCGTCGTCCCACCGCCGGACGTCGACTGCCCACCACCGGTCACCGGCGGGCCACCGGCCTGACCGGTACCGGGCGTCGTTCCGGTGAACCCCGAAGGCGAGCCGACCGGTACCGGAGTCGTCGACCCGTCGAACGCCGGTACCCCGGTGTTGACCCCGTCGAGGTCGCCCATGTTCGGCATGTGGTCGCCGCCCGTCCCCAGCCCGGGCGACAAGTTGCTGGGGTCGACGTTCGGCATCGTCAGGTTGTGCCCGAGGTGGCCGGCGTGGGTGGCCAGGTGCTCGCCGGCGCCCTCGGCGATGCTCAGTACCGACCCGAACAGCGCCGACTGGAGCAGTTGGGTCGCCGACGGCACATGCCACTGGCTCCAGTCACCTTCGCGCAGCCCGGCGTACAGGCCGGTAGCCAGGAAGCCCCCGCCCTGGTCGGCGACCACGTTGGCGAGAGCCTCGCGACCCATGTTCATCGCCCAGCCACCGTGGCCGGGCATCAGGCGGTACGGCAGCACGGACAGCGGGCCGGCCAGCAGCGCGCTGAAGCCGGCGATCTCGAGCTGCCGCGTGTCCCAGTCCTCCCGCGTACCGGTGGCGATCTGGTACCCCTGTGCCAGTACCTCGGTCACCAGTTGCTGACCGATCTGCAACGCGGTCTGTTTGAGCGCCTGCGTCGCTACCCACCGCCAGGTCAGTTGCTGGGTCAGCCGGGTTACCGCCGTCCGCATCAACACCCGCAGGCTGAGCCGACGCAGCGCTTGCAGCAGCGCCTGTTTCAGCAGTTGCCGGCCGGCTGCGGTGAGCAACTGCCGGAACGCCGTGATGACCGCCTGCCGGGCGGTGGCGATGATCCCCGGGATCGCGGCCGTGGAACCGCCGGCGCTGAAGAACGCCATGATGATCGCGATAATGATCGAGATGACGGCGATGATCACGCTGATCAGCACGACGAGTTTCTCGTACTCGATCTGCATCGCGATCGCCTCGGTGCCCGCCGCCAGCTCGCCCATGGCCTCGTAGACCACCGGGAACCCGGTCGCCGGTCCGACGGCCAGCTCGTTCCAGAACTCCGAGAACGCCATCCCGACGCCACCGCTGTACGCCATCAGGATGTCGAGTGCCGCGGGATCGGCGTCCTGCAGCATGTCGGAGATCAGCTGGGCGCCCTCCCGCCAGGCGTCGGCCAGCTCGCGGAGTGCGGTCTCGCTACCGTCCGGCCACGCCGAGCCCGACCCGATGAGACAGATCGCGTCCCACACCCAGTCCTGGTCGCCGAAGTGTGGTCGCCATACGTCTCCCGGTCTCTCGACCACCTAAGGACCTGCCTCCCGAACGCGCACCAGGACTATTGCGGCCGAAGGGAGTCGCCGGTCTCCGTATCGGTCTGGACCGTACCGTTCACCGCGTCCGTGATGCTCGGTCCTACCTGGCCCAGGGTCTGGCTGAGGTTGTCGGTCCCGGTGACCACGCCCGTGGCTCCGGCCTCCTCGCCGCCGGGCATGTACTTGGACGCGAACTCCGTGCCCACCTCGTCGGTACCCCACGGGGCCTCGGCGTGCAGGTCCTCGATCCGGCCTTTGATACCGCTCCATGCACCCGAGAACTCGCTGCTGATCTCGGTCAACCGGCTCGCCCCGTCCAGCGCGGCCTGCGTGTCGACGAATGTCTCCTGTGGATCGGGCATTCCGTCACCTCCGGTCGATGCCGTCGAGCTCGTGGTCCAAGCGGCGCATCATGCCGCCGAAGTCGTAGTCGAGGTGAGCCTGCACCTCGGCGTCGGGCATGTACGGCCGGCACGCGGCCATCACCTGCTCCTGGGCTTTCGCGGCCGCCTGCTGGATGGTCTGCGTGATCGTGGCCGCGAGCTGTTTCGAGTCCGGACGCCGGTAGATGCGCGGGTCCAGCTCGAGGCTCACCAGCTGGCCGCGCGGGCCGACGGTCGCCGTCACGAACCCGTCTTCCGAGGTCACGGTCGCGTTCACCTGACGCAACCGGGCCTGCAGGTCCTGCAATCCGCTGCGCAGTCGGTTGAGTTCGCCGAGTAGCTCGTCGGCCCGTGCCCGCAAGGCTGCGTTGTCCACGATCGCCATCCCCCAGGTCCGACCGCCAAGTTCACCCAACGATACTTGTGCATCGCACTCCGACGCGACCCTCCGGACGGCACCGGCCCGGGGACTACCATGCTGGGGCGTGAGGCTTCTTC
The DNA here is from genome assembly GCA_035650075.1 of Micromonosporaceae bacterium. Taxonomy (GTDB): domain Bacteria; phylum Actinomycetota; class Actinomycetes; order Mycobacteriales; family Micromonosporaceae; genus DASSUC01. The sequence continues at coordinate 34,132 of DASRII010000495.1, read as the reverse complement.
GAGCGGCAGCGGTGGCGAGTGCGCTGGGCATCGTCGCGGCTACGGTGTTCGTACCGACACCCGCTGTCTCCGCCGCACTGGCCTGCGAAGCCGGACGGGTCGTCACCGAAGTCCCGTGGGCGCAACGCATGCTGGCCCCGGAGCGCGTGTGGACGCATGCCACCGGCCGCGGCGTCACGGTCGCGGTCATCGACTCCGCGGTGGACGGCAACCACCGCCAGTTGCGCGGCCGTGTCGAGAAGCTGATGGATTACCTGCCACCGGCCTCGCCGGCGTCGTGCGTGGCACATGGCACCGAGGTCTCCAGCATCATCGCCGCGCAGCGGGTGTCCGGCGTCGGCTTCCGCGGCCTGGCTCCCGACGCGAAGATCCTGCCGGTACGTGTCAGCGACCGCATCGAAGGCAACGGCGCGACCGTCGACCCTCCGACGTTCGCTCGGGCCATCCGCGAGGCGGCGGCCAGGCCGGGGGTACGCGTCATGAACATCTCGTTGGTGCTGTCTACCGACGATCCGCTGGTGCGGGCCGCGATCGCCGATGTGGTGGCGGCCGACATCGTCGTTGTCGCAGCCGTCGGCAACAACCACGCGAACGACGACACGCCATTTACCGACCCGCCGTCGTTTCCGGCCGCGTACCCGGGAGTCCTGGGCGTCGGCGCGATCGCCGAGACCGGTGAGCTGCTGCCGCAGTCGCAGGTGGGGTCCTATGTGGACGTTGTAGCCCCCGGCGCCGACATCCTGGTCGCGACCCCGATCGAGGGTCACACGGTGGAGAGCGGCACGAGCTTCGCGGCCCCGTTCGTGGCGGCCACGGCCGCGCTGATCCGCGAAGAACGGCCGACCGCCACCGCGAGCCAGGTGGTCAGCCGGATCATCGCGACGGCCAACCCTTCGCGCGGGGGACCGGGCTACGGCACCGGCATCGTCGACCCGTACCGGGCGGTCACCGAGGTGCTGGCCGGAGAGGATCCGGAAGCGCTGCCGGAGGCGCCGGCACCGGTGGTCGATCCGGCGGCCGAGCGGCGGGAGGCGCGCTGGCGCGAACTCGGCGGGATCTCGCTGGCGCTGTTCGGCATCGGCATCGGTCTGGTCATCGCGATCGTCGTCGGGACCAGTGTGTACCGGCGAGGCACGAGCCGCGGTTGGCGAGCCACACGTGCACCGCGGACCCCCTGACACCAGGGAGTCCGCGGTGAGGTGTGCGCCGGCCTACTCGAAACGCTGCATGTTCGCCGTCTCGCGGGCCTGCATGGCATCCGCGGAGGCGATCACGGCGCTCTTGATCGAGCCCAGCAGGGTGTTCAGGTCGAGTGCGGCGGCGTCCCACTGCGCCTGCTTGGCGGCGTACTGAGCCTTTGCCGCGCCGTCCCACGTGCCCACCATCGGCGCGAGGGTCGACTTGAGGTCGTCCAGCTTGGAGTTCATCGTGTTGACCGTGCTCTGAATGTCGTCGGCGGCGGCGCGCAGGATCGCGAAGTTGACGACGAGATCGCCTTCAGGCATTCCGTACCCTCCCCGCTCAGTTCATGTTCAGAGCTTGAGTGATCTGACCTGCGGTCGCACCCGCCTGGTTCATCTGCCCCTGGAGCTCGTCGTCGGTGAGGATGTAGTCCTGACCGGAGGTGCCGACCGCTTCCGCGATCGACCGGAGCACCGTGTTCAGCTTCGCCATGTCGTCGTTGAACCGCTGCTTCACGTCATGCATGGCCGTGCCACCCCTACCGACCCAGTGCGTCTGGAGCGGAGTCAGCCGGTCCATCAGTTGGTTCAGCATGCTGGTCAGATCGTCCGCGACGCCGGTGACCTTCTGTGCGGTCTGGGCCATGAGGCCGGTGTCGGTACGCATCCCCTCAGCCATGTGCGGATTTCACCCCGCTTTCTGTGCCACCCGTACTGGGCTTCGTCGACGGTGCCGACCGGCATCGCCATCGATGTGACGTTAGCGCAGCAACGCAATCGGAAGCCACCCCCGAAAAGGGCAATCAGCCCGTGGGTTGGATCGGTTGGGCCGCGACCGCGGGATCCAATGCGGGGCCTTCCGGCAGGCGGGCGACCAGATTCGCCGGTAGCCGTACCGGTTCCACAGTGGCATAACCGAGTGCGCGCAACACGTCGAGAGACGGTACGGCGTACCGGATTCCGAGATCAGTGACGATTACCAATGTCCCGCTGGTGGCGTCCGGGGATGGCATCGCCTCCACAATCGCGCCCCGCCCCGGCTCGACGATTGTGGCGTCCACCAACGGAATCCCGCCGCTGGTGCGCCGCGGTGTCGGTACGGCCGGTCCCAGTGACGGCGACGCGTCCACGACGATCGTGCCCACCCCGCGGGCATCGCCGTGCGTGGCGCAGATCGCGGCGTCGGCGCGATCGAGCTTGGCGGCCTCCGGACGCCGGTCCGGCCAGCGGTCCGGCGAGGCAGGCGGAGCCGGTGCGCGGGTGACGCCGGGCGCGTTGCCGCTCCACGGCCGGGCCTCGGGAACGCCGTCGTACGCGGCTCCCGTGGCCGGGTCCCGCAACACGATCTCCTTCTCCACCTCGGTGAGCGGCCGCAGCTGATCGGTACCGACGAGGAAGTACACCTTCGCGCCCTCGGGCCCCGTGGCGAGGACCTGACCGACCCGTACGTTCGCCGGTTCGGTGATGCGCGGGAACGGCTGGCCGCGGCCGGTCTGGTTGATCGGCTGCATGATCTGGCCCTGGGGCAACGCGTTCAGCCAGGCCGGGCCGACCGCGATCCGGGGAGCGTTGGGCATGCCCAGTGCGTCGAGCACGATGCCGATGTTGCCGATGCGGTACCGGTACCCGTGCCAGACGAGGTAGAGCACTTCGCTCGTCGGTACCTTGACGATGAGCCCTTCGTCCTGGCCAAGCGGCCTACCGCCCGGCGCGGGCGCACCCACCAGCATCGCGGTGGTCGCGCTCTGCCCGCCGCTCGGCGTCGACGTGGGCGTCGTGCACAGCGTCCACGCGCCGGTCAACAGGCGGCGCGGGTCCGGCAGCGAGTTCGGTGCGTTGGGGATGCCGACGACCGGTACCCGTGGTTCGTTCGCGAGCTGGGCGCGGGACACCGTGACCGTCCGCGAGGAGTTGGCCAGCAGCATCGCGGACGCGAAGTTGGCGGTCGGAATGAGCACACCGTCGCGGTAAACGAACGCGGCACCCGTTTCCCGTTCGATGATGACCGAGCTGCCGTCGCGCCAACCGGCGCCGCTGCGGCCGGTCACGAGACCGAAGATGCCGACCGCGGCCAGCGAGATGACGGCGACCATGATGCTGCCCAGGCCGGCACCGACCAGCCGGCGCAACGGTGTCTGCGCCGGATCGGCCTCGCGGGCCACCAGCGCGGACACGACCCGCTGCACCGCGAACTGGTACGACTGGATCTGATCCCGCCGCGACGGCATGCGTTCCCCTCCCCAAGGTCGTGCCGCGACTACCATAAACCGACATGGTGACCCGCGAGGAAGCGGTACGGCGTGCGCGCGACTGGCTCGCCGACGCCGGTCGCCCGGCCGACGACATCGATATCGAAGTTCTCGAGTTCGACGATGGCTACGTGCTGTGGCCGGTCCAGCCGCCGGGCCAACCCGGTGCGCTACCGGAGACGATCGGCGGCGCGCGGGCGGTGGTGGACCGGCAGACGGGTGAGCTCAGCACGTGGCCGATGCTGCCCACGCCGGTGATCGCCGACCAGTACCGCCAGGTGCGGCGGGCCCGCGAGCGTTTCCCAGCAGAGGTGTACGACGATCTGCAGGCGGCCGGCTGGCGACCGGGGCGCAACGTGGCGGCCGCGGTCGACGAATGGTTGCGGCGTACCGGGATCGACCGTGACCTGCCCATGGTCGACGCGGCCCGGGCCGCGCTCGACGAGTTCGGTGGGCTCGACATTCCCCAACGCGGGCCGGGCGGCAAGGCCGGTGGCGGCTTCCCGAGCCACCTCTATCCCGGCAAGAACGCACCGACGACCGCCGAGATCCGCGAGTTCGCCGGGATTCTGGGGGAGCCGGTCTTCCCGATCGGCGACCACGAGGACGGCCCGAGCCACATCGTCGTCGACGCCCGGGGTCGGGTCTTTCTGCTGCACCCGATGGACGACGTCTTCCTCGGCGACACCGTCGACGCCGCACTCGTTTGGCTGGTGCACGGTGGCGACCGTCCAGTAGTGGACGCCCACGGCCACTGGTAACGCCGGCTCGACGGGGGAGGGGACGTTACTGCAGGAACTCGCGCATCACGTCCAGTACGCCGCCGTACATGCCCAGTACCGCGACCGCGACCGGGACCACCGACAGCACGAGCACCACGTCGAGGATGTCGGCGATCCGCCCGGGGTACGGCGACGGGGCGCGCCGGCTGTAGATCAGGCCGGCCGCCGCTACGGCCGTCGCCGCCAGTAACAGGATCGGCAGGAGCACACCGAGCACGACCGCGTACCCCATCGAGTCCGCGATACCGAGGATCAGCAACGCGACGCCGAAGCCTCCCGCGAGCAGCATCGGCACCCGCAACTGCACGGTCCGCCACGCGCGTGCCCGCAACAGCAGCGACACCGACGCGATCCCGGCGAGCAGCGGGGCCGCGATACCGCCGGCACGCGCTGTCATCGCGAGGCAGACCGCCGACGCGACGCTCACGCCGGCGACGAACCCGATGAGCAACCGGTCGGCGCGCCGAGCGGCGGTGAACACGTCGATGGTCGACGGCATCGCCTCGTCCCGCAACAGATCCTCCGGTGTCTGCGGGATGGTGGGGATCGGCACCTTGCCGAGGCGTACCGCGAGCAGCGGCAGAGCCGGGTGCAGCAGCGTCAGCAACGCCAGGACCAGCGCGGCAGCTTGCGCGCCGTCGAGCGAGGTGAGGCCGACGAGGGCGCCCAGTACCGCGGCTCCGCCGGCGACCACGGCGGCCACGAAGACGCCTGGGGCGTCTGAGACCCCGAGCTGACCGAGTATGCCGCCCAGCAGCGTCACCACGCCCGCGAGCAGCAGGTGCGGCGCACCCAGTTCGGTCACCGCGTCCGTCGGCCCAGCGAGCACGACCAGGCTGCCCACGAAGAGGTACGGCAGTCCGAGTGCCCCGAACACCGCACCCGCACCCGAGTCGCCGGCGGCGCGGGACAGCACCATACCGGTCAGGATCAGCGCCACCCCGGCACCGATCAGCACGCCGGCCGGTACCACCCATGGCGGCCCGGCCCGCAGCACCATCACGAGGGCGACGACGAGTACACCGGCCGCGCCGATCAGGCCGGCGCGCCGGGTCGCGGGCGCGGTCCAGTCGATGCCACTGCGCCGGGCACCGGCCGCGATCGCCTCGACGATGTCGTCGTACTCCGGCTCCGGCCAGTCGGCATCGCGCGCGACCAGATGCAGCACCTCGCCGTCGCGAATGTCCTGAGTGGCCAGTGGGCGCGTCGGGTCCAGCAGGACGCCGTCGGACCGGCGCAGCGCCCAGCCCGTCACCGGCTGCCCGACCGGCTTGTCGGATGGACCCTGTTCGACCTGCTCACCGGCTTGCGCGAGGACGCTCGGCAGCAGCGTGGCCAGCGGTACCCGTTCCGGCAATGCCAGCGACAACCGGCGCGACGGTCCCACGATGACGACCCGGGCGAGCCCGGCGCCAGTATTGGCCGTGGTCATGCCGGGCCTCCGGCGATAGCGGAAGGCTGGCATGACCGAGTGAAAGCAGGCATGGTTGCCCTCGCCTCCGGTTGGTTGCAACTATGTGCCCGGAGCCAAGCTAGCAACTCAGCCCACGGGGAGGTGGGTCAGCCACATGACCCTGCCAGTCAGCGCTCGGCCATGCCGGCCCTCCGCTATCGCCGGAGGCCTGGCATGACCACGGTCATTGTGAGACGACCCCAACGTCGACCGGAACCGCCGTACCCGAGCGGTGAGATCATGCTGGAGGCTCCGCCGGAGGTACCGAAGCCGTCCGGACGCGGCTGGAGCCAGGTCATGATGATGCTGCCGATGCTGGCCGGGTCGGTGGCGATGGCGCTGATGTTCGCCGGCCAGCGCGGCGGCCCGTTCGCGTACGTGACCGGCGGCCTGTTCGGGTTGTCCGCGGTCGGGATGCTGGCCTCGCAGTTCGGCTCGCACGCCGGTGGTGCCAGCAAGCAGGAGATGTTGCTAGCGCGGCAGGAGTACCTGCGCCACCTGGCCCAGCAACGCCGCCGGGCCCGGCGAGCCGCGAAACAGCAGCGGGAGACGCTTGCGTACCGGCACCCGGATCCGCAGGCACTGTGGACGATCCCGGACAGCCTGCGGGTGTGGGAACGGCGTACCGGTGACGGCGACTTCCTGACCGTCCGCATCGGACTCGGCCTGCAGGAACTGGCCATGCCGCTGATACCGCCGCAGAGCAAGCCGCTCGAGGACCTCGAACCGATGTGTGCGCTGGCGTTGCGCCGGTTCGTGACCGCGTACACGAATGTGCCGGACCTGCCGCTGGTCATGGCGGTGGACGGGTTCAGCCGGGTACACCTGCGGGGCCACCAGGAGCGCTGCACCTCGCTGGTCCGTGCGGTCGTCGGCCAGGTGGCGGCGTTTCACGCGCCGGACGACGTACTCGTGGCGATCTGTGCCGCGCCGGAGCGCCGGCCGGACTGGGAATGGGTCAAGTGGTTGCCGCACGCCTTGCACCCGACGAAGACCGACGCGGTCGGTGAGCTGCGGCTGGTGTCGACCACCCTGACCGGTCTCGAGGCGATGCTCGAGGACGTGCTGGCCGGGCGCCCGCGGTTCGGGCCGAACCTGGGCGAGGCCCGGACGGGCCATCCGCATGTGGTCGTCGTGGTCGACGGCGGCGACGTCGCCGGTTCCGACCACCTGATGACCGAGGGTGGCGTGGAAGGCGTCACGCTGCTCGACCTGACCAACCCTCCGCCGCGGGTGCTGGACCGCGCCGCGCTGGTGCTGGACGTGGCGGACGACGGGAGGCTGCACGGGATCACCTTCGAGGGGCGCAACGAGCTGGGCCGGGCGGACTCGTTGACCCTGTCCGAGGCCGAAGCATTCGCGTTGCGGCTCGCGCCCCTGCGGCTGTCGCAGGCCTCGCGCGGCGAGACGGCCACGAGCACGGTCCGCGATCTCGGCCTGACCGAGCTGCTCGATCTCAGCGATCCGGAGCAGTTCGACCCGGTACAGTCCTGGGTTCCGCGGCCGAACCGCGACCGGCTGCGTGTACCGATCGGCGTGGCGTCGGACGGTACGCCGCTCGAGCTCGACCTCAAGGAGTCGGCACAGGACGGCATGGGCCCGCACGGGCTGCTGATCGGGGCCACCGGTGCGGGCAAGTCGGAACTGTTGCGCACGCTGGTGCTCGCGCTCGCGGTCACGCACAGCTCCGAAACGCTGAACTTCGTGCTCATCGACTTCAAGGGCGGCGCGACCTTCACCCGTCTCGACAAACTGCCGCACACCAGCGCCGTCATCACCAACCTGGCCGACGAGCTTCCGCTCGTCGACCGGATGACCGACGCCATCAACGGCGAGATCGTCCGCCGGCAGGAACTGCTGCGCCGGGCGGGCAACTACGCATCGGTACGCGACTACGAGCGCGCCCGCGCCGCCGGTGCGCCGCTCGCCCCGCTGCCGAGCCTGTTCATCATCTGCGACGAGTTCTCCGAGCTGCTCACGGCGAAGCCGGACTTCATCGAGATGTTCGTTCAGATCGGTCGGGTGGGCCGGTCGCTCGGCGTCCACCTGCTGCTCGCCTCGCAGCGCCTGGAAGAGGGGCGGTTGCGGGGACTGGATACGTACCTGTCATACCGGATCGGCCTGCGGACGTTCTCCGCCATGGAGAGCCGGGTCGTGCTCGGCGATACCGCGGCCTTCGAGCTGCCGCGCTCGCCGGGACACGGGTACCTGCGCTACGGCACCGAGCCGCTGGTGCGGTTCCGGGCCGCGTACGTCTCCGGGCGGTTCCGCCGCGCGCTGGCAGGAGCCGGTGGGCCGGCCGCGATCGCGCAACGCATCGAGGAGTACACGACGGCGTACGTCGCTCCGCAGGCCGCCCCCGCGACGCCGGTGGCCCAGACGCACGAGGAGCCCGCGGACGGCGAGGGCGAGAGCCTGCTCGACGTCCTCGTCGGCCGGATCGCCGGGCGCGGTACGCCGGCACACCGGGTGTGGCTGCCACCGTTGAAGGAGTCGTTCGCGCTGGATGCGTTGGTACCGCTGCTCGAGGTCCGCCCCGACCGCGGGCTGACCGTGTCCGCCCCTGAGCTACACGGCGCCTTGCGGGCCTCCGTCGGCGTGGTAGACCGGCCGTTCGAGCAACGCCGCGAGACGCTGTGGCTGGATATGTCCGGCTCCGGCGGGCACGCGGTACTGGTCGGCGGTCCGCAGAGCGGCAAGAGCACGTTCCTGCGTACGCTCGTCGTCGGCCTGGCGCTCACCCACACCCCACGCGAGGTCCAGGTCTACTGCCTCGACTTCGGCGGCGGTTCGCTGGCCGGCCTGCGCGAGTTGCCGCACGTCGGTGGCGTGGCGACCCGGCTGGATCCGGGGCAGGTACGGCGTACCGTGGCGGAACTGCGGGTGCTGCTGGCCGAACGGGAACGCCGGTTCGGCGCGCAGGGGATCGACTCGATCGGCACATACCGCCGACGCAAGCGGGCCGGCGAGTTCGCCGACGACCCGTTCGGCGACGTGTTCCTTGTCGTCGACGGCTGGAGCACGATCCGCAGCGACTTCGAGGACCTCGAGACACAGCTCACCGAGCTGGTCACCCGTGGCCTGTCGTACGGCGTGCACGTGGTGGCCACCGCCGGCCAGTGGATGGAACTGCGTCCAGCGGTACGGGATGCGTTCGGTACCCGGCTCGAGCTGCGCCTCGGCGACCCGACAAGCTCCACATTGGACCGTCGAGCGGCGATGAACGTGCCGGAGAAGGCGCCCGGCCGCGGTATCACCCCGGAAAAGCTGCAGTTCCTCACCGCGCTGCCGCGGGTCGACGGGAAGAACTCCACCGACGACCTGCCCGAGGGGCTCGCCGCGCTGGTGGCGGACGCCCGGCAGGCGTGGGAGGGCCCCGGCGCACCACCGGTGCGGCTGCTCCCGGACCAGCTGCCGTACGCGAGCCTGCCGCTGACCGAGGCCCGGCCCGGCGTACCGATCGGTATCGCCGAGGCCGACCTGCAACCGGTCTGGCTCGACTTCTCCAGCGATCCGCATGCCCTGGTGTTCGGCGACTCGGAGTGCGGCAAGAGCTCGTTCCTGCGCGCGCTGGCCAAGGCGATCGTCGACCGGAACTCGTTGACGCAGGCCCGGATCATCATCGTCGACTACCGGCGCAGCCTGCTCGGCGCGATCACCACCGAACACCAGATCGGGTACGGCACCTCCGCGCCGGTCACCCAGGGCATCGTGACCGAGGTCTCGAACGTCATGCGGCAACGGTTGCCCGGCCCCGACGTCACCGCCGAGCAGTTGCGCGCCCGTAGCTGGTGGAAGGGTCCCGACCTGTACGTGCTGGTCGACGACTACGACCTCGTCGCCGGTGGCGGTGGCACGAACCCGTTGTCCCCGCTGCTCGAGTTCGTGGGCCAGGCCCGGGACATCGGCCTTCACCTGGTGATCACCCGGCGCAGCGGTGGCGCGAGCCGGGCACTGTACGAGCCGCTGCTCATGCGCCTGCGCGAGTTGGGATCGCCCGGCATCGTCATGTCCGGCGACAAGAACGAGGGCGTGCTGCTCGGTACCGTCAAACCCGGTCCACAGCCCCCCGGACGTGGCTGGTTCGTGACCAGGCGGGAAGGCGCCCGCCTGATCCAGCTCGCCTGGCTGCCGCCGAGTGATTGATTGTTGTAATTGGGCCCGGCTTCCATGATGTGCTGAGGCTCGATACCCTCGTCAGCGGAAGCGTGTTTCTGCGACGATCGGGGGCGCCAAGTGCCTGACGAATGGCTGCATCGGCCCGTCAACGTCAACGTCACCTCGGTGTTCGACTTCGCGGAACGCATTCGCGTGGAGCTCACCGACAATTTCTCGAAGAGCGTCTCCGACGGTGTTCAGCCCATGATGGGCGTGCAACCGCGGTTCGGTGGCGGCGTGGTCAAGGAAGGCTCGTTCTTCCGGGGCATGCACGACAAGCAGCGTCGGGCCGCGATGTACCTGATCAACGACGTGGCGCTCGGCCTGCAGGCGTTGAGCACGGCGGCCTACGCGGTCGCCGCGGAGTACCTGCTCGGCGACGCCGAGACCGAGGCGACGGTGGACGACGTGTACGACTCGTTCATCCCGACTACTCCGCCGAATGCCAGCACCACAACCGAGACGACGACCGACACGACAACCGGGCCGATGCCATACATCCCGCCCCAGGCCACGAACCCGGACGGCTACCAGAGCCCGTACGAGCAAGAGGGCGACGGCTGGACCATCGCCGATGGCAAGCCGGGCGAGTTCACGATCTCTGACGACACCGAGACGGACGGCGCCGCTCCGCTTCCGCCGACGCCATCGACCTGACGTAGACGAGGAGCAGGGGGATGCCGGGTAACTTGTTCGGCTACGAGCCGCCGGTGCTGCCGAGCTACATCGCGCAGTACTACGACTACGTCAACGGCGATGAGGTCGGCTACGACCCGACCAACTGGGACAACAAGGGCGAGGTCAACATCGACACGCTCTGGGAGGCCATCAAGGCGGACAGCGACGAGGAGACCGAAGGCCTCGTCGAGATGTGGCGCCGGCTCGGTGTCCTGCTCGAGTCCACGCGATCCAATGTGGAGCAGTACGCCCTCTCGCTGCAGCAGGCGTGGGGTGGGGACGCCGCCGAGTCGTTCCTGCGCCGGGTGGGTGGCGCGCTCTACTCGCTGGACCAGTGGCAGGAGACCGCCGACACCAACTCCCGGGCGATGCAGCGGGTCTCGGACAAGATCGAGTCCACTCAGCGGTCGATGCGGGACATCTGGAACCGGTACATCCCGGATCTGGAGTCGGCGCAGAACACGTACGCGGACCGGTCCGACGACAACCTCCTCCAGCAGGGCGGCAGCGCCATCGGCGACTTCTTCGGCGGCGCGCCGGAGAAGCCCGAGGAAGTGCGGGAGCGGTACACCAACGAGGCCAAGGGCCCGATGCGCGAGCTGGCGAACATGTACATGGACGAGGCGTTCATGCTCGACCGCGGCACCTCGTACGCCGGCCCGACCACGGCCCGCCAGCCGGTCATGCCGACGATGCCCGGCCGTGGGGGCGGCCCCGGCGGGGTGCCCCAGATCCCGGCCCCGGCCCTGCCCAACCTGCCGTTCCCCGACCTGCCGCCGCGACCCGACTTCGCCGCGGAACTACAGGGGCTGCCAGGCATGCCTGGCCTGCCGCCGATGCCCGGTGGCGGGTTGCCGCCCGGTGGAGTCCCTCCGGTACCAGGTGGCGGGCTGCCGCCGATGCCGGGTATGCCGATCCTTCCGGGCGGCATGCCGCGGCCGCCGACGCTGCCACCAGGCACCCGGCCACCGGCGTTCCCGAACCGGCCCACCTTGCCCGGCGGCGGTGCGCCGATGCCGCCGCGGCCCACCCTGCCCGGCACCTCCAACCGCACCGGCATGCCGGGGCGGCCAGGCACGACCGCACCGCCGGGTGCCCCGCGCCGGCCCAACCTGAGCGGCACCTCCGCGCGCGGCACCATGCCGGCGCGTCCCAGCATGCCCGGTACCGGTGGGAACATGCCGCCCGGCCGGTCGGCCCCACCGCGGTTGGATGGCCGGCGTGCCGTGCCGCCGGCGGGCGGCCAGCCCGGAGCCCGGGGCGGCCCGGGCGCTCCCGGCGGGCGGATGCCGCCGGGGCGCGGATCAGGCGGTATCCCGCCGCAGCTCGCCGGCAGGCGCGAGCCGGGCCTCGGTGGTCCGGGTGACCCGCGGCGTCGGATCGTCAGGCGCGGCCTGCCGGGTACGCTCGGCGGCCGCACCGCGGGAGCGGGCTCGGGTACGGCGGGGTCGTCGGGTCCCCGGCCGCAGTTGAGCGGCCGGCGCCAAGGCGACGTACGCGGGACCGGCGGCGCGGGAGCGCCCGGCCGGCGCCGCACGAAGCGCGACGACGAGCGCCTACACACCACCGACCTCATCTCCGACGAGGAACTGTGGGCCGTGGAGCAGGCGGGCCCGCCCGTCGTCGACACGCCCGAGCCGCCACCACCGCCGACCCCGGGAACAGCCCTCGGGCGCGGCCAGTGAGGGTTCTTGTCGCCCTTGTGGCGGCGGCGCTGGCGGTCCCGTTCGCGGCGCCGGCGGCGCACGCGGACGAGGTCCGGGACAAGTCCTGGTACCTCGCTCAACTGCGGGTAGCCGACGCGCACAAGGTCACCAAGGGCGGCGGGGTCGTGGTGGCTGTCGTCGACACCGGGGTCGACGCCACCCACCCCGATCTGCGCGGTGCCGTGCTGCCCGGGTTCGACGTGCTCGACCCGGCCAACCGGCGCAAGGGGCAGCGGGATGTCGTCGGCCACGGTACGTCGGTGGCGTCGCTGATCGCGGGCCGCGGCCACGGGCCGGGCCGGCGGGACGGGGTGCTGGGCATCGCGCCGGAAGCCAAGATCCTGCCGATCAACGTGTACGACGAGGACGTCAAGGGCGCCGCCCAGGGCGCGATCGCGCGGGGCATCCGGCTGGCCGTCGACCAGGGGGCCGACGTCATCTGCGTCGCGTTCGCCGGTGGCTTCGAGCGCGGCGACGAGTCGGCGGTGCAGTACGCGACGTCCCATGGCCTGCTGGTCATCGCCGGCGTCGGCAACCCGCCGGCGGTCTTCGTCCAGGAGCCTGCGGGGATCGCCGAGGCCGTGGCCGTCACGGCCGTGGACCGCGACGGCAAGCTCGCCACGACCGTCCGTGGCGCACCCGACCGGGAGATAGACATCGCCGCGCCGGGCGCGGACATCGAGGCCGCGCTGCCGGGCGGGCGTTACTACTCCGGTACCGGCACCAGCGCGGCCACGGCGATCGTCGCGGGCGCGGCCGCGCTGATCCGCGCCAAGTACCCGCAGGCGGACCGCGACGAGCAACTCCGGCGGCTGGTGTGGACGACCACCGACGAGGGCAACCCGGGCCGGGACTTCGAGTACGGCTGGGGCGAGCTCAACCTCGTGGACGCGCTCACCACCGAGCCGCGCCAGCCACCCGAGCCGTCGCCGAGCCGCACCGGCTCGTCGCAGGTGATCGGAGAGACCGACGACGGGACGAATCCCGCCGTGGGGCTGGCCTTGGTCGCCGGCGGCCTGCTGTGCCTGGCCGCGGTGATTGTAGGGATCGTTCTGTTGGTCCGGGTCGGGAATCGCCGTCGCGTTCGGGTGTGAGGACTTCTTCACACGTACGAAACAACTCGTGACCTCGAGGAAACCGCGTAAGGACCTTGCGCGAAACAGGTGGCCGGGATGCTCTCGCGCATCCGGCTTCGCGGGCAGCGCTGCCGCGCCGGAAGGAGGAACGACTTACTGAGGAGGCAGCGTGCCTTTCGACACCGGCGATACCGCTTGGTTGCTCGCATCGTCTGCGCTCGTGCTGCTCATGACGCCGGGTCTGGCCCTGTTCTACGGCGGCATGACCCGCAGCAAGAGCGTGCTCAACATGATGATGATGAGCTTCGGGGCGATCGCGCTGGTCAGCGTGCTCTGGGTTGCATACGGCTACAGCCTCAGCTTCCACGGTGACGTGAATGGTTGGGGCCTGATCGGCAACCTCGACGCGGTTGGCCTGCACGGTCTCATCAACACGGTGAGCGAGAACGTCCCGGTCACCACGCCCGAGCTCGCGTTTGTCGCGTTCCAGCTCATGTTCGCCATCATCACCGTCGCGCTGATCAGTGGAGCCATCGCGGACCGGGCCAAGTTCGGTACGTGGATGGTCTTCGCGGGGCTGTGGGCGACCCTGGTCTACTTCCCGGTAGCGCACTGGGTCTTCTACTTCGGCCCGGATCTGGCCAGCACGACCGACGGGGGGTTCATCGCGGACCACATCGGCGCATACGACTTCGCCGGTGGGACCGCGGTGCACGTCAATGCCGGTGCCGCGGCCCTGGCGCTGGCCATCGTCCTCGGCCGGCGGCGGGGCTGGCCCCGGGAGCGGTTCAAGCCACACAACGTCCCGATGGTATTGATCGGCGCCGGCCTGCTGTGGTTCGGCTGGTTCGGCTTCAACGCCGGGTCGGCTACCGCCGCGAACGGCCTGGCCGCGCAGGCGTTCATCAACACGCAGGTCGCCACCGCCGCCGGCCTGCTCGGCTGGATCTTCGTCGAATGGATCCGGGACAAGAAGCCCACCGCCCTGGGTGCCGGTTCCGGTGCGGTCGCCGGCCTGGTCGCCATCACGCCGGCCTGTGCCACGATCACCCCGATCGGCTCGATCGCCCTCGGCCTGTTCGCGGGCGCGGTCTGCGCGCTGGCCGTCGGCCTGAAGTACCGGTTCCGGTACGACGACTCGCTCGACGTGGTCGGCGTGCACCTGGTCGGAGGCGCGGTGGGCGCTCTGCTCATCGGCTTCCTGGCCAACGCCGCCACGCTCGGTACCGACATCGACGGCATCTTCTACGGTGGCGACGCGACCCAGCTCGGCAAGCAGGCCCAGGCGGTAGTGATGGTCGGCGTCTACTCCTTCGTGGTCACGCTGATCCTCGGCTACCTGCTGGAGAAGACGATCGGCTTCCGGGTCAAGCCCGAGGCCGAGGAGGAGGGTGTCGACACCGCGGAGCACGCCGAGAGCGCGTACGACTTCTCGCCCGCCGGAGGCGGCGGCGGCGGCGCCTTCGCGCTCGCGGGCATCGGTACACCTGCTACGCCAGCGCCGGACGGCCGGGCAACGGAGCCCGAGCCAGAGCCCAGCCCGGAAAAGGTCGGTTAGCGTCGTCAGATGGAGGGAATGGGCATGAAGCTGGTGACCGCGGTCATCAAGCCGCACCAGCTCGACGCGGTGAAGGAGGCGCTGCACGCCCTGGGCGTGGCCGGCCTGACCGTCAGCGAGGTGCAGGGGTACGGCAGGCAGAAGGGCCACACCGAGGTGTACCGGGGCGCGGAGTACACAGTGGAGTTCCTGCCAAAGATCCGGGTCGAGGTGCTCACCGACGAGCTCGACGTCGACAAGGTCGTCGAGGGGGTCATCGGGGCGGCGCGAACGGGGAAGATCGGTGACGGCAAGGTCTGGGTCACCGCCGTCGAGGAGGTGGTCCGGGTCCGCACCGGCGAGCGTGGCATCGACGCACTCTGAGAGACACTGGGTATCGTCCATTGGATAGCTCGGTTGGCGCCGCCGCACGGGAGCACCGTGCGGCGGCGCTCGACGCCTGGCTGGGCGGACTGCTGCCCGACTCGGGGCCGGGAGTGGCGCTGGTCGCCGTGGGCGGGCTGGGCCGCCGGGAGTGCGCGCCGTTCGGCGACGTGGACCTCGTACTGCTCCACAGTGGAGTGTCCAACGTGGAGCTGCTGGCCAAGGACGTCTGGTACCCGATCTGGGACGCCGGCATCGGGCTGGACCACTCGGTCCGGACCCTCCCGGAGGCGCTGTCGGTAGCGCACGACGACGTCAAGGTGGCGCTGGGGCTGCTCGACATGCGGCACGTGGCCGGGGACCGGTCGCTGACCGACGCGCTGCGGGCGGCCGCGGTCGACCAGTGGCGCCGGACCGCCGTACGGGGACTGTCGATGCTGCGCGAGCTGACCGCCGAGCGTTGGGCGGTCCACGGTGAGCTGGCGTTCCTGCTCGAGGGCGACCTCAAGGAGGCCCGGGGCGGGCTGCGGGACGTGGGTGTGCTGCGCGGCATCGGCATCGCCGGGGTGGCCGACGCGGCCCGGCCGGCGGTACGGGCGGCACACGTACGGCTGCTCGACACCCGGGACGCGCTGCATGTGGCGGTGGGCCGGAGGATCGACCGGCTCGTCGCGCAGGAGCGAGCCGAGGTGGCCGGCGCGCTCGGGCTGCCCGACGCGGGCGCGCTGCTGCGCCGGGTGGCGCAGGACGCCCGCACGGTGGCATACGCGATCGACGACGCCTGGCGCGCCGCCGACCGGTGGCGGGCCGACCGGCGGCGGGGAAGTGTGCGCAGACAGCCCCTTCGCCGGCCGGTCGCCAGGGACGTCGTCGAGCAGGACGGGGAGGCGGTACTGGCCCGCTCGGCGGTGACCGCCCACCCCGATCCGAGCCTCGCGTTGCGGGTCGCGGCGGCCGCCGCGGGTGCCCGGCTACCGGTGGCCCGGGGGACGCTCGAGTGGCTGGCCCGCTTCGCGCCCGCGCTACCCGTACCGTGGCCGCCGGCCGCCCGCGAGGCATTGCTCACGCTGCTGGGCAGCAGCCTGTGCCTGGTACCGACCTGGGAGGCGTGCGACCGGTACGGCCTGATCGACGCGTGGCTGCCCGAGTGGGCCAGGTTGCGCAGCCTGCCGCAGTACAACCCGGTACACCGGTTCACCGTCGACCGGCACCTGGTGGAGGCGGCGGCACACGCGGCGGCGTACGCCCGCGAGGTCGACCGGCCGGACTTGCTTCTGCTGGCGGCCTTCCTGCACGACATCGGCAAGGGACTGCCCGGCGACCACAGCCTCGCCGGCGCTCCGATCGCGGCCGGGGTGGCGACGCGGATCGGACTGTCCACACCGGACGTGGCAACGATCGAGAAGCTGGTACGCCTGCACCTCCTGCTGCCCGAGACGGCGACCCGCCGGGACCTCGCGGACGAAAAGACCATCCGGACCGTGGCCGACGCCGTCGGCGATCGGTCCACACTGGACCTCCTGTACGCCCTGGCGCGGGCCGACGCCGCCGCCACCGGACCGGGGGCGTGGTCGGACTGGAAGGGCCGTCTCGTCGCCGAGCTCGTCGACCGGGTCAGGTCCACTCTGGACACCGGAGCGGTACCGTCCGCCCCCGTTCCGGACACAAGCTTCGTCAGGGGCACGCTACCCGCGGTACTGGTCGATGAGGCGTCCGTGTCGGTAGCAGCGACGGACCGGCTCGGGCTGCTCGCCGCGGTGGCCGGTTGTCTGGCCCTGCATCGGCTGGACGTGGTGGCGGCCGATGTCTCCACAGTGGACGGTATGGCGTTGGTGCGGTGCGCGGTGCAGCCGCGGCACGGGGAGCTGTCCGACGCTCCCGGCCTGGCGGCGGATCTGCGCCGGGCGGCCGCGGGCCAGCTTTCCGGTCTGGGCCGGCTGGCGGCCCCCCGTCCGTCGCGCGCCGGTGCGCCCGCCCCCCGGGTGGTGTGGCACGAGGACGCCGCCACCGACGCGGTCGTGCTCGAGCTGCGGGCCGCCGACGCCCCGGGGCTGCTCTACCGGGTCGCGTCGGCGCTGGCCGGAGCCGGCGCCGACGTCCGAGCCGCCCGAATCTCCACGCTGGGCGCCGACGTCGTGGACGCCTTCTACCTGGTGGGCGAGTGGAACCGCGCCACAGTCGAAGCCGCGGTCCTGAAAGCCTCCCAACCCGGTTGATCATGAACTTAGGTGCGGGCTCGACGGCGTGTCGAGCCACCAACTTCATGATCAACCGGGTGGGGGACGGCGCCCGGTAACCTAGCGGTGGCGGCGTTCGCCGCTCTGAGTTCCGACATAACGGGATGTAGCACTGTGTTTGACACCCTGAGCGACCGACTCTCCGGGATCTTCGCCAAGCTCCGTGGCAAGGGCAAGCTCTCCGATGCCGACATCGACGCGACGGCCCGCGAGATCCGGCTGGCGCTGCTGGAGGCGGACGTCGCGCTGCCCGTGGTCCGGGCGTTCATCGCCCAGCTCAAGGAACGGGCGCGGGGTGCCGAGGTGCACCAGGCACTCAACCCGGCGCAGCAGGTCATCAAGATCGTCCACGAGGAGCTGGTGGCGATCCTGGGTGGCGAGGCGCGCCGACTGCAGTTCGCGAAGCAGCCGCCGACCGTGATCCTGTTGGCCGGTCTGCAGGGTTCCGGTAAGACCACGCTCGCCGGCAAGCTGGCCCTGCACCTGCGCGGTCTCGGGCACCAGCCGCTGCTCGTCGCCGCCGACCTCCAGCGCCCCAACGCCGTCGGGCAGCTGCAGGTGCTCGGTGGGCGGGCGGGCGTCGAGGTGTACGCCCCCGAGCCCGGTAACGGCGTCGGCGACCCCGTGCGCGTGGCCCGCGACTCGATCGAGCACGCGCGCCGGGCGATGCGGGACATCGTGATCGTGGACACCGCCGGCCGGCTCGGTATCGACGCCGAGATGATGGCCCAGGCCGCGGCGATCCGCGACGCGGTCGACCCCGACGAGATCATCTTCGTCGTCGACGCGATGGTCGGTCAGGACGCGGTGACGACCGCCGAGGCGTTCCGCGACGGGGTGGGCATCACCGGCGTCGTACTGTCCAAGTTGGACGGTGACGCCCGCGGCGGTGCCGCGCTGTCCGTGCGGCACGTCACCGGGCAGCCGATCCTGTTCGCGTCCACGGGGGAGAAGCTCGAGGACTTCGACGTCTTCCACCCGGACCGGATGGCCTCCCGCATCCTCGGCATGGGTGACGTCCTCACGCTCATCGAGCAGGCCGAGAAGGTCTTCGAGGACGAGCAGAAGGAGAAGATGACGGCGAAGCTGCTCGGTGGCGAGCAGTTCACGCTGGAGGACTTCCTCGACCAGCTGATCGCCGTACGGCGGATGGGGCCGATCGCCAACGTGCTGGCCATGATGCCCGGCATGGGTCAGATGAAGGACCAGCTGGCCGACCTCGACGACAAGCACTTCGACCGGGTCACCGCGATCATCCGCTCGATGACTCCGGGCGAGCGGACCAACCCGAAGATCATCAACGGTTCCCGGCGGGCGCGCATCGCGCGCGGGTCCGGTACCGAGGTGATGGACGTCAACCAGCTGCTGAACCGGTTCGCCGAGGCGCAGAAGATGATGCGCCAGATGGGCGGCATGATGGGCCTGCCCGGCCGGCGCCGCGCGACCAAGTCGCCCAAGAACAAGCGCAAGGGTACGAAGAGCAGCCGCGCCGGCCGCCCGTCGCCGAGCCCGATGACGGGCGGAATGCCGCAGCTCCCACCCGGCCTCGACCCCAATTCCGGCCTGCCGCCGGGCGTGAAGCTCCCGAAAATCGACTTCAACAAGTTGACCAAGCGGGATCGCGACTCTTGATCGATGAGCGCCCTGGCGCACCGGCCGTAAGCTGCCAGGGTGGCGTTGCACGTGCGCGGGGTGGTGCTGCCCGAGGACGAGGTACGTGACCTGTGGCTGGTAGGTGATCGGGTCACGTTCGAGCCGGTACCGGGCGCGGAGACCGTCGTCGGCGGCGGCTTCGTGCTGCCGGGGCTCGTCGACGCGCACTGCCACATCGGCATCTCGCCGGGGGGAGCCCCGATCACCTCGCTCGCCGAGGCCAAGGCGCTTGCCGAGGTGGAACGGACGATCGGCGTGCTCGCGATCAGGGACGCCGGTTCGCCATACCCGTACCCCGAACTCGACGGCGACCCCGATGTGCCGCGACTGGCCCGCGCGGGCCAGCATGTCGCCCCGGTCAAGCGGTACCTGCGGGACATCGGCCACGAAGTCGAGTCGCCGGACGTGCCTTCGGCGGTCACGGCTCAGGCCGCGGCCGGCAATGGCTGGGTGAAGCTCGTCGGGGACTGGATCGAGCGCAGCGTCGACGACCTCGCGCCGTCCTGGGACGCGGCGACGCTCACCGCCGCGGTCGACGCCGCGCACGCGGCCGGGGCGCGGATCGCGGTACACACGTTCGCCGAGGAGGCGGTCGGGATCCTCGTGCGGGCCGGGGTCGACTCGGTGGAGCACGGTACCGGCCTGTCCCTCGATCTGATCGGCGAGATGGCCCGGGCTCGCACCGCGCTCGTGCCCACGATGATCAACGTGGCGACCTTCGACGTGATCGCAGACCGGGCCGAGGACAAGTTCCCCGGGTACGCCGCGCACATGCGCCGGCTCGCGGCGGGCTTCCCGGAGGTGGTGCGGGCGGCGTACGAGGAAGGCGTCCCGATCTACGTCGGCACCGACGCCGGCGGCGGCATCGAGCACGGCAAGGCGGCCGAGGAGATGCTGCTGCTGCACGAGCGCGCCGGAATGTCCACTGTGGATGTCCTGGCGGCTGCGTCCTGGGGCGCCCGGCGGTGGTTGGCGTTCCCCGGCCTCGTGGAAGGCGGGATGGCCGACCTGGTCGCGTACGAGGCCGATCCCCGGCTCGATCTGTCCGTGGTACGCCGACCGGCCCGGATCATCCTGCGCGGGCGGGTTATCCGGTGACGGATAGGATGTCCGGTCATGGCACGAGTGTTGACCCCGCAGGCGGAGGACTTTCCCCGCTGGTACCAGGACGTGATCGCTAAGGCCGAGCTGGCCGACAACGGGCCGGTACGCGGCACGATGGTGATCCGACCGGTGGGGTACGCCATCTGGGAGCGGATGCAGGCCGAGATGGATGACCGGATCAAGGCGGCGGGTTCGCAGAACGCGTACTTCCCGCTCTTCATCCCGGAGTCCTACCTGCGCCGGGAGGCCCAGCACGTCGAGGGCTTCTCGCCGGAGCTGGCAGTCGTCACGCACGGCGGCGGCAAGCAACTGGCCGAGCCGGTCGTGGTCCGTCCCACGTCCGAGACGGTCATCGGCGAGTTCATGGCGAAGTGGATCGACTCGTACCGGGACTTGCCCCTGCTGCTCAACCAGTGGGCCAACGTGGTCCGGTGGGAGCTGCGCCCGCGGATCTTCCTGCGTACCTCCGAGTTCCTCTGGCAGGAGGGCCACACCGCGCACGTCGACGAGGCCGACGCGCGCGACTACGCCCGCAAGATCCTGCACGAGGTGTACGAGGACCACATGGTCAGCGTGCTGGCCATCCCGGTCGTGGTGGGGCGCAAGACGGCGCGCGAACGGTTCGCCGGCGCGACGAACACGCTGACGCTCGAGGCGATGACGGGCGACGGCAAGGCGCTGCAGATGGGTACCTCGCACGAGCTGGGGCAGAACTTCGCGAAGGCGTTCGACATCGTGTACACCTCGGCGTCGGGGACGGTCGAGCACGCCTGGACGACGTCCTGGGGCTCGTCGACCCGGATGCTCGGCGGTTTGATCATGGTGCACGGCGACGATGCCGGGCTGCGCGTTCCGCCTCGGCTGGCGCCGGTACAGGCCCTGGTTACGGTCATCAAGGCCGGCGAAGGGGTCGTGGAGGCGGCCACGAAGCTCCGCGACGCGCTGCGGGACGCGGGCGTACGGGTCGGGTTCGACGACCGGGTCGACATCCCGTTCGGCCGCCGGGCCGTCGACGCCGAGCTGAAGGGCTATCCGGTACGGATCGAGGTCGGCCCCCGCGATCTGTCCTCCGGCAACGCGGTCCTCGTCCGCCGCTGCGCCGGCTCGAAGACCACGGTGGCCATCAGTGGGGTCGTCGACGCGGTGCTCGCCGCACTCGAGGCCGACCAGCAGGCGCTGTACGACTCGGCACTCGCCCGCCGCGAGGCGTCCACTGTGGACGTCTCGACGCTCCCCGACGCGCTGGAAGCGGCAGGCACCGGCTGGGCCCGCGTGCCGTGGTCCGCCGTCGGCGCCGAAGGCGAGGCGAAGGCCAACGAGTCGGGCGTCACGGTACGGTGCTTGGTTCGCCCCGACGGCACAGTCCCCGAGTCCGAAGACGAACCCGACCTGGTAGCGATCCTGGCGCGCTCCTACTGACCCCCCTCCTGCGTCGATCATGAACTTAGTTGGCAGCTGGACGGCGTGTCGGGCAACCAACTTCATGATCGGCGGGAGAGGGGTGGTGCGGGCGGTTCCGCGTACGTCTGGCACAATGGTTGGCTGGCGCGGCGCGGCCCTCTACTCCGGCGCACGCCAGACCACCGAGTCACCGCCTGGCGCAACCCCACTGCGCCGGCCGGCACGCTCAGCCTCCAACAGCTACAGGAGCGATCAAACGTGGCCGTAAAGATCCGGCTTCTGCGGATGGGAAAGATCCGCAACCCGCAGTACCGCATTGTCGTCGCCGACTCCCGCACGAAGCGGGACGGGCGAGCGATCGAGTACGTAGGGCTCTACCACCCGAAGGAGGAGCCCTCGCTCATCGAGGTCAACTCGGAGCGGGTGCAGTATTGGCTGTCGGTCGGCGCCCAGCCGAGCGAGCCGGTGCAGCGCATTCTCGAGAAGACCGGTGACTGGCAGAAGTTCAAGGGCCTGCCGGCACCGGAGCCGCTGAAGGTGGCGCCGGCGCGGGCCGACCGTCGGGCGACGTACGAGGCCGAGGCGAAGGCAGTCGCCGGAGTCGCTGAGGCGCCCCCGGCCAAGACCGCGAAGAAGACGGCGAAGGCTGCCAAGGCGGCGGCCCCGACCCCGGCCCCGGCCGAGACACCGCAACCAGCTACCGAGGAGCCGGCCGGTGCCGACGCCGGCGACCAGGGCTGACGGGACGCTCCGGCCCGCGCTGGAGCACCTCGTCAAGGGCATCGTCGACCACCCGGACGAGGTTCGCGTCCGGCTGGTCGACTCCCGCCGCGGCAAGCGGCTCGAAGTGCGCGTGCACCCGGAGGACCTGGGCACGGTCATCGGCCGCGGCGGCCGGACCGCCAAGGCACTCCGCCAGGTGATCACGTCGATCGGCGGGCGGGGCGTCCGGGTCGAGATCATCGACTCGTACTGATGCTCCTGGTCATCGGCCAGATCATCCGGCCGCACGGCATCCGCGGCGAGGTGATCGTGGAGGTGCGCACCGACGAGCCGGAGCAGCGCTACGTCGCCGGGTCCGAGCTGCGCACCGACACCGGGTCGCTGCGGATCGAGCAGGCCAGGCCGCACGCCGCCGCCGGGCGCGACCGGCTCATTGTCGCGTTCGATGGGGTGTACGACCGGACGACCGCGGAGAACCTGCGCGGCATCCTGCTCTGGGTCGACAGTGCGGAGGTACCGGCGAGCGAGGATCCGGACGAGTTCCCGGATCACGAGCTGATCGGGCTGGCGGCGGTCACGCCGGAGGGGGAGCGGCTCGGGGAGGTGACCCGGATCGACCACGCCCCAGCCAGCGACCTGCTCGTGCTGCGGTTGGCGGACGGGCGTACCGCTCTCGTGCCGTTCGTGGCGCCGTTCGTTCCAGAGGTGGACGTGGCAGGCGGGCGGATCGTGCTCACTCCACCGCCCGGGCTGCTCGAGCTATGAAGATCGATATCGTCACGATCTTTCCCGAGTACTTCGGCCCGCTGGAGCTGTCGCTGATCGGCCGGGCGCGGCAGGCCGGCCTGCTGGAGATCGACGTACACGATCTGCGTACCTGGACGCACGACGTGCACCGGACGGTCGACGACACTCCCTACGGCGGCGGTCCGGGCATGGTGATGCGCCCCGAGCCGTGGGGCGAGGCCCTGGACGCACTCGCCTCCGCCGGTACCCATGTCGTGGTGCCTACGCCCGCGGGCCGGTTGTTCACCCAGGAGCTGGCCCACGAGCTGGCCGCGGAGCAGCACCTGATCTTCGCCTGTGGTCGGTACGAGGGCATCGACCAGCGGGTGCTCGACCACACCGAGGCGACCGAGGTCTCGATCGGCGACTACGTCCTCTTCGGCGGCGAGGTCGCGGTACTCGTGATCGTGGAGGCCCTGACCCGCCTGCTGCCCGGCGTGCTCGGCAACGCCGACTCGCTGCTGGACGAGTCGCACGCGCACGGCCTGCTGGAGGCGCCGCTCTACACGAAGCCGGCGGACTGGCGCGGCCAGGAGGTACCCGAGATCCTCCGGTCGGGTGATCACAGCAAGATCGAACGTTGGCGGCGGGACCGGGCGCTGCTGCGTACCGCCGAGCGCCGGCCCGACCTGCTGGCCGCCCTGATCCGGCGCCAGGCGCTGGACAAACGTGACGTCGCGGTGTTGTCGGGGGCCGGATTTCAGGTATCGGACCAGGATGTGGCAAAGTAGTGGGGTTGCCGCGCGGCCTACTCGCGGCCGCATGCCTGAACCACGACTCGCGTGCCGCTGCTCGGCGCGCTCGACCTGCGAGGAAGCAGCGATGAACACGCTGGACGCTCTGGACGCCCAGTCCCAGCGGACCGACATCCCCTTGTTCCGGGCCGGCGACACCGTCAAGGTGCACGCCCGGGTCATCGAGGGCAACCGGTCCCGGATCCAGATCTTCCAGGGCGTCGTGATCCGGCGTCAGGGCTCTGGACTGCGCGAGACCTTCACCGTCCGGAAGATCAGCTTCGGCGTGGGTGTCGAGCGGACGTACCCGGTGAACAGCCCGACGATCGACCGGATCGAGGTCATGACTCGGGGCGATGTGCGCCGCGCCAAGCTCTACTACCTGCGGGACCTGCGCGGCAAGAAAGCCAAGATCAAAGAGAAGCGCGAGCGGCAAGCGAGCTGACAGGGCTCCCACAAGTAGTGCTTCGCGATTTACGCTTCGCACGTGTTGGACAGCGACGGCTACGACCGCGAGCAGAATTATTCGTACTATGGCCCGCGGTCATACGAGCTGGCGACAGTGGATCGCGAGACGCGGGAGACCGCGCTCGGTCGGCTGCGCCGCAAGCGGAAGAACATGCCGCTGTGGCAGGAGCTACCGCTACTGCTGATCGTGGCGTTCTGCCTCGCCGTGCTGATCCGCACGTTCCTCCTGCAGGCGTTCTACATCCCGTCCGGCTCGATGGAGGAGACGCTCCAGGTCGGCGACCGGGTACTGGTCAACAAGGTCATCTATGACATGCGGTCCCCGGGCCGCGGCGAGATCGTGGTGTTCCGCGGTACCGACAGCTGGACGCCGGAGAGCCCGCCGGACCAGAACATCGGCTTCTTCGCGGAGTTGGGCCGTACCCTCGGCGACCTGGTAGGGATCAGCCGCCCGGGCGAGAAGGACTTCATCAAGCGGGTCATCGGCCTGCCCGGAGACGTGGTCGCCTGCTGTGACGTCAACGGCAAGGTGACCGTCAACGGCTACCCGCTCGACGAGCCGTACGTCACGGACAACGCGCCGCTCGACGCCCCGTCCGGACCGCGGGACTGCCAGTCCCGGCGGTTCGACCCGGTCACCGTGGAGCCCGGCCAGATGTTCGTGATGGGGGACAACCGGCTGGTGTCGCGCGACTCGCGCTGTCAGGGACAGGTACCCATCGACAATGTCATCGGCCGCGCCTTCGTGATTCTCTGGCCGAACTCGCGGTGGCACAGCCTGCCGGTGCCGGCGACATTCGAGAACGTGCCCAAGCCATTTGCCGCCGCGCCTACCGCCCCTCGTGCGCCGGCGGTACCACCCGATGGTCTGGTATTTGTCATTCCATTCCTCACGTCTTTGTCGATACCGGCGCGTTCCAGGCTTGTGACTTCAGATCAACCACGTAGGCTCGCTGCGTGATTGACGAGCAGACCCGCAAACGCAGCTCGTTCTGGCGCGAACTCCCGATCCTCGTCGGCGTTGCTGTGGTCGTGGCGGTGGTCGTACGCGCATTCGTGCTGCAGACCTTCTACATCCCATCGGAGTCGATGGAACACACCCTCGACATCGACGACCGGGTGCTCGTCAACAAGCTGGTCTACGACTTCCGAGATCCGTTCCGGGGCGAGATCGTGGTGTTCGAGGCTCCACGGACCTGGCGCAGCAACCCGAACGAGAAGGACTTCATCAAGCGGGTGATCGGCGTCGGCGGCGACCGTGTCGTTTGCTGCGACCCGCAGCAGCGCCTGGTGATCAACGGGCATCCGCTGGACGAGCCGTACCTCTACTCCGACGGCGACGGGCTGTCCGACCGGCCCAGCGAGGACCCGTTCGACATCACCGTGCCGCCCGGGAGGCTCTGGGTGATGGGGGACCATCGTTCGCACTCCGGCGACTCACGGGAACAGTTCCTGCGTACGCGGGAGGTGGAGGCCGCCACGATCCCGGTCGACGCGGTCGTGGGCCGGGCGTTCGTGGTCTTCTGGCCCGTCTCGCGATCACGCTGGCTGTCGGTACCCGATACGTTCGCTTCGGTGCCCGCACCGGCGTCGTAGGCTGGGGCGGTGACAGAGCCCGACATCCCGCGGCGGGCGGCTCGGGTGTTGCTGGTGAACGCCGACGATCGGGTACTGCTGTTCCGGGGGTTCGACCCGGCCAGACCGGGTCAGCACTACTGGTTCACCGTCGGCGGCGGTTTGGACGGCGAAGAGCCGGCGGCCACGGGGGCGGTCCGCGAGCTGTACGAGGAGACGGGTCTTCTGGTGACGGCCGATCAGCTCGGGTCGGCGGTGTGGCACGAGGTCACCCGGTACCCGTTCGAGGGCCAGTGGTACCGCCAGGAGCAGGAGTTCTTCCTCGTCCGCGTGGAGCGCTGGGACGTGGTCACGCAGGGGTTCGACGATGTCGAACTGCGGTCGATCGACGGGCATCGCTGGTGGTCGATCCCGGAGTTGGAGTCGACGTCGGAGCGGTACTACCCGGTCGAGCTGCCGAATCTGCTGCGGCGGTTGGTCGAAGGAGCCCGGACATGCTGACGCCGCCGCGTACGGTCGTCCGTCGGGAGGCCGGCCTGTACGCCCTCGAGCGGGCGTTGCAGCGGCGTGGTTTCGCTTGTGTGGCGGGTGCGGACGAGGCCGGTCGTGGAGCCTGTGCCGGGCCGCTGGTCGTGGCCGCCGCCCTGCTGCCGCCCGGTCGGCGGGGTGAAATCGACGGGCTGGCGGACTCCAAGCTGTTGACTCCGGCTGCCCGCGAACGGGTGTACGACTTGGTCGTCAAGCAGGCGCTGGCGTACACCACGGTGGTGATTCCGGCCGGTGAGGTCGACGGTCGGGGGCTGCACGTCTGCAACCTGGCCGGGATGCGGCGAGCGCTGGCCAGCCTGCCGGTCCGCCCGGACTACGTGCTGACGGACGGTTTCCGGGTCGACGGTCTCGGCGTACCCGGGCTGGCGATCTGGAAGGGCGACCAGGTCGCGGCGTGCGTGGCGGCCGCGAGCGTGGTTGCCAAGGTCACCCGCGATCGGATCATGGTCGAACTGTCCGAGATCTATCCGGAGTACGGTTTTGCGGAGCACAAGGGGTACTCGACGCCCGAGCACTCTGCGGCGCTGCGCGAGCACGGTCCGTGCGCACAGCACCGGTTCTCGTACGTCAACGTGGCGGCGGCGGCTGTCAATCTGACGGCTGCGGGACGCGGTATGCCGGAGCAGAGTACGGTCGGCGTGGCATTGGACGACGAGGCGTGGCCGTTGGCGCCCATGCGCGAAGATGTTGCTATGGAGGGCGGGTTGCGATGAGCGCCGAAGATCTCGAAAAGTACGAAACCGAGATGGAGCTGCAGCTCTACCGGGAGTACCGCGACATCGTTCGCCAGTTCTCGTTCGTCGTCGAGACCGAGCGGCGCTTCTATTTGGCCAACCAGGTCGACCTGCACGTCCGCAACTCCGACGGCGAGGTCTACTTCGAGGTCGAGATGCATGACGCGTGGGTTTGGGATATGTACCGGCCTGCGCGCTTTGTGAAGAACGTCCGGGTGATGACTTTCAAGGACGTCAACGTCGAGGAGCTGGAGAAGCCGGACATCTCGTTACCGGCGGATACCGGCTTCGGCTCATAACAGATCTGGAGTCTCGAAGCAAGATCGTCCACAGCCCCCTCGTTTGTCCACAGTCGACGCTGCTCGGGTCGCCCTCGGCGGCTGCGGGGCGCGACCCTTCGGGGCATGGTGCGCCTCGTCGTTCTGATCGTCCTGCTGGTACTCGGCCCGTCGGCTCCTTCTGTGGCGCCGGCCTTGGTGTTCCGGTGGCCGCTCGACGGCTCGCCGCGGGTCGTGCGCGGCTTCGCGCCGCCGCCCCAGCCGTGGCTGCCCGGACACCGGGGTGTCGACCTCGCCGCGTCGCCCGGAGCGACCGTCCGGTCCGCGGGTCCGGGGACGGTGCGCTTCGCCGGCTGGATCGCGGGTCGCCCGGTCGTCAGCGTGGACCACGCGGGTGGCTTGCGAACGACGTACGAGCCCGTGCGGCCCTCGGTCGGGGCCGGAGCCCGGGTGGCGGCCGGCGCGGTCCTCGGCGTTCTTTCCGCCGGGCACCCCGGCTGCCCGGCCAGCGCGTGCCTGCACTGGGGACTGCGCCGAGGTGAGGCGTACCTCGACCCGCTGAGCCTGCTCGGCCTCGGCCGGGTCCGGCTCCTACCGCGTTCCCAGCAGGCCGGGCAGGCGTTCGGCCAGCCGCTCGTACTCCTCGGCCCGGTTGTAGACCTGCGCCGACAGCCGCATCAGCCCACCCGGGGGCCACTCGTTCACGGATACCTCGGTGGCCAGTTCGACGGAGATCCGGTGCCGCAGCGCGTGCGCCTCGTCCCGGGTGGTGGCGACACCGGCCGGCAACGGGACCACGCGCATGCTCAGATCGCCGCCGGGGTCGGGCAGGTCGGCCGGGTCGAGGCCGAGCGCCGCTCCGACAACCCGTTGACCGTACGCGGCGAGGCCGGCATTGTGCGCCCGTACCTCGTCGATGCCGAGGCTGCGCAAGGCATGCAGACCGGCCGGCGCGGCCAGCCACGGCGTGTAGTCCCACGTGCCCTGGAACTCGAGGTTCGCCGGGAAGCCGGTCGGCTCGAGCCACGACACCACCAGCGGCTCGATCCGCTCCCTCCACTGTGGAGCTACCACGAACAGCGCGGTCCCCCTCGGCGCGTACGCCCACTTGTGCAGGTTGCCGAGCCAGAAGTCGGCACCGATCGCGCCGACGTCGACCGGCACCATGCCGGGGACGTGTGCGCCGTCGACGAGCAACGCGGCACCGCTACCGCGTAGCGCCGCGGCGATCCGGGCCACCGGAAACAGCCGTGCCGTCGGCGAGGCGATCTGATCGACGATCACGAGCCGGGTGTTCGGTCGTAGGGTCGCCACGATGGCCTCGACCGTCTGGTCGCCGGTGGCGTCCAGCGGTATCCGGACGGTCCGGGCTACCGCCCCGACGTGGCGGCAGGCCCGTTCGACGGCGAGCGCCACCGCGCCGTACCCGTGGTCGGTGAGCACGATCTCGTCGTCTCGACGGACGCCCAACGAGCGCAACACGACCGTCACCGCGGTGGTGACGTTGCTGACGAGCGCCGTACCGGCCGGGTCGGCACCGACGAAGCGGGCCAGGTGGGTGCGCGTGTGCGCGATCCGCTCGGGCAGCCCGTCTGCGAAGAACCGGACCGGGTTCGCCTCCATCTCGTCCCGCAAGCGCTGCTGTGCCCGCTGCACCGGAATGGGTACGCCGCCGAGGGCACCATGGTTGAGATGCGCCACCGCGGGATCGAGGGAGAAGAGCAACCGTGCGCCGGGCAGCACCGTCACGCCCGCGGGTGAGCCTGGTCGTACGCGCTGCGCAGGCGCTCGACGGACACGTGCGTGTAGATCTGGGTGCTCGCCAGTGTGGCGTGACCGAGCAGTTCCTGTACCGAACGCAGGTCGGCCCCACCCTCCAGCAGGTGCGTGGCCGCACTGTGCCGCAAGCCATGCGGGCTGGTGTGCGGCAATCCCGCCGCGGTCGCGTACCTGGCCACGATCCGTCGGACCGCGGTCGGCTGCAGCCGCCCCCCGCGCGCGCCGAGGAACAGCGCCGCTCCACTGTGCGGTCCTTGCAGCGCCGGACGACCGTGGCGGAGCCAGCGGTCGATGGCCTGGTCGGCCGGTAGTCCAAAGGGGACAGTCCGTTCCTTCGCGCCCTTGCCCAGCACCCGTACCACCCGGCGGGCGCGGTCGACGTCACCGACGTCCAGGCCGCACAGCTCACTGACCCGGATACCGCTCGCGTACAACAGCTCCAGTGCCGCACGGTTACGAAGAACCTCCGGCTCGGCACCATGACCGGGGGCGGTGACGAGAGCGGTAGCCTGCTCGCCGTGCAGGACAGCGGGCAGGTCCCGTCTGGCCTTCGGGCTGGACAGCATGCTGCCGACGTCACGGTCGAGCAGACCGGTACGGTGCCCGAACCTGGTGAACGAACGCGCGGTCGCGGCCCGACGCGCGAGCGAGGTGCGCGCCGCACCGGCGGTCCGCAGCCGGGCCAGCCAACTGCGCAGTACCGCGATGTCGAGGTCGGCCGGTGTCGTACAACCCATGCGGACCGCGTGGTCCAGGAGTGAGACGACGTCGGCGACGTACGCCCGAACGGTGTGGGTCGAGCGGTTCTCGACGCTGGCGAGGTGGTGGGCGAACGCGTCGACCGCGGCACGCATCGGCTCCGGTAACGCCGCGTGCGTCTCCTCGGTCGACGAGCCCATGCCGGCATCGTATCGAGCGGCCTGTCAGGATTTGGCGCGTGGCCGTTCCTCATCGTCAGATTCGTGCCAGATACACCGCCGAGACGGTGACGGTCTATCAGGCGTACGGGCCGGAGATCGCGCTTCGGGCAGTCGAAGCCGGCCGCTTTGTCGCGCCGTTCAAGCGGGACCGGATGACCTGGGTCAAGCCGTCATTCATGTGGATGATGTACCGCTCCGGCTGGGCTGCCAAGGCCGGGCAGGAACACGTACTCGCCATCGACATCACGCGGACCGGGTTCGAGTGGGCCTTGGCCCGAGCCGATTCGCGGATCGGCCCGGTCAGGGTGCAGTGGGACCCCGAGCGGTCGCTGCGGCTGTCTCCGCTGCCGTACCGGTCGCTGCAGCTGGGTCTGTCCGGTGAGGCGGTCGACCGTTACGTCGATGACTGGACGGTGGCCATCACCGATATCACTCCGACTGTTCACCGGATCCACGACCTGGTGCAGGCGGGCGCCGAAACCGACGCCGAAACATTGCTGCCTGTCGAACGTCTGTATCCGTTGCCACCCGCGATCGCTTCGGTCCTGGGTGCAACGTGGCCACCAACGGTCTAGCCACGATGAGAGGATTTTCGGCGTGGGGGAGAAGCGCTTCGACAACGAACAACTGCTGACATCGCGACTGTCGTTGCGGCGGCCGAACCCCGCCGACATCGAGGCGATCTACCGGATCCACCGCGACCCGACGGCGTGCGCCCACAACCCTTCGGACATGCTCGCCACCCGCGGCGACGCCGAGGATCTGTATCGCCGATGGGATGTCCACTGGAGACGCCACGGTTTCGGGTACTGGGTCATGCGCGCTCGCCACGGCCGTGAGCCCGAAGCTGTGTTGGGGTTCTGCGGTGTCAAGCTCATGCCACTCCATAGCCGCGATGTGCTCAACTTGTTCTACCGCCTCGACCCACCGGCCTGGGGTAACGGCATGGCCACCGAGGCGGCCACCGCGGTCGTCGTCTGGGCGGCGCAGCACGTCCCCGATCGCCCGGTCGTCGCTCGTGTCCGGCCCGACAACGTGGCCTCGGCACGAGTCGCGGCTCGAGCCGGATTGCACCGTGCCGAGGACCTCGACACCCGCGGCGAAGACGGGGTCGACTGGATGTTCGTGGTCAACTGGCACGACGCTTCATCGCCTGGCGAGGCAGTACGAGCCGTCGCGGTCGACGACGAAACCGCGTAACCGCAACAAGCCGAGTGAACGCAACGCTTCGCGAATCGACACTCCGGCCACCGCGGCCACGTGTTCCGCCGACGCGCCGCCGCGGTGCGGGACCGCGTCGAGCACCTGAGCGGACGTCGGATCCAGGCTGTCCCAGTCGTTTTCCGGGCCGCGCGGCAATGGTGCGAGGTCGGCGCCGATCGAACCCACCTCCTCCAGCACGTCGGCCCACCCGGTCACGAGCCTTACCCCTTCTTCGCGCAGCAGCATGTGACAACCGACGGACATCGCCGAGGTCACCGGTCCCGGAACGGCGGTAGCGGACCGGTCGAGCGCACGGGCGCGGCGCAGGGTCTGCAGGGCGCCGCTGCGAGCGGACGCCTCGACTACGACGGTGCCTCGAGCCAGCGCGGCGATGACCCTGTTGCGGATGAGGAATCGATGCTTGTGCGGAGCCGTCCCCGGTGGCCACTCGCTGATCAGCAGCCCTTGGTCGGCGATGCGCTCGAACAGCCCGGTGTTGCTCGCCGGGTACGGCCGGTCGACGCCACAGGCGAGCACGGCCACCGTCAGCCCATCGGCCGCCATGGCACCTCGGTGGGCCGCGGTGTCGATGCCGTACGCGCCACCCGATACGACGGTCCAGCCGCGATCCGCCAAGCCGTACGCGAGGTCGCTCGTGACATGTTCGCCGTACGGCGTCGACGCTCGTGCTCCGACGACCGAGACAGCTCGTTGCATCGCCTCGTTCAGCGGCACGCTCGTCCCGCGTACCCAGAGGCAGAGCGGTGGGAACGTATCGCGGTCGATCCGCGGTGCGTTGGGTTGGCTGATCCGGACGAGGTCGCCGAGTTGGCCCGGCCATTCGTCGTCGGCCGGTGTGACGAGCCGCGCGCCGAGCCGCCGGGCGTGGGCGATCGCGACTTTCGCGACGTTCGACGGATCGTGTTCGCGTAGCCGGGCAACGGCCGCACCGGACACTTCTGCCGACACGTCGCCGGCGAGCAACGAATGCAACGCATCGACCGGGCCGAGCGCGGTCACCCGTTCGCCGAGGGCCCGGTTGCCGGGCTCCATCAGGCAACCGAGCGCCACGTACGCCAGCCGATCGTCCATTGTAGACATCTCCGTCACAGCGGTGTACCGCTTCGCATTCCGAGTGCCTCGCATACGTCGGAGCCGTCGGGCCGCTCGCGGCCATCGAGGTCGGCGATCGTCCACGCCAACCGCAGGACGCGGATGTACCCGCGGGCGGAGAGCGAGCCGGTCTCCAGCGGCCGGCGCAGTGGCTCGGTCACGGCTCTCGGCAGGCGGTACCGGCTACGCAGGAAAGCGCCCGGCGCGTGTGCGTTGACCCGCCACGCCTCACCTGCCCACCGCGCCGCGGCCAGCGCCCGTGCCTTGGCGACCCGCTCGGCCACTAGTGCGGAGGGCTCGGGCTCGGCAACGGCCGGATCCTGCAACAGATCCGAGGCGGTCACGGGGTGCAGGCGCACCTGCAGGTCGATCCGATCGAGCAGCGGCCCGGACAGCCGGCCCAGGTACCTGCGACGGACGAGCGGCGCACACTCGCATTCGTTGTCGCCGCCCGGTTTCGCGCAGGGACACGGATTGGCAGCGAGCACGAGCTGGACGCGTGCGGGGTAGTCGGTGTGCCCGCGCGTCCGGGCGAGTCGCACGTAGCCGTCCTCCAGTGGTTGGCGCAGCGCCTCCAGCACGCGCGGCGCGTACTCGGGAACTTCGTCGAGGAACAGAACCCCGTGGTGGGCCAGTGACAGAGCGCCGGGCCGGGCCCACCCGGAGCCTCCGCCGACGAGCGCGGGCATCGTGGCGGTGTGGTGCGGTGCCTGGAACGGCGGGCGGCGGACGAGCCCGCCGCCCGGTCTCAGCACGCCGGCGATCGAGTGCAGCGCGGTCACCTCGATGGCCTGGTCGTCGTCGAGCGCCGGCAGAATCGACGGCAATCGTTGAGCCAGCATGGTCTTTCCCGCACCGGGCGGGCCTATCAGCACGAGGTGATGCCCACCGGCTGCGGCCAGCTCGAGGGCGCGCCGACCCAGCTCCTGACCGACGACGTCGGAGAGGTCGGGTCCCGGCACCTCCTCGGGGACGGGCGGGCACCTCGGCGGGAGCAGCGCACCGGAGCCGCGGAGAAAGTCGATGAGCCGGCGCAGGGTGTCCGCCGCTCGTACCACGAGGCCGGGCACCAGGCTCGCCTCGTATGCGTTGTCCACCGGTACGACGACGCGTCGCAGGCCGGCCTGCGACGCCGCGTGAACCATCGGCAGGACCCCGCGCACGGCCCTCACGCTGCCGTCGAGGCCAAGCTCGCCGAGCAGCACCACCCCGGCCAGCCCGGCGGGAGGCAGCTCGCCGGCACTGGCCAGGACCGCCGCCGCGATCGCCACGTCGAAGCTCGACCCCTGCTTCGGTACCGCCGCCGGCAGCAGGTTGATGGTCATGCGCCGGTTGGGCCATACCTCGCCGGAGTTCGCGACCGCGGCGCGGACCCGGTCGCGGGCCTCGTTGAGCGCCGTGTCGGGCAGCCCGGTGAGCGCCAGCGTGGGTAGGCCGTTGGCGAGGTCGGCCTCCACCTCGACGATGTGGCCGGCCACCCCGATGAGCCCCACGCTGATCGTCTTCGCGTAACTCACTGGGCCTCCCGTTCGCTCGCTCCGCGCCGCCTGGAGGCGACACCTTCCCTCCGCGCCACGCAACGGGCTTGCGCCCGGCGCGTCGCGTCAGTCCAGGCGTCGCCGGCGACGCTCCGCTCGCTCACTGGGCCTCCCGTTCGCTCGCTCCGCGCCG
>DASRII010000494.1:0-19489 GCA_035650075.1 Micromonosporaceae bacterium | reverse complement strand
TGAACTGACCCTCGACCCAACCCGGGACTACCAACCACAACACCGATAGAGCACGATGTCCCAAGACACCCGTTCACGATGTCCCGCGACATCACAGACGTGCCCCCGGCAGGATTCGAACCTGCGCTCCCGCCTCCGGAGGGCGGTGCTCTATCCCCTGAGCTACGGGGGCCCGGGACCACAGAACTGTACCAGGGCAACCACACGGCGCCACGGAACGGGCAACCTCGTGGCGTTGATCATCCGTCTTCCCCGCTGAACTGGCCTAACGGACGATCCTGGGGGTCGGACCGTCGCCGGCATCATGTGGCGTCCTGTCATCCACTGACGGAGGAACTTGCGCATGAGTAGCCGTTGGCTATCCCGCTTGGCGGTCGCGGCTGCGACCGCTGGTGCCGTGACCATGATGACCGCGACATCAGCATGGGCTGCCGTGACGATTACCCTGAATCCCGCTCATGTAGGCAAGACTCCTGGGTTCCAGGAGGACTGCAGCGGTCCGTTCGCGAACCTGCCGGGCGACAAGGATGGCTGGCACTTCATTCTGCCGTCGGCGAGCGGGGACAACTTCCTCCAGCTCGACCTGGTGTTCACCAAGCCGGGCGGCGGTAGCGAGACCGTCACGATTACCAGCAACAACGCCGGTAGCCCAAGCGTGGACACAACTCCACCAACCGGCGAGTGGTCAGGCTACTTCGACAACGCCGGCGCAGTCGACAAGCACGCCTACCTCTTTACGGACGAAGGCTGGACGCTCGCGAGCGGCACCGCGCAGGTCGACGGCGCGGCTGCCCAGCCGTCGGATACCTTCAACCTGAGCCACACGTGTGCCGGTGACGGCCCGCCGCCGACCGAGCCGCCGCCGACCACGGCGCCGCCCACTGATCCGCCTGCCACGACCGAGCCTCCGGGCAACGGCGGCAGCTCGCCTCCGCCCACGACCACGACCCCCGGCGGAGGGCTGCCCGTGACGGGTACCGCGATCGGCGGGATTCTCATCGCGGGTATCGGCCTCGTCGCCGCGGGTATCGCTCTCCTGGCGATCCGCCGCCGGCGCGACATCGCCGACCTCACCGAGAGCTGAGCCGACCTCACCGAGAGCTGAGCCGACCTGACGGAGAGCTGATCGACAAAGAGCAAGAGAGCTGACCAACAAGAGCAAAAGGGAACGGAAACACGAGAGGGCGCGGCCGCCATCCGCGCCCTCTCGTCATGTCCGGGCTCGCCCGAGAGCGGCCAGCCGGCCAGGGTCGGCGATTATGTCGATCTCGACGATCCGCCCATCCACGACCGTGCAACCCATGACTGTCGAGAGCCGTCCGCCGCGAAAGACCACGATGCCGGCGGCACCGTTCACCAGCGCCACCTCGGCATAGGCGGCCAAAGAGGCGAAAGACAGCGCCTCCCGGGAGACCCGGTCGGCACCGCCCACGAGCAGAGACCCCAAGGCGCCACGATCGGCCCGTACCACGACAGATGGGTCGAGTACCGCCAGCAACGCGTCGAGATCACCGTCCCGTGCCGCGGCGAGGAACGCGCCGACCACGCGATGCTGACGAGCCAGGTCACCGTCCGGCACCACCGCGGATCGACGGATTCGCCGGCGCGCGCGGCTGGCGAGTTGCCGCGCCGCGGTGCTCGTCCGGCCCAGGAGAGTACCGATCTCCGAGAACGGTACGGCGAACATGTCGTGCAGCACGTACGCGAGCCGTTCGGCCGGCCCGAGCGTGTCGAGCACCACGAGCAGCGCCATCCCCACCGCGTCGGCGTGCAGTACAGCGTCTTCGGGACCGATCACCGGGTCGGGTAGGTGGAACGACAGCGGCTCCTCCCGCTGGGACTTCCGCGCCCGGAGCATGTCCAGGCACACCCGCGCGACGATCGTCGTCAGCCAGCCACCTGGATTGTCGACGCTGTCGCTACCGGACCGCGAGGCGTGCAGCCACGTCTCCTGGACCGCGTCGTCCGCCTCGCTCAGCGAGCCGAGCATCCGGTACGCCACCGCCCGCAGCCGAGGCCGGTGCTCCTCGAAAAGTTGTACGTCCACCGGTCACACTTCCTCACTCGCGATCCGTCATCTGAGCGAGGAGGAAGCCATGCCACCCATCGTGTCCAGTATCGAGATCGCCAGGCCGCCGGAGGAGGTCTTCTCGTACGTTACCGATCCGACCAAGTTCACCGAATGGCAGGACGACGTCGTCAGCGTCAGCACACAGGGAAACCGGATCACCACGACCCGCAAGATCGGCCGGTTCAACCGAACGATGACCCAGGAGGTTACCGAAGTCGAGGCGCCAAGGCGATGGTCCGCCCGTGGCAACAGCGGCCCGATAAGGCCGTCGATGACGATCACCGTCGAACCACTCGACAACAACAATCGATCGCGAGTGACGTTCGTCCTCGACTTCGCCGGCCGCGGGTACGGTGACCTGCTCATACCCGCGATCCGCCGGATGGCGGCCAAGGGCGCCCCGGTCAGCTACCAGCACCTCAAGGAGCGGCTGGAGATGGGGTTATAGCGGCTTCGCGTTCAGGTCCGTCAACAGGTCTTGGAGGATCTTGACCTCCTTGGTCTGTCCGGCCTTCATGCCCTCGGCCAGCCCCCGCACCTCCCCGTCGGACGTCTCCGAGAGCACGCCGTCGACCATGTGGATGCCGCCCAGGTGGTGGCGCAGCATCAGCTGACAGAACAGGACGTCGAAGTCCCTGCCCTTGGCGTTGCGCAGCTGCTCTAGCTGCTGCGGGGTGGCCATGCCGGGCATCAGCCCGTTCTCCAGTGACTGCTGGCCGTCGGGCATCCAGGCCATCCGGGGCCGGGAACCGGTGGGGCTGAGTCCCCAGTCGCGCAACCAGGTCTGCATCACGCCGATCTGGGCCTGCTGGACCGTGGCGATGTCGTAGCCGAGCTGTCGTACCCCCGGATTCTCGCCGTTGCGGTACGCGAGCAGTGCCATCTCCACGGCCTGGGCGTGGTGGCTGCTCATGTCCCGGGCGAAGCCGGCCTCGGCCGAGTCGTCGCCGGGTGCGGTCAGCCGAGGCACCAGCCAGCCGACACCAAACCCGAGCAACACTCCGACCGCCAGCGCCGCCACCGCGACGAGAGTAAGACGGCGGCGCGACTCACCCACCGGTTTGCAGGTCCCTCGGGGTCGTGCCGGTCACGGTGATGCCGCCGCTGCAGACGGCACCTTCCTCGAGTGACGCGTTGACCCGCAGCGCCTTGATGAACTCGTCGATCCGGCCGTCGGACGCGTTGTCGACCTTGAGCTGGTAGCCCCACGCCTGGAGCGAGATCGGGGCGTCCAGGCCCGGGTACGGGCTCATGAGCATCATCTCTTGCCCGCGCACCTTCGACGCGAGCTTCTCGACCTGGTCGGCCGGGAGGTCCGGGCGGTACGTGATCCACACCGCACCGTGCTCGAGGCTGTGCACGGCGTGCTCGTTGGCGATCTGCGCGGTGTACACGTCGCCCATGCAGTTCTGCCAGATCTGGTTGTGGTTGCCACCGACCGGCGGGCTCATCGGGTACGTGAGCGACCCCGGCTGGTGGTTGCGCTCCAGCACGTTCGGCTGGGTCTTCCGGAAGTTGACGATGCCGGGAATGCCATTGGCCCGCTCGTCCCAGGTGATCGAACCCTGGTAGATGTACCAGCTGGCATACCCGATGATGGCCAGCGCGACCAGCAGCACGGCCGCGAGCACCGCGATCGGCCCCCAAGCCCGGCCCTGCGAGACCTTGACCGGCGCGATCCGCTTCCGCTGGCCCTTACCGCCGGTCGTCTTGACGGGCGCCTTCGTGGCCTTCGTACCGGGCGTGGCCTTGCTGGCGGCCGGCTTCTTGCCGGTGGACACAACGGACGGACGGCGCGAACCGCCACCGCCCTGTGGGGTGCTCATGCTCATGGTGCCTCGTCAACCTCAGGGTCAGGGGTGGACGGCGGCACCGCGGGTGGCCGCCAAGTTCACGAGTCTACCCCCGATAGCATGTTTCGGTGACTCCCGCACAACTCGCCGCTGCCGTACTGACCGCCGCCCGCGCGGTCTTCACCGAGCGTGATCTCGATCACGCGCTCCTGCCGGCCGAGACGACCGTGGAGCGACCGCGCAACCCCGACCACGGCGACTACGCGTCGACGCTCGCCCTCCAGCTGAGCAAGCCGGCCGGCGTGCCACCGCGCGAGCTGGCCGCCGCGCTCGCCGACAAGCTCGGCCAGACGCCGGGCATCAAGTCGGTCGAGGTCGCCGGTCCAGGCTTCCTCAACGTCCGCCTCGACGCGGCCGCCGCGGGGGAGCTCGCCCGCGTCGTGGTTCAGCTCGGACGGGGGTACGGCGGCAGTACGGCTCTGGCCGGTCAGCGCATCAACCTCGAGTTCGTCTCGGCCAACCCGACCGGTCCCGTCCACCTTGGACACACCCGGTGGGCAGCGGTAGGCGACTCGCTGCACCGCGTGCTGGCGGCCGCGGGCGCCGAGGTGACCAGCGAGCACTACGTCAACGACGCCGGTACCCAGCTGACGATGTTCGGCGCATCCCTCTACGCCGCGGCGAAGGGTGAGCCCATACCGACCGACGGGTACGCCGGGGCCTACGTCGCCGACATCGCCGCCCAGATCGTGGCCGCGCAGCCCGAGGTGGTGAACCTGCCGCGGGACGAGGCCGTCACGGTCTTCCGCGAGGCGGGGTACCGCCTGATGCTCGCCGAGATGGAGGCGAGCCTGGCCCGCTTCGGAGTCCACTTCGACGTCTGGTTCTCCGAGCGGTCGATGCACACCAGTGGTGCGGTCGAGCACGCCCTCGACGAGCTGCGCCGGCAGGGTCACGTGTACGAGGCCGATGGCGCTGTCTGGTTGCGTACCACGGACTTCGGCGACGACAAGGACCGCGTGCTGGTTCGCAGCAACGGGGAGGAGACCTACTTCGCGGCCGACGCTGCGTACTACGTCAACAAGCGGGAGCGCGGCTTCGACCGCTGCATCTACCTGCTCGGCGCGGACCATCACGGGTACGTCGGACGGTTGCGGGCACTGGCCGCGTGTGCCGGGGACGATCCGGACGAGCACATCGATGTCCTCATTGGACAGTTGGTGAGCCTGCAGCGGGGCGGCGAGCCGGTGAAGCTGTCCAAGCGGGCCGGCAACATCGTCACGCTCGACGAGGTGGTCGACGCGGTGGGCGTGGACGCCGCGCGGTACTCGCTGACCCGCGCCTCCACGGACTCGCCGCTGACGCTCGACCTCGATCTGATCACCCGGCAGGCCAGCGAGAACCCGGTGTTCTACGTGCAGTACGCGCACGCCCGCATCGCCTCGCTGCTGCGCAACGCCGACGACATGGGGGTCTACCGGGGCGACGACTTCGACCCCGGGCTCCTCAGCCACGAGCGGGAGAACGACCTCCTCAAGGCGTTGGGCGAGTTCCCGTCGGTCGTGGAGACCGCGGCGGAGCTGCGCGAGCCGCACCGGATCGCCCGCTACCTGGAGGACCTGGCCGGTACGTACCACCGGTTCTACGACGTGTGCCGGGTCCTGCCGCAAGGCGACGAGCCGGCCACCGAGCTGACCCGGTCGCGACTCTGGCTCGTCGAGGCCGCCCGCATCGTCTTCGCCAACGGTCTGGACCTGCTGGGCGTCTCCGCCCCCGAGAGGATGTGAGCAGCCGTGCGCGCACACGAAGCGGGAGCGCTGCACGGAGACCTGGGCAGCCGCGGCCCAGCGTGGCTGCGTACCCCGGAGGACGTCAACGAGCTGCTGCCGCAGCTGTGGCCGGCGACCGTCCACCGTGGACCGGATGGGGTGGTTACCGTCGCCGGGCTGAGCGTCGAGGACCTCGCGCGAGAGTTCGGCACACCGGCGTACGTGTTCGACGAGGATGACTTCCGCGCTCGGTGCCGGGCGTTCCACGAAGCCTTCGGCGCCGACGTCTACTACGCGGGCAAGGCGTTCCTCTGCCGCGCGGTCGTACGCATCATCGCCGAGGAGGGACTCTGCCTCGACGTGTGCTCCGGCGGTGAGCTGGCGGTGGCGCTCGCCGGCGGGATGCCGGCCGACCGAATCGGCTTCCACGGCAACAACAAGTCCACAGTGGAACTCTCGGCGGCGTTGGACGCCGGCGTGGGCCGCATCGTGCTCGACTCGTTCGACGAGATCGACCGGCTGACCGCGCTGGCGCAGGCCCGCGGGGTCACGCCGGAAGTGCTGATCCGGGTGACGGTCGGGGTCGAGGCGCACACGCACGAGTACATCGCCACGGCCCACGAGGACCAGAAGTTCGGCTTCTCGCTCGCCGGTGGCGCGGCGCAGGCGGCCATCGATCGCGTGCTGTCCGACGGGGTGCTCGATCTGCGCGGGCTGCACTCGCACATCGGCTCACAGATCTTCGACACGTCCGGCTTCGAGCTCTCGGCGCGCCGGCTGTTGCGCATGCACGCGCCGTACCGCTTCCCGGAGATGAACCTCGGCGGCGGCTTCGGCATCGCGTACACCACAGTGGACGATCCGTCGACACCGGGCGACCTCGCCAAGGATCTGCAGAAGATCGTCGAAGACGAGTGCGGCGCGCTGGGCGTACCGGTGCCGCGGCTGTCGATAGAGCCGGGCCGGGCGATCGTCGGGCCGGCGATGTTCACGCTGTACGAGGTCGGCACGGTCAAGGATGTCGACGGCATCCGTACCTACGTCAGCGTCGACGGCGGGATGAGCGACAACGTGCGTACCGCGCTGTACGACGCGAACTACTCGGCGACGCTGGCCTCCCGGCGCTCGGCGGCCACCCCGATCCTCGCCCGGGTGGTGGGAAAACATTGCGAGGCCGGGGACGTCGTAGTGAAGGATGAGTTCCTGCCCGCTGATGTGCAGCCCGGAGATCTTCTGGCCGTTCCCGGTACCGGTGCTTACTGCCGCAGCATGGCCAGCAACTACAACCACGTACCGCGGCCACCGGTCGTTGCCGTACGTGAGGGGCAGGCCCGGGTGATCGTGCGCCGGGAGACCGAGGAGGACCTGCTCGCATTGGACGTCGGATGAGTACGCGGGTGCGGGTCGCGCTGCTCGGCTGCGGCAACGTCGGCGCGGAGGTGGTACGCCTGCTGCAGGAGCAGGCCGACGACCTGACCGCCCGCATCGGCGCGCCGATAGAACTGGTAGGCATCGCGGTGCGCCGGCCCGGCCGCGACCGCGGTCCTTTGCCGGTACCCCCGGAGCTGTTCACCACCGACGCGCTGGCGCTGTGCAAGCGGGACGACGTGGACGTGGTGGTGGAGGTCGTGGGTGGGCTGGAACCGGCCCGCACCTGGATCCTCGAGTCGTTGCGCGGCGGCAAGTCCGTGGTCACCGCCAACAAGGCGCTGCTCGCGGAGGACGGCGCGACACTGCACAACGCGGCGGCCGAGAGCTTCGCGGACCTCTACTACGAGGCGGCCGTCGCGGGCGCGATCCCGTTGCTGCGCCCGCTGCGCGAGTCCCTACACGGAGACAGCATCAGCCGGGTCACCGGCATCGTGAACGGCACCACCAACTACATACTGTCCAGAATGGACGCTACCGGGACCGGCTTCAGCGAGGCGCTGGACGAGGCGTCCGCACTCGGCTATGCGGAAGCCGATCCAACGGCCGACATCGAGGGTTTCGACGCGGCGGCGAAGGCGGCGATCCTGGCGTCGCTGGCGTTCCACACCAGGGTCGGCGCGGCGGACGTCTACCGCGAGGGCATCACCGAGGTGACCGCCGCGGATGTCGCCAGCGCCCGCGAGATGGGCTGCATCATCAAGCTGCTGTGCATCGCTGAGCGCGCCGGGGGTTCGGTCAGCGTCCGGGTCCATCCCGCGATGATCCCGCGCAGCCACCCGCTGGCCGGCGTGGGCGACGCGTTCAACGCGGTGTTCGTGGAGGCGGAAGCGGCCGGGCAGCTCATGTTCTACGGGCGGGGCGCGGGCGGTGCGCCGACCGCGAGCGCGGTGCTCGGCGACATCGTCGCGGTCGCGCGCAACCGGCTCTCCGGCGCGCGGGCGGCCAGCGAGTCGACGTACGCCGATCTGCGAATCCGGCCGATGGGCGAGGTGCCGACGCGGTACCACATCTCGCTGGATGTGGCCGACCGCGCCGGCGTACTGGCCACGGTGGCGGGCGTGTTCGCGCGGCACGACGTGTCGATCGCGACCGTGCGGCAGGAGGGTCGTGGCGACGACGCGACCCTCGTCATCGTCACCCACGTGTCACCGGACGCGGCGCTAGTGTCCACTGTGGACGAATTACGGGAACTCGACATCGTGCGGTCGATCGTAAGCGTGCTGCGCGTCGAGGGGGGATAGTGGGCTGGAAAGGGCTGATCGAGGCGTATCGGGACCGGTTGCCGGTCACCGACGCGACCCCGGTCGTCACGTTGTACGAGGGCAACACGCCGCTGTTGCCGGTCCCGCCGCTGTCCACGCGGACGGGCTGCGACGTGTACCTGAAGGTCGAGGGGGCCAACCCGACCGGCTCGTTCAAGGACCGGGGCATGACGGTGGCCGTCTCCAAGGCGGTCGAAGCGGGCTCGAAGGCCATCATCTGCGCGTC
This sequence comes from Micromonosporaceae bacterium, assembly GCA_035650075.1. GTDB lineage: Bacteria > Actinomycetota > Actinomycetes > Mycobacteriales > Micromonosporaceae > DASSUC01. The sequence continues at coordinate 10,937 of DASRII010000494.1, read as the reverse complement.
GACCGGCAACACGAGCGCGTCCGCCGCCGCGTACGCGGCCCGGGCCGGGTTGACGTGTGCGGTACTCGTACCGACCGGGAAGATCGCGCTCGGCAAGCTCGCCCAGGCACTTGTGCACGGAGCCCGGCTGCTGCAGGTCGACGGGAACTTCGACGACTGCCTGGCGCTGGCCAGCAAGCTGGCCCTCGACTACCCGGTCGCGCTGGTCAACTCCGTCAACCCGGACCGGATCCAGGGCCAGAAGACCGCCTCGTTCGAGATTGTCGAAGCCCTCGGCGACGCGCCGGACTACCACTGCCTGCCCGTCGGCAACGCGGGCAACATCACGGCGTACTGGCTCGGCTACGTCGAGGACCACACCGCCGGCAACGCCACGCGGCGGCCGAGGATGATGGGCTTCCAGGCGCTCGGCGCCGCCCCGCTCGTCACCGGGCACGTGGTCGAGCGGCCGTCGACGATCGCGACCGCGATCCGCATCGGAAACCCGGCCTCGTGGGCCAAGGCCATCGACGCCCGCGACCACTCCGGCGGGATCATCGCCGCGGTCAGCGACCGGGAGATCCTGTTCGCGTACCGCTTGCTGGCCCGCAGCGTAGGCGTGTTCGTGGAGCTGGCCAGTGCGGCCAGCGTGGCCGGCCTGTTGCAGTGCATCGAGGCGGGCACGATCCCGCGAGGGTCCACTGTGGTCTGTACGGTCACCGGCCACGGACTGAAGGATCCGGAGTGGGCCATCTCGACCGCACCGGCGCCGACGACGATCCCGCCGGACGCTCTCGCGGCAGCCAGGGCCTTGGACCTCGCCTAGTATCGCGAAGGTGCCCTCCACCTTCTCGGTCCTTACGCGCAACCGCGACTTCCGTAACCTGTTCCTCGCCGAGTTGGTCGTCTTCGGCGGGGACTGGTTCGTCCTCGTACCGCTGCTGAACCTGTTGCCCGAGTTGACCGGCAGCGCGTTGTGGGGCGCCGGGGTGCTGGCCGCGGACACCGGGATCGTCGCGCTGCTGCTGCCGTTCACCGGTACGGTCGCGGACCGGCTCGACCGCAGGAAGATCATGATGACGGCGAACCTGGCCGCGATCGCCGCGGTGCTGTGTCTGCTGACCGTCCGCAGCGCCGGTACCGCGTGGGTCGCGCTGGCGGCGATGGCCGCGTACGCCGTTGCGAAGGCGTTCTACTCGCCCGCCGCCCAGGCCGCCCTGCCGAACCTCGTCGACGCCGTGGACCTGCCGGCCGCCAACGCGATCGCCGGGTCGGCGTGGGGCACGATGGCGGTGGTCGGCGCGTCGATCGGTGGGGTGCTGAGCGCGGCCTTCAGTCCGTACACCTCGATCCTCGTCACCGCGGCGGGCCTGGCCGTGGCGGCGGCGCTGGCCTGGCGGATCCGCCGGCCCATGCAGGAGGTGCGCGAGCCGAACGGCGCGCGGCAACGCACGTGGCACGCGATCGGCGAGGCGATGCGGTACATCAGGCACCGGCCACGCGTGCTCGCGTTCGTGACCGTGAAGTCCGCCGTCGGTATCGGCAACGGCGTGCTGACCGCGTTCCCGGTGATCGCGGCGATGTTCGGCGTCGGGGTGATGGGCACCGGTCTGCTGTTCGCGGTGCGCGGGCTCGGCGCGCTGGTCGGTCCGCTCGTCACGCGCCCGTTGCTGACCCACCGGTCGTGGCTGCTGCCCGGGCTGGCGATCTCGATGGCGACCTACGGCGTGGCGTACCTCGGCGTCTCGGTCGCGCCGTGGTTCCCGCTGGTGCTGGTGCTCGTGGCGGTGGCCCACTTCGCCGGCGGCACCAACTGGACGATGTCCAACTACGCGTTGCAGGCCGAGGTGCCGGACGCGCTGCGCGGCCGGGTGTTCGCGACCGACATGATGCTCGCCACGCTGGCCATCTCCGTCAGCCAGCTCGTGGTGGGCGCCTTCGTCGACCACGTGTCGGTAGAGGTGCTGTTCGCCGCCTGCGGCGCTACGACCCTGCTCTACGCGATCGGCTGGCGGCTCGCCACCGCCCGCCTCGCCACTCCGGAGGCTCCCGAGCGTGTGCTATCTTCGTGATATCACTTTGGTATCACCGGGGAGGGGACCATGGAACGGCGGGCGTTCCGAATGTCCGGGTTCGTCGTGCTCATCGTGTTGATCGCGGCTACGGCGTACGGCCTGTGGTTGGTGGTGACGGAGAACGACAACGGGTGGGCTGTGACCGGCGCGGTGTCGATCTTCGTTCTGGTCATGATCGTGGCTAGTGGGTTTACGATCGTGAACCCAAACGAGGCCCGGGTGGTGCAGTTCTTCGGGCGGTACGTGGGCTCGATCCGCGATGCCGGCTTCCACTGCACCTGGCCGCTGACCGAGCGGCGGAAGGTGAGCCTGCGGGTGCGAAACTTCGAGACCGCGCGGCTCAAGGTGTCCGACGCCGACGGCAACCCGGTCGAGATCGCCGCGGTAGTCGTCTGGCGGGTCGTGGACTCGGCCAGCGCGATGTTCGCGGTCGACAACCATGTGGCGTACGTCTCCGTGCAGGCCGAGACCGCGGTACGGCACATGGCGACGAGCTACCCGTACGAGGCGCACGACTCGGGCCGGGCCAGCCTGCGGGACTCGGCCGTGGTCAGCGAGGAGCTGACGGCCGAGCTGCAAGAACGGGTGTTGCTCGCGGGCGTCGAGGTGCTCGAGTCGCGGGTCACGCACCTGGCGTACGCGCCGGAGATCGCCCAGGCGATGCTCGCCCGGCAACAGGCGAGTGCGATCGTGGCCGCCCGGTTCAAGATCGTCGAAGGGGCGGTCGGGATGGTGTCCAACGCTCTGGAGCGCCTCCGCGACGAGAGCGTCGTGGAACTCGACGAGGAGCGCAAGGCACAGATGGTGTCGAACCTGCTCGTCGTCCTCTGCGGTGACCGCGCGGCCCAGCCGGTGGTGAACACCGGCACGCTCTACGGCTGAGCTGACGTGGCGGAACGCAAGCAGTTGTTGCTGCGCCTCGACCCGGCCGTCTACGAGGCGATAGCCAAGTGGGCGTCCGACGACCTGCGCAGCGTCAACGCACAGATCGAGTACGCGCTCCGGCTGGCGCTGAAGGGCGCCGGCCGGGCACCTCGATAACATCAACCCGTGCGGTTCGTACCCGAGCCGGTGCGGGTACGCGTACCGGCCAGCAGCGCCAATCTCGGCCCGGGCTTCGATGCGCTCGGCCTGGCGCTGGACCTGTGCGACGAGGTGTCGGCGCGGGTGACCGGCGACGGGGTACGGGTGTTCGTCGAGGGCGAGGGCGCCGGCGAGTTGCCGGTCGACGAGACGCACCTCGTCGTACGTGCGATGGATGCGGCCTTCGGAGCGCTGGGCGGCCGGCCGCGGGGGCTCGAGGTGCACTGCCGCAACCGCATCCCGCAGGCGCGCGGGCTGGGCTCGTCGTCCGGCGCGATCGTCGCGGGGGTGCTGCTGGGCCGGGAGTTGACGGTGGGTGGCGCCGAACGGCTGGACGACGCCGCGGTACTGCGGATCGCGGCCGAGCTCGAGGGCCATCCGGACAACGTGGCACCCTGCCTGCTCGGCGGGTTCACGATCGCGTGGACCGGTCCGGAGGGCGCCCGAGCGGTACGGCTGACGCCGGCTGCCGTCGTACACCCGACGGTTTTCGTGCCGGCGGAGCGTGGCCTGACCGCGCAGGCCCGGGCGGCGCTGCCGGCGACCGTGCCGCACGCGGACGCCGCGCTGACCGCGGGCCGGGCCGCCCTGCTGGTCCACGCGCTGACCGCCGAGCCGGAGCTGCTGTTCGAGGCGACCGAGGACCGGCTGCACCAGGGGTACCGGGCAGCGGGCATGCCGGCCACCGCCGAGCTGGTCGAGAACCTGCGGGCCGTCGGAGTGGCGGCCGTGGTCAGTGGCGCTGGTCCCAGTGTGGTGGCGCTCACAGACGTGCCCGCTGACCTGGTTCTGGAGGAGCGCTGGGGAGTGGTCCCACTACGCGTCGCGACGGTTGGCGCGTCGGGTATGCTGGAACACGCCGAGCGGGACCCTGTTGCCGCAGGTCGGGCGAGTTGATTACGCTCTAGGTCGACAGCAGCCGCGAAGCGTGCGATCTCCTCTGGGGCGGCGTACCCCCAAAGTCTTTGGCTGGTCACTATAAATCCGTTATACCCCTGCCAAAGCCGCCGGACCGCAACCTCCATGGATCGCCGCAGCCGCGGTCCCGCGACGCCAGTGGCGTGCCGGCCGCTGTTCACGACTCCCGCGCGCATCCTGCGGGGCGGGTGCAACCGAGGCCATCCGGCCTGCTCATGTCCGTTTGCGACCAATGAGGGCAGCCCGGATAGTCCCGGCCTATATCGAGGGAAGGACACCATTGAGCGACACCACCGACGTGACGTCGGATGTCTCCAGCACCCAAACTCCTGACGAGTCGGCTGGCGGCACGCGCCGGCGCCGCTCCGGGAGCGGGTTGTCGGCGATGCTTCTGCCTGAGCTGCAGAGCCTGGCCGCGTCGCTCGGCATCTCCGGTACAGGCCGGATGCGCAAGGGCGAGTTGATCACCGCAATCCAGGAGCGCCAGAGCGGCGGCGGAACACCGCGGCCGCGGGCCGAGACGCGGGGCGAGGTCGCCGCCGCACGGGGCGAGGCATCGCGCGAGGTACGCGTCGACGTCGGCGAAACCGGGTCCGTGGCCACCGCGGAGCCGCGTCGGGAACGCGCCGTCGCTGAGCCGCAGCGCGAGCTGGACGTGGCCAACGGCGGCGGAGAGCAGCGCCGCGAGGCCGGTGGCCGGGAGGCCGGAGACGGCGAGGAGCGGACGAGCCGCCGGGCGAGCCGAGCCGGGGGGCCGCCGGAGTCGCGCGCCGACCGTGGCGAGCGCCAGGACCGAGGCGACCGGGCCGAGCGTGGCGACCGGGCCGAACGGGCCGAGCGTGGCGACCGGGCCGAGGCGGGCGACGGAGGCAACGGTCGGGCCGACCGCAACGGCCGGGACCGGCACGAGCGCACCGAATCCCGCGGCGAGCGCACCGAATCCCGTGGCGAGCGCGGCCACGACCGCAACGAGCGGGCTGACCGCAGCGACCGGGCTGACCGCAACGATCGTGATGTGGACGACGACGAGGGCGGCGGCCGGCGGGGACGGCGGAGCCGCTTCCGGGATCGCCGCCGCGGGCGCGGTGAGCGTGCCGAGGGCGGTGGCGGTGGCGGTGGCGAGCCGCAGGTGACCGAAGACGACGTCCTCGTACCGGTTGCTGGCATCGTGGATGTGCTCGACAACTATGCGTTCATTCGTACCATTGGCTTCCTTGCCGGCCCCAGTGACGTCTATGTCTCGATGGCCCAGGTGAAGCGGTACGGGTTGCGCCGCGGTGACGCGGTCACCGGCGCGGTGCGGGCGCCCCGCGAGGGCGAGCAGCGGCGGGACAAGTACAACCCGCTCGTGCGCCTGGACACGGTCAACGGTATGGACCCGGAGGAAGCCAAGAAGCGGCAGGAGTTCTACAAGCTCACCCCGCTGTACCCGCAGGAGCGGCTGCGTCTCGAGACCGAGCCGCACATCCTGACCTGCCGGGTCATCGACCTGGTCATGCCGATCGGCAAGGGCCAGCGGGCGCTCATCGTGTCGCCGCCGAAGGCCGGCAAGACGATGGTCCTGCAGGCGATCGCGAACGCGATCACCCGCAACAACCCGGAGTGCCACCTCATGGTCGTGCTCGTCGACGAGCGGCCGGAAGAGGTCACCGACATGCAGCGGTCGGTGAAGGGCGAGGTCATCGCCTCGACCTTCGACCGTCCGCCGCAGGACCACACCACTGTGGCAGAGCTGTCGATCGAGCGGGCCAAGCGGCTCGTCGAGCTGGGTCACGACGTCGTCGTCCTGCTCGACTCGATCACGCGGCTGGGTCGGGCGTACAACAACGCCTCGCCCGCGAGCGGCCGGATCCTCTCCGGGGGTATCGACTCCGCGGCGCTCTACCCGCCGAAGCGGTTCCTGGGCGCCGCCCGAAACATCGAGAACGGCGGGTCGCTCACGATCCTCGCGACCGCGCTCGTCGAGACCGGTTCGACCGGTGACACGGTGATCTTCGAGGAGTTCAAGGGTACGGGCAACGCCGAGCTCCGGCTCGATCGCAAGATTGCGGACAAGCGCGTCTTCCCGGCGGTCGACGTGGACGCCTCGGGTACCCGTAAGGAGGAGATCCTGCTCGCGCCCGAGGAGCTGGCGATCGTCATCAAGCTCCGCAAGGTGCTGCACGCGCTCGAGCCTCAGCAAGCGCTGGATCTGCTGCTGGACCGCTTGAAGCAGACCCGGACGAACATCGAGTTCCTGATGCAGATCGCGAAGACGACCCCGGGGGAGTAGTCCCTGGGTCAGACGGGAGACGCCCCGAGGTACCGCGCCCACATCGCGGTGATGACCTCGGGGCCGACCCGTTCCTCCGGTGGCCGGGCGGCGTCCCGGCGCAGGCATTCCTCCAGCGGTACGTCGGTGAAGTCCCGCACGACCAATTCGGCGCCGTGCTTCTCGGCGAGCTTGGCGAGACTGCGTACCAGTTCCGTGCGCAGGTTCGTGTCGTCGACGATGACGTCGACGCCGGCGGCGAGCAGAGCCTCCACCGTGGCCCGTTGGACGATCGTGACGTGCCGCTCCAGCCGCCCCGTACCGCGCCAGCCGCCATGCAGCATCCGCCGCAGATCGTCGCGGTTGACGCGGACCGCGCTCCGCTGCTGCCGCGCCCACGTGGTCTTGCCCGAGCCCGGCAACCCGCGGGTGATCGTCAGCGTCACCATGGGAATCAAAACTACGGGGATGCGTTATGGCACACTGGTACGGCCCAGGTACCGGTTCACGCCACCGAGCACGACGGCGACCCGGCGACCACTGACGAAAGGGATAGCCATCCATGAAGCCGGACATCCACCCGCAGTACGTGGTGACCGAGGTCACCTGCTCCTGCGGCAACACCTTCACCACGCGCAGCACCGCGAAGAACGGTGTGATCCACGTCGAGACGTGCAACGTGTGTCACCCGTTCTACACCGGTAGGCAGCGCGTCCTCGACACCGCCGGCCGCGTGGCGAAGTTCCAGCAGAAGTACGCCAAGGCTCAGGCCAAGAAGGCCGGCAAGGCCAGCAAGTAGCTGCGCACACGGCGCTCGGTCCCGCGGGGGGTCGGGCGCCGTTGTTATGGGGGTACGAGCGTGAGTCAGGATCGCCTGTCCGAGCTGCTCGAGGAGTACGGCGAACTCGAGCGGCGCCTGGCCGACCCCGCCATCCACAGCGACCGGGTGGAGGCGCGCCGCGTCGGACGCAGGTTCGCCGAGCTGACGCCGATCTACAAAGCGGCGACCGAGCTGTCCCAGGCACGCTCGGACCAGACCGCGGCCCGGGAGCTGGCCGCCGAGGACCCGACGTTCGCGGCGGAGGCGGAGGAGCTGGCGGCCCGGGTACCGCTGATCGAGGAGCGGCTCGCCGAGCTGTTGATACCTCGCGACCCGGACGATGCCAAGGACGTGATCCTGGAGATCAAGGCGGGTGAAGGCGGGGAAGAGTCCGCCCTGTTCGCCGGGGATCTACTGCGGATGTACCTGCGGTACGCCGAACGGCACGGCTGGGTCACCGAGGTGCTCGACGCGCAGGAGTCGGATCTCGGCGGCTACAAGGACGTCGCGGTCGCGGTGAAGACCAAGGGCGTACCCGAGGGCGGCAACGGGGTGTGGTCGGTCCTCAAGTGGGAAGGCGGTGTGCACCGGGTCCAGCGGGTACCGGTCACCGAGTCGCAGGGCCGCATCCACACGTCCGCGGCCGGGGTGCTGGTCACCCCGGAGGCCGAGGAGACCGACGTCGATATCGACGAGAAGGACCTGCGGATCGACGTGTTCCGCTCGTCCGGCCCGGGTGGGCAGTCGGTCAACACCACCGACTCGGCGGTACGCATCACGCACCTGCCGAGCGGCATCGTCGTCTCGTGTCAGAACGAGCGGTCCCAATTGCAGAACAAGGACCGGGCGATGCGCATGCTGCGCGCCAAGCTCGCCCAGCTGGCGCTGGAGCAGGCGGCGGCCGCGGCGTCGGACGCCCGCAAGGCGCAAGTGCGCACAGTGGACCGCTCCGAGCGCATCCGGACGTACAACTACCCGCAGAACCGGATCACCGATCACCGGATCGGCTTCACGGCGTACAACCTGGATCTTGTTCTCGCGGGTGACCTGGAAGCGGTCCTCGAGGCGCTCGCGACGGCCGACCGCGCCGCACGCCTGGCCGGGACGGCCGCCTGACCTAGCTTGCGCGGGCCCTGGGTTTGGCGCTGAGCATCGCCCGGTCGGCGGCCTCGAACGCCTTGGTGAGCGCGCTGCGCAGCTCGGTCTGCAGGCCGGTCACCTCGGCCCAGCCGACGCTCACGCCGATGGGCGTACCGGGAGCCATCCCGCGCCAGTCCTCGGTCGCGACGGCGGTCACGATCCGCCGGGCCACCTCGGCCGCCTCGTCGAGCGACGTACTCGGCAGCACGACGACGAACTCGTCACCGCCGTACCGGGCGACGAAGTCGTCCCGCCGCATGACCCGCTCGATGATCTTGCCGATGCGGTGCAGGACGCGGTCGCCGGCGAGGTGGCCGTGAACCGTATTGACCGCCTTGAACCCGTCCATGTCGCATACGCCGATGATCGCCGGCTCGCCCCGCTCGACGAGCATGTTCACGTGCCGCTCGAACGCGCGCCGGTTCGGCAGGCCGGTCAGCGGGTCGGTCAGCGCCGCGCCGGCGTACTGCTCGACGGTCTTTACCAGCGACTCGTTATTGATGTGCGTGTAGGTGGCCTGTACGTAGACCTCGCGCAGCCGGTCGCTGTTCGCCGCCGCGATCCGGAAGGCGATGCGGTCCGCCTCGTACGCCGCCTTGTGGTTGCCGGCCCGCAGGTGTGCCAGCGCTCGCAGGCGCGGAACCTCGGCCGGACCGAGTGCGTCGGGCGTAATCACCATGGTGTCGAGCCGGGCCAGTGCTTCGATGGACCGCCGCCCCGCGATGGCCTCGCACGCCTCGCCGAGGGCGCGCAGCTCGCGCGAACGGTCGTCCTGGCCGCCGCGGGAGAACAACGCGACAACCTCCACGTCGGCCGGCTGCCCGAGGGCGCCGAGCCGCGCGGCCGCGTAGGCGTAGCCGGCCAGCGCGCTGGGCCTGATCCCGTCCAGTCCGCTCTCCCGGTCGCGCCTCTTCAGCTCCGCGACGATGTCCCGCAGGATCCGCACGCACGCGTCGGTGTCGCCCTGGTGGTCGCGCCACGTGGCGTTGCGCAGCCGGATGCCCGGTGCGACAACCCTTTCCTCCGAGATCCCGGCCGCCGCGGCCACCTCGCGCATGCGCGCATACGCGCTCATCGCGTAGCCATGGAAACCCAGATACGAGTACGCCATCGCGAGGTCGTTCCACCCGCAGGCCGCCCACGAATCCAGCACCGTGGTGGCGTTCATCGCCTCCATGGCGGCTACCAGATGCCTGACCGCGCGGTCCAGTGCGTCCTCGCGGTAAGCCACATGCGCGGCGAGGGCGTTCAGTTGCCCGTGCAGGCATGGGTCCTGCTGGCTGCGGACCGCCTCGAACGCGGCTACGACCGCCTCGGCCATCTCCTCGGTCCGGCCGAGGTTCAACAGGGCAGTACAGCGGGAGATGAGGGCCTGCGCGCGCTCCGCGGGGTTCGTGGTCTCCTTGGCGATCATCTGCGCGAGCGCCTCCGCCTCGCCCGGCCGGCACGACAGCATCAGGTCGCTGACGCGGTCCAGGGCGTCGGTCACGGCGGTCATCCTCCCGGAGCGGCGGCGTGTGCACACGCATGTGCACGTAATGATTATGACGTGGAGAGCGAAGCTGCGTACCCGTCCAAACCGGCAGATCGGGTTCGTCCGTCATGGGCGATTTCCCAGGCGGTGCCGGTCCTGGCGAAGGCTGGCGTGGCTTCACCGCGGGTGGACGCGGAACTGCTGGCGGCGTACGTGCTGGGCGTGCCTCGTTCCCGGTTGGCCCTGTCGCCCGGCTTCTCGCGTGAGCAGTTCGCCGAGTTCTCGCGGCTCGTTTCCTTGCGCGCGACCCGGGTGCCATTGCAGCACCTGACCGGTACCGCACCGTTCCGTCATCTGGAGCTGGCCGTGGGCCCGGGTGTGTTCGTTCCACGGCCGGAGACCGAGTTACTGGTGGACTGGGTGCTTTCGGTACTGCCTCGACCGTCCGCGACAGTCGTGGACCTGTGTGCCGGGTCGGGGGCGATCGCACTGTCCGTGGCCACGGAGGCCCCTGGGTCCACTGTGTACGCTGTGGAGTCCTCTTCCGCGGCGCTTTCATGGCTACGCCGCAACGCCTCCGCGTACCCCGGCATCGAGGTGGTGTCTGGCTCCGTCCTCGACCCTGTGCTGTTGTCTACATTGGACGGTCAGGTGGACGTGGTGGTGTCGAACCCGCCGTACGTGCCGTCCGGCTCCGCGGTGCCCGCCGAGGTCTCCGAGCACGACCCGGCCGAGGCGGTGTTCGGCGGTCCGGACGGGTTGGCCGTCATCCGCCCGGTCGTGTCGGTCGCGGCGCGCCTGCTCCGTCCGGGCGGCTGGCTCGGGATCGAGCACGACGACTCGCACGGGGTGGTGGTTCCGGATCTGCTGCGCGCTTCGGGGGTCTTCGAAACGGTTGAGGACCACCGGGACCTCGCCGGCCTGCCACGGTTCGTAACCGCCCAGCGGACTTGACAAGGTCATGGGAACGCCGTGGTCGCGATGACGACCATCTCGCTCCCCTGACAATGGACTGTGCCGGGCGGTGGCAGACTGACACCTTGTGATGCTCTACGACTGCCGTACGCTCGCCGAGCGCGACGCCGGCATCAAGGCCGCCATCGAGGCTGTGCAGCGCGGGGATCTCGTGGTGCTGCCGACCGACACCGTCTACGGCATCGGCGCCGACGCGTTCAAGTCGTGGTCGGTGGAGGCGCT
>DASRII010000493.1:0-41652 GCA_035650075.1 Micromonosporaceae bacterium | reverse complement strand
AGCGCCTCCAGCCCGCGCCGGATGAGCAGTCGGTCCCAGCGCCGACGATCCTGATCGAGCAGCAGCACCGGCTCACCCGACGAGCCGGTACGCGCCCGGGTCCGCGAGGCCTGGATCTCCATGAGCGCGACCAGGCCGTGTACCTCTGGTTCCTTCGGCAGCAGGCCGGCCAGGATCCGGCCGAGGCGCAGTGCCTCCGCACACAGCGCCGGTCGCATCCAGTCGTCGCCGGCCGTCGCCGAGTAGCCCTCGTTGAAGATGAGGTAGATGACCTCGAGGACGGATGCCAGCCGCTCGGCGATGTCGGACGGCGGGGGCAGCTCGATCGGTACCCGTTTCGCCGCCAGGGTCCGCTTGGCCCGCACGATGCGTTGCGCGGCGGTGGGTTCGGACACCAGCAGCGCCCGGGCGATCTCGTCGGTCGTCAGGCCGCCGAGCAGGCGGAGGGTGAGCGCGACGCGCGCCTCGGTCGACAGCACCGGATGGCAGGCGGCGAAGATGAGTCGCAGCAGGTCGTCGCCGATGTAGTCGTCGGCCGCGGCGGCCAGATCCGGCTCGTCCCGCTGGTCGATGTCCCGACCGACCTCGACGAGCTTCCGGTCGTACGCCGCACGTCGCCGCAGTACGTCGATCGCCTTGTGTTTCGCGGTCGCCATCAACCACGCGCCGGGATTGTCCGGCACCCCCGACTCCGGCCACTGCTCGAGCGCGGCGACCAACGCGTCCTGCGCGAGCTCCTCGGCGAGGCCGACGTCCTGCACGATCCGAGCCAACCCGGCGATGATCCGGGCCGCCTCGATACGCCACACCGCCTCGACGACACGATGAGGATCGGTAGCCTGCACGGCTACCGATCCAATCATCCGCGGCTAGCTAGAAGTCCTCGGGTCCGAACACCTTCAGCACGTCTGCCTCGCCCTCCCAGCCCGGCCAGAGGTCCCGGTGCAGCTTCATGAACCGGGAGGTCCACTCCACCGCCTCCTCCTTGGACCGCACCTCGTACAGCGCGTAGCTGATCATTTCCTTGGCCTCCGCGAACGGTCCGTCGGTGATGCTCAGCCGTCCCGCGGACAGTGCGACCTTCGCGCCCGCCGCGCTCGGGGACAGCCCTGCGGTGTCCAGCAGTGCTCCGGCCTTGGTCGCTTCCTCGCCGAGCTTCATGATGGCCTCCATCAGCTCCGGCGGTGGCGGGGTCGTGATCTCCGCGCCCTTGAGCAGAACGATGTAACGCATTGTGATCAACCTTTCCGGTAGTGGTAGACGGCCAGGGCCGAGATCCAGGCCCAGGTGAGGAGAACCGCGGCGACGAAGCCCAGGGTGGGTCCGACGCCGGACGCTACGCCGCCGAACCCGACGGCCAGCACGACGCCGGTGACGATGGAGAACACCGGCGCGAACCGGCGAGCCACCACGAAGCACGCGACGACGAGGCAGGTGAAGCCGACGCCTCCGGCGAGGAAGTGCAGGAAGCCGTGCCAGCTGATGTCGGTGGCGCCGTCGGGCGTACCGGGTGGGAAGCCGAGTGCCGGATCCGCCCGGAACACTCCGGCACAGATCAGGCTGACGCCGTACACCCCGATCAGGCGTGGCGCCCACTTGCCCGAGTCGACGCGCCGCAGGCCGACCGCGAACGCGACAACCAGCAGGCCGGTCAGGACGAAGTTGGTGATCTGGATCCAGCCGAGGTCGCCGTTGCTCAGCAGACTCCACGGGTGCCGGGTGAGGTCGAAGCCGTCCCGGGTCAGTGCCTGAGCCAGGGACACCGTGACATACAGCGGGCCGGCGATGATGCCGTACTTCAGAAGGCTCTTCGTGTCGGTCATACCAGCGCCTCGAACGAGCAGACGCGGAATCGACACGGGCCCTCGAGATTTTTTCTAACTTCGGCAGACGCTCATCCACGCCTGCTGGCTCGCCGCGTCGAGCAGCCGGTACTCGCCGCCGACCGTCGAGTCGAAGTACGACACCCAGGCCGCCCCCTGGCTGCGCACGTGGGCGCCCACCGCTCGCAACCATGCCGCCCTGCGGGTGCCGCTGTCACCGGCGACCATCTTGCTGCCCATCTCGGCGTACCCGAACGACTTGCCGGCCGCCTTGGACACCTCGACCGACCTGGCGAACATCGTGGCCGGATCGGCGTACTCGCCCTTGCCCCAGCTCTGGTTGTAGCAGTCCCAGCCGAGCGTCTCGATCACGTCGTCGCCCGCGTAGTAGTCCCGCCAATTTCGCCCCGAGCTGGGCGTGAGCGTGTAGCACATGAGCACGAGCGTCGCGCGCAGCCGACGGTTGCCCGCGCGGTCGGCGAGGCCGGCGATGCGCCGCCAGGCGGCCCGGTAGTCGGTCGGCGTGAACGCGCCGGCCTCGATGTCGTCCTCGGGCTCGTGGAAGTACACCCAGTACGTGTCGCGGTCCTTCGGCACGCTGGCGAACCAGTTAGCGAGCAGCGTGTCGTGCTTGCCGGAGTTCACGTCCCGCGGGCCGGCCTTGAACGACACCACGACCGTGCGGTCGACGACGTCCGAGCGGCTGCCGTTCCACGACGGCGGCAGCCCCGGGTAGAAAACCCGGACCATCTGCAGCGGGCCGTACGTGCGGTCCGCCCGCGCGACGCCCTGGGCCCACGTTTCGCCGCTGCGCAGGCTGACCGACGCGCCCGCCAGAGCACGGTTGCCGCCGACCGGTGGGAGCGGCGAGACGCCGGGGGTGGGCGACGCCTGCCCGAATGACGCGTCCGCCGAGGGCAGGGCGGTGGGGGTTCCGGTACCGAGACCCGGCTGGATCGCCTCCGCCGGATGGCCGCGGGGCGGGGTCGGGGTCCACGACACCACCAGCCGTGGGCCGTCGTCGCCGTGCTCCGACGCGAACATTCGGACCGGCCGGTCGCCCTTGGGAGATACGACCGCGAATGCGTACGTCCCCGGCGCGTTCACCACATTCGTCACGTCGAAGGACAGCGACGTGGCGCCGGCCTCGGACGCCGCCGTCGCCACGAGAGCGGCCGCGGCCGGCGGTCCGGTGTCGACGAACTCCGGCGCGGCCCAGGTCGTGTCCGGGACCCGGTACAGGTGTACGCCGCCGGGCTGCGGCGAGTTCGACGTGGTCTCCAACCGGACGGAGTCGATCCGACCCGGCTCCGGTAGCGGCGGATTGTCGAACTTCAGGTACGTGGTCGCCCGCTTGGCCGGCGTGTCGACCGCCAACAATTCGAGGACCGAACTGCGGTCGACCGCCGGCTCCTGGTCGACGTAGAACGTGTCTTCGATGGCCGAAATCGCCGAACTCTGCGGGCGGGATACCGAGTCCGCCTGCGTCCACGCGACGACGAGGCCGCCGCCGGTACCGAGCAGTGCCAAGCCCAGCCCGGCAACGGTCAGCTTGAACCCGAGCGGTACGCCCGTCTGCGCCGACCGGCGAGGGCGAGTAGCCGAGTGCCCGTGCGGTCGCCGCGGAGCGGGTACCCGTACGGGCTCTACCTCGTAGTACTCATCACGCTGTGTGACGCGCGGTCTCCCGGTATCGGAGGACACAAACTCTCCTCTTCCTCGACCGACATCGCATTGTGCACCGGCTTCCGGGCGAAAGCCAGTCTCAACGGTGCGACTCAGATGAGGACGCGCAGTGCGTCGAGGATGCGGGCGGCCACCGCGGAACGGCAAACCAGCAGGTCAGGCAGGAGTGGATCAGCTTGGTTGTAGGTGAGCGGGCGGCCATCGACGCGCGATGTGTGTACGCCGACCGCCTGGGCAATCGCCACCGGTGCGGCCGAGTCCCACTCGTACTGGCCACCCGCGTGCACGTACGCGTCGACCTCGCCGGTGACCACCGCACACGCCTTCACCCCGGCCGAACCCATCGGCACCAGGCAGGCACCCAGCGCGTCGGCCAGGTCGGCGAGGAAGGCCGGCGGCCGGGTACGGCTGCACGCCAGCCTGATCTGGCCCTCGCGGTCGGCGGGCAACGGCGGCGGCTGATCCGCGCGCAGCACGAGCCCCCGGGCCGGCATCGCGACGGCGCCCGCGACCAGGCCCTGTGTCGAGCGCTGCCAGAGGGCGATGTGCACCGCCCAGTCGTCCCGCCCGGCTTCGGAGAACTCCCGCGTGCCGTCGAGCGGGTCGACGATCCACACCCGGTCCGCACTCAGCCGGGCGGGATCCTGGCGAGCCCCCTCCTCGGAGAGCACGGCGTCGGCCGGTCGGGCCCGGCGCAGCTCGGTCATCAGTACGTCGTGCGACCGCTTGTCCCCGGCGGCCTTCAGCGTGGCCGGGTCATCGAAGCCCGACTCCTCGCGCAACACGAGCAACGCATCGCCGGCGACCTCGGCCAGCCACGCCGCCAATGCGTGATCATCCATTACTGGAGTCCCTTCGGTATGCCGACCGCAAGGCTCGACGAGCGGAGGGCCGAGGTGATCGTGCGAATCACGATCACCAGGTCGAGCGTGAGCGACCAGTTTTCCACGTACCGCAGATCGAGCCGCATGGCCTCCTCCCACGGCAGATCGGCGCCGCCGGAAAGCCGCCAGAGCCCGGTCAGTCCCGGCTTGACCACGAGCCGGCGCTTGACGTCGACCGTGCTGGCCACGAGGTCACCGGGCAGCCACGGCGGCGGGCCGACCAGGGACATCTCGCCGCGTATGACGTTGATCAGCCGCGGCAGGCCCTCCAGTGAATACCTCCGCAGCCACCGGCCCACGGGAGTGAGCACCGAATCGGCCCGGGCGCGGAACTTGTAGACGAGGAACTCCCGACCGGCACGTCCCACGCCACGCTTGCGGGTGAACGCCGGGCCCGCACTGCCCGGCTGCCACCGGACGGCCGCCGCGATCGCGACGAACAACGGGGCCAGCAGGACGAGCGCGGCCGCCGCCGCACACCGGTCGGTCACCGACTTCACGACCCGGCGTACGCCGCCCAGCCTCGGGTGTTCGACGTGCAACAACGGCAGGCCGTCGACCGGGCGGAGGGTGGTCCGACCGCCGGCCACCTCGATCAACGCACTCGCCATGATCAGATCGACGTCGTCGAGCTCGAGCTGCCAGGCCAACCGCCGGACCGCTGCGCCGTCGAGCTCCGGGCAGGGCAGGACCACGACGGTATCGGCCTCCGCCCGCCACGCGACGACGGCGACGTCGTCGAGCGGCCGGCACGCCGCCACGACCGTCAGGCCGTGGTACGGCTCGCGCTTCAACCGCCGGGTCAGCTCGGCCACGGCCCGCGGATGACCGACCACCACGACCCGCCGCAGGCACTCACCGCGACCCCACGCGCGGTGCAGGCGGGCTCGCATCAGGTACCGGGCGACCACCCCGAAGACGACCATCGACGGCATCGCGACCAGCAGGTAGTCACGCGCGATGTAGACGTCGAACGCGTACAGCACGATCGCGATGGCCGCGGTCAAGGCGAGTCCCGCCCGGACCAACCGCTGGTACTCCTCGTTGCCGACGAAAAGGCTCCTGGTCTCGTACGCCCGCCCGAACAGCAACGCGACCAACCAGGCCGCCGGCAGCAGGACGGTCAGCCAGGCATACGTTCGGCCCTCCGCCGTCCCGGGGTGCAGGAACAGGGCGAACGCCGCCCCGTACACCCCGACCAGCGCATCGACCGGAACGAGCCACGCGACGTACCGTGCCTCCCACACCCCACGCTGCACCCTTGCCGTTCTCACGTCCCACCACCCCGCACCGATCCTGGTGTGTGGGACTGACCGGGCACCACCATTACGTCCGATCGACGACAAGTAGGCTCTGCAGTCATGCTCATCTCGTTCGCCCGGGGTGCCCCGTCGCTCGACATCATCGACGTGGAAGGCCTCGAGGCAGCGGCCGTCCAAGCCTTCCGGACCGATCCGGTCGGGGTCACCGCCTACGGCACGGCGTACGGATATCCGCCCCTGCGGGAGTGGATCGCCGCGAAGCACGGTGTCGAGACCGACCGGGTACTCGTCACGAACGGCTCGTTGCAGGCCGACGCGTTCCTGTTCCAGCACATCGTCCGCGCCGGCGACGCGGTCGTGGTGGAACGGCCGACGTACGACCGGACGCTGCTGAACCTGCGGACCATGGGCGCGGCCGTGCACCAGGTGACGCTGCAGGCCGACGGGCTCGACCCGGACGAGCTCCGCAAGCTGCTGGAGTCCGGGGTGCGGCCCCGCCTGGCGCACGTGATCCCGAACTACCAGAACCCAGCCGGCGTGACGCTATCGGCGGAGAAGCGGCACGCGTTGCTCGGGCTCGCCCGGGAGTACGACTTCACGGTGTTCGAGGACGACCCGTACGCCGACATCCGGTTCCGTGGCGAGCCACTGCCCTCGCTGCTGTCCCTCGACCCCGACCGCGTGGTACACGCCTCGTCGTTCACCAAGACGATCTGCCCTGGACTGCGGGTGGGGTACCTCGTCGGGCAGCCGGAGCTGATCGCGGACATCGCCCGGCGGGCGACCAGTACGTACATCTCCGCGGGCATGGTCGCGCAGGCGATCGTGTACCAGTTCTGCGTCTCCGGCGCCATCGACCGATCGATCGCGACCGTTCGCGAGGCTCTGGCCGGGCGCGCACGCCTGCTGGCCGCGGCGTTGCGGGAGCACATTCCCGGAGTCCGGTTCACCGAGCCCGACGGCGGCTACTTCCTGTGGGTCGAGCTTCCGTCCACAGTGGATGTCGCGGCGCTGGTACCGGAGGCGGAGAAGCGCGGCGTCGCCGTCGTCAAGGGCAGCGACTTCCTGCTCGAGGGCGGGCACCACGCACTGCGGCTGGCGTTCTCCGCGGTGACGGCGGACCAGATCGAGCCAGGCGTCCGGCGTCTGGCCGAGGCGGTCGCGGCCATTCAGCGATAGAAACTGTCGGATACCCGACAATCCGTTCCACGGTTGCCGAGTGGGGCATCGCGGGTGCGGTGTATGGATCACAATGCTGCCGATGTACTCGTCATGCGCGGGTACATCCGTATTCACTACCCCCCGCCCCCCAACGGCGCCGCGGCGGCGAACCTCGCCGCCGCGGCGCCACCGTAAGTGGCGCGTACCCTGACGGCGTGTCTGCGAGCGACGACAGCGGGCGGAACCTGACCCGGGCGTGGGCCGCGCCCGTGCGTGCGGTCACCCGGATATGGACGTCGCCCAGCAAGGCCCCGGGCCAGCCGGACCGGAGCGCGATCGTCGACTGTGGACTGTACGTCGGCGGGGTACGCCAGTCCGGTTCACAGGGGTACGCGGACGCGCTGGCCGAGGCGCGGGCGCGCGGCGACGGGTTCGTGTGGCTCGGCCTGCACGAGCCGAGCCAGTCCGAGATGGCCGAGGTGGCCGGCGCGTTCGGCCTGCACGAATTGGCGGTCGAGGACGCCCTCCAACCGGGCCAACGCCCGAAGCTCGAGCAGTCCGGTACATCCGACGTCAGCGTGCTGGTCCTGCGCGCCGCCCGGTACGTCGAGCACGAGGAGCTGACCGAGACCTCCGAGGTCGTCGAGACCGGCGATGTGATCCTGCTGATCGGCGACCAGTACGTCATCTCGGTACGGCACGGGTCGACCTGCCCGCTCGCGCCGGTGCGCGCCGAGCTGGAGACCAAGCCGAACCTGCTGCGGCTCGGCCCGTGGGCAGTGGCGTACGGGGTGACCGATCACATCGTCGACCGCTACGTCGAGCTGGTCGAGAAGGTCGAGCACGACATCGACGTGCTGGAGGAGAGGGCGTTCTCGCGGCACGCCCGCGGTGGCGTACAGCGCATCTACCAGCTCAAGCGGGAGCTCTCCGAGTTCCGCCGGTGCGCGGCGCCACTGCAGCGCCCACTGGCCACGCTGGCCGCGGAGGACGCCGAGGTACCGCCGAAGCTGCGCCGCTACTTCCGGGACGCGCTCGACCATGTCAACCGCACGGTCGAGCAGGTCACGTCGTTCGACGAGCTGCTCAACTCGATCCTCGCCGCCCGGCTCGGCCAGGTGACCGTCGACCAGAACAACGACCTACGCAAGATTGCGGCGTGGGCCGCCATCGCCGCATCGCAGACCCTGATCGCCGGTATCTACGGCATGAACTTCCGGTTCATGCCCGAGCTGCACATGAAGTACGGCTACCCGGTCGTGCTCGCGTTGATGGTGTTGCTCGCGCTCGGGCTGTACCGGCGGTTCCGGCGATCGGGTTGGCTGTGATCAGCTACGGCTGTTCCGACCGGGGCTGCCCGCCTTGCGGACGAGGTCGTCGGCCGAGTCCTTCACCTTGCTGACCGCCTTGCTGGACGCCGTCGACGTCCTCTCGGCTACCTTGTGCGCGGTCTCGCTGGTCTTGTCGGCCACCTTGTCCACAGTGGACTTCGCGTCCTCGTGGGCCTGTTCCAACGCCTGGTTCGGGTCGTACTCGGCCCACTGCTGACGCCGGCGGCGGGCGACGTACGCCGCGGCAATGCCGAGCGCGGCACCGGCGGCGGCCAGCGCGACCAGGATGGTCGAGCGGTTGCGGGAGGACTGCTGCTGCTTCTTCATCGCCTTCAACTGCGCCTCTCTCGCCTGCCGGGCCCCGTCCCGCGCGGCCAGCACCATCGGTGCGAAGGCCGCCATCGTGGCGTCCCAGCTGTCGGTAGCGGTACTGCGGATGCGATCGATACCGGGCGACACATAGTCCTTCGCGGCGGACACCCGAGGGCCGACCGCCGCACCCATGCCGCCTGCTGCATATGTTGCGGCCTGTACGAAATGTTCCAAGCTCTCACCGAGCTCGTCGCGCATGAGCTCGGTGTGACTGCGACGGCGCCGTAGTCCCATCCCGTTACACCCCCCTATGCGGCTTTCTCCGTTATCCTCCCTCTTCGGATACCTCCGCACCACTGGAATGGGCCACATGAAAGGATCCCTGGGTCGAGCTAACCCACGATCCAAGGAGTCGAACCGTGGCCGAGGCCATCTACGCGACCCTGCACACGTCCGCCGGCCCGATCCGGGTGGAACTGTTCCCCAACCACGCGCCGAAGACCGTGCGGAACTTCGTCGAGCTCGCCGAGGGCACGAGGGACTATGTCGACCCGCGTACCGGCCAGCCGGGCAGCGGACCCTACTACAACGGCACGATCTTCCACCGCGTCATCGACAACTTCATGATCCAGGGCGGTGACCCGACGGGGACCGGCCGGGGCGGACCGGGCTACCAGTTCGAGGACGAAATCCACCCGGAGCTGACCTTCGACCGGCCGTACCTGCTGGCGATGGCGAATGCCGGACCGCGTACCAACGGCTCGCAGTTCTTCATCACCACCGCGGCGACCACGTGGCTGAACGGCAAGCACACGATCTTCGGTACGGTCGCCGACGACGCCTCCCAGAAGGTCGTCGACGCGATCGGCACCACCCAGACCCGCCCGGGTGACCGGCCGGTGAACGACATCGTCATCGAGCGCGTGGAGATCGCGCGGGTGGGCGCCTAGCCCCGGGCCGGCGAAGGCCGGCGCTGGACCGCCAGTACCTTCCCCCACGTACGCTTGCGGACATGGCGCACCCCGTGTCGGTTCCGGTCTGCTACCGCCATCCTTCGCGGGAGACGTACGTCCGCTGCACTCGCTGTGACCGACCGATCTGCCCCGACTGCATGCGCGAGGCATCGGTCGGTCACCAGTGTCCGGAGTGCGTAGCCGAGGGGCGCCGGACGGTCCGCCGGGCCACCACGGCCTTCGGTGGCAGCCCGGTGGGCCAGCAGGGGTACGTCACGATCGCGCTCGTCGCCCTCAACATCGCGGCGGCGCTGATCGGGGTACTGATGGGCGGCCCCCAGTCGCTGCTCGGTGGGTTCTTCACCGATGCCGGCCCGATCCAGGCGTACGGCGCGGTGATCGGCATCCCGATCAAGCTGACCGCGGCGGGCACGGTCGTGGACGTCACGAGCCCGCTGAGCGGCACGGTCCTGCCCGGGATCGACGACGGTGCGTACTACCGGCTGTTCACTGCCATGTTCATTCACTACGGGCTCATCCACCTGCTGTTCAACATGTGGGCGCTGTGGGTGCTGGGGCGCACCCTCGAGGCGGCGCTCGGCCCGGTCCGGTTCGTGGCGCTGTACCTCATCTCCGGGCTCGGCGGGAACGTGGCCGCGTACGTGCTCTTCCCCAACTCGCTGACCGCGGGCGCTTCGACCGCTCTGTTCGGGTTGTTCGCCGCGTTGTTTGTGGTGCTCAGACGGCTCCGCCGGGATACCTCGTCGGTAGTCCCGATCCTGGTGCTCAACCTCGTGATCACGTTCGCGGTACCGGGCATCTCGATCGCGGGACACATCGGCGGGCTGGTGACCGGGGGCGTGGTGGCGGCCGGGCTCGCGTACGCCCCGAAGGAGAAACGGACCGCCGTCCAGGTAGCCGTCTGCGCCGGCGTCACCGTGGCCCTGCTGGGCCTGACCTTCGCCGCCGCCTCAGCCGCCTGACGCCTCCCCCTCCCGGTTGATCATGAAGTTGGTAGCACGACACGCCGTCGAGCCCCCAACAAAGTTCATGATCGACCAGAGGAGAGCTGGGTGAGGGCCTCTACTACGTCGTGGGCGGGGGCGCCCAGTTCGCGTTCGCCGTAGAGATATATGGACTCGCCCGCGTCGATCTCGACGAGTTCCGTGGTGACGCCGAGGCGTCGCCGGGCGTCGACGCGTACCCGTTCCACCTGTGACCAGGGCAACCGGCGACGGCCGCTGAACCCGACGACCACCGTCACCCCGTCGTGGTCGGCGGCGATCCGGACGGGCGCGACCAGATCGCGCACGGCGGAGATCGCCAGACCCAGCGCGGCGGCCAGGGCGAGCCAGAGTGCGAGCCGATCGCCGAGCGCCAGGAGCGGCCCGGCCACCAGGAACACCCCCGCACCGATGAACTCGAGCACCACCCTCGAGCGAGGCACCCGCCATTGCATGACGATCAGCCTGCCATGCCGGCTGGCGCGTTAGCATCGGGCCGTGCGGGATGCGGTGGTCGTCGGTGCGGTGCGGACGCCGGTGGGCCGGCGCAAGGGTGGCCTCTCCCACGTGCACCCGGTCGACCTCTCGGCGCACGTGCTCACGGCGTTGACCGAGCGCACCGGGTTCGACCCGGCGGACGTCGACGACGTGGTCTGGGGCTGCGTGATGCAGGTCGGCGACCAGTCGTGGAACGTCGCGCGAAGTGCCGTGCTCGCCGCGGGCTGGCCGGAGACCGTGCCCGGGACCACGCTCGACCGCCAGTGCGGCTCGAGCCAGCAGGCCATCCACTTCGCCGCCGCCGCGGTGGCCGCCGGCCAGGCGGACCTCGTCGTCGCCGGGGGAGTCGAGTCGATGACCCGAGTGCCGCTCAACTCCTCGGTCGGCGAGGGCACGCCGTTCGGCGACGGGGTGCGGACCCGGTACGCCGGGGTGGAGGGCTTCGCGGACGACGCCACGATCCCGTTCAACCAGGGCGTCGGCGCGGAGCTGATGGCCGCGCGGTGGGGGTTGAGCCGGAGCCAACTCGACGAGTACAGCCTGGCGAGCCACCAGCGGGCCGCCGCCGCGGCGGACTCCGGCCTCTTCGACGCGGAGCTGGCCGGCATCGACGGCATCACCGCCGACGAGGGCATCCGCCGCGACACGTCACTGGCCAGGCTCGGCGAACTGGCTACTCCGTTCCGGCCCGACGGCGTCGTGACCGCCGGCTCGGCGTCGCAGATCTCCGACGGCGCCGCCGCGCTGGCCATCACGACCTCGGACTGGGCGGCCGCGCACGGGCTGCGGCCGTGGGCGCGCATCCACACCGCAGTCGTCACGGCGGACGATCCGGTCATCATGCTGACCGCGCCCATCCCGGCGACGGCCAAGGCGCTGCGCCGCGCGGGGCTGGGCATAGAGGACATTGACGTGTACGAAGTCAACGAAGCGTTCGCTCCGGTGCCGTTGGCGTGGCTGGCGGAAACCGGAGCCGACCCGGCAAAGCTCAATCCCAGGGGCGGGGCGATTGCGCTCGGTCACCCGCTGGGTGCGTCTGGTGCGCGAATCATGACCACGATGCTGTATCACATGCGCGACAACGGTCTGCGGTACGGCCTGCAGACCATGTGCGAAGGCGGCGGCATGGCAAACGCCACCATTCTCGACATGTGTTGACCATCCGCCACCATAAGTCGGCGTGTCATAAGTCTTGCTCACAAACCTTTCTCACTTTTAGATGTCTGGAGACCACCTGTGTCTCGGCGTTGAGATGGGGAGTGTGCATGCGAGATACGACAAGAAAACGGGCTGTTGGTTTGCTCGGTGCAGCCGTACTGATCGGAGCCGCCGCGGTGTTGGGCGGAGGGGCCAATGCCGGCGCGGCCGGAGGGCTCGCGGCGCCTCCGGATCGGTTCGTTCGGCTGCCTGACGGCTCGACCGTCGTCACGAAGCCGATCGGCCTGAGCAACAAGCCGACCACCGTCGTCGTAGAAATGGCCGGCGACGCGGTGACCGTGGCAGAGGCGAACGCGGGCGTCGAGTTTTCGACCAGCCAGAAGCAACAACGCAAGGACCAACTCCGGAAGGTGCAGGCACCGGCTACACAGCGAGCTCGCGAGCTCGGGGGCACCGTGCTGGGCAGCTACCAGTCGTCGTACAACGGATTCAAAGTGAGTATTGCGGCGAACCGGATTCCGTCCCTACTGGACATTCCGAACGTCGTCGCGGTGCACAAGGTGTATCCGATGAAGCCGGACAACACAAAGGGCGTGCCACTCATCGGCGCCCCGGCGGTGTGGGACGGCCTCAACGGGTTCCACGGTGAGGGCATCAAGATTGCCGTCATCGACACCGGCATCGACTGGACCCACGCCAACTTCGGTGGGGCGGGTACGGCCGCGGCGTACGACGCGGCGCACGCCAACGAGACCGCGCCGGCGGACCCGGCGTTCTTCGGGCCGAACGCACCCAAGGTCAAGGGCGGCATCGACCTGGTCGGCGACAGCTACAACGCCGACCCGGGCGACCCGAACTTCCAGCCGGTACCGCACCCGGACCCGAACCCCCTGGACTGCAACGGCCACGGCAGCCACGTTGCCGGTACGGCCACCGGGTTCGGTGTGCTGGCCAACGGCAACCGGTACACCGGTCCCTACAACGACACCACGATCAGTGGCAACAACTGGCTGGTCGGGCCCGGTGTGGCCCCCCTGGCCGAGCTGTACGGGGTGCGCGTGTTCGGCTGCGCCGGTTCGACCGACGTGACCGTCGACGCCATCGAGTGGGCAGTCGACCACGACATGGACGTCATCAACATGTCGCTCGGCTCGCCGTTCGGCAGCGCCGACGACCCGAGCGCGGTCGCGTCCAACAACGCGGCTCGCGCGGGCGTCATCGTTGTCGCGTCGGCCGGCAACTCCGGCCCGAACCCGTACATCACCGGCTCGCCGGCCTCCGGCAGCCACGTGATCAGCGTCGCCGCGAGCGACCCGACGGCCAGCAACCCAGGTTCGCACCTGGCGCTGTCCACGGGCCCGACGATCGACGCGATCAACGCCAACGGCATCGCCCTGCCGGACGGTACGTCGCTTCCGGTGAAGGTGCTGCGTAACTCGACGGGCGGCATCTCGCTCGGCTGTGACCCGAACGAGTACCGGGTGCCCGGCGTGGCCGGCGCGCTCGTGGTCACCGCGCGCGGTACCTGTGCCCGCGTGGCCCGGGCGATCTTCGGCCAGCAGGCCGGTGCGGCCGCGGTCCTGATGGTGAACAACGTCAACGCGCTGCCGCCGTTCGAGGGTCCGATCACCAGCAACCCCGACACCGGCGAACCGTTCACCGTCACCATCCCGTTCCTCGGCGTCTCCCTGGCTAGCGCCGGGGCGGTCAGCGCCGCGGACGGCGGTACGGTCTCGATGACCGCCTTCACGATCCCCAACCCGGGTTTCCTCGCTCCGGCGAGCTTCACCTCGGGTGGCCCCCGGACCGGTGACAGCTGGCTCAAGCCGGACGTGACCGCGCCAGGCGTCAGCATCTTCTCGACCGGCATCGGTACCGGCAACAGCTTCGCGGTGATCTCGGGTACGTCGATGGCGGCCCCGCACACCGCGGGCATGGCGGCGCTGGTGCGTCAGGCTCACCCGAGCTGGCGCAAGGTGCAGTACTGGAAAGCCGCGATCGTCAACACGGCCGACCCGGCCAAGGTGACCACCTACCGGACGAGGATCGCCGGTACCGGTCTGATCCAGGCGCCCGGAGCTACCCAGACCCAGGTCGTGGCGCTGGGTGACCCGGGCACGGCGACGCTGAACTTCGGCTACGCCGAGCTGAGCAGCAACTACAACCAGAGCAAGACGATCACGTTGCGGAACTTCAGCAACAGCTCGATCAGGTTCAATGTGGGTGCCGCCCTGGCGGCGGGCTCGCCGCACACCACGACCTTCAACAAGTCGCAGGTGACGGTACCGGCCCGCAGCGAGGCCACGGTCAAGGTGACGCTCGCCGTGCCCGTGGCAACGGCCGGCGACTCCAGCGCCTTCAACGACGTGGCCGGCCTGGTCACGTTCTCGCCGGTCGGCGGGGCGAACAACGGGGTGGCCCTGCGGGTGCCGTACTACCTCGTGCAGGACGCCACGTCGAACATCGAAACGAAGATCGACGCCCGGGCACTCGGCAACACCGGCTCGGCCGTCGCGACCGTGACGAACAAGAACGGTGCCACCACCGGTGCGGCGGACTGGTACGCCTGGGGCCTCTCGGACGGTCGTGAGCGGAGTCTCGGCTCCAACGACATCCGGGCCGTAGGCGCCCAGACCTTCCCGGACGCGGGTGTTCTGGCCTTCGGCGTCGGCACCAACAAGCGGTGGTCGAACGCCAGCACCAACGAGATCGACATCTTCCTCGATGTCAACCTCGACGGTGTGGACGACTACGCCGTTGTCGGGGCGGACGTCGGGTTGGTGACCACCGGTAGTTCCGACGGGCGGTTCGGGTCGTTCGTGTTCGACCTGCGCACCGGCGCCCGTTCCCCCGCCGCGTTCCTGGCGGACGCGCCGTTCGACAGCACGTCGGCGGCTCTTCCGGCACTGTTCTCGTCGCTGTGCGCGTCGGGCTCGCCGTGCCTGTCGGCTGACAACCCGCGGTTCCGGTACCACGTCCAGGCGTTCGACCTGACCGACAACTCGGTCGACGTCGTAGACGGGGTGGCCTCGTTCAACGCGTTCACGCCGGCGATCAGCAACGGCATGTTCGACGTCGTCGCGCCGAACGGCTCGGCGACCGAGACGGTCATGATCAGCCCCGAGTTCGCGCAGACCCCGGCGCTTGGTCTGATGATCCTCAGTCACGACAACCGCGCCAACAACGAGACGCAGTTGATCTCGGTACGACCGCACTGACCCAACTCACACCGGCGGCCCACTCCCTCGCGGGGGTGGGCCGCCGCGCGTCCGCGGGAGGGTGAAACGCGTCGCCGGGCGGCGGCCGGATCGTTGAACCCCGCATGGACGTGTTCTCACGTACCTTCCTGCCTGCCACGGCCGAGGCGGCGTTGCCCATCCCCACCGTCAGCCGTCACATGCCGGCCATCCGGCGCTGCGTCGAACCGGACGATGCCACCGTCTTCATCAACCGGTGCCTCCGGCCCGAGCGACCGCTGAACGGCGAGCACCTGCTGCTGCTCACCCAGCGCAGGCTGGTGGTCACGACCGAGACGAGGTTTCTGCACCGGATCCGGCTCTACCTCAACGCCGACGTGCGGGACCTGACCAACGTCGACTGGACCCCGGACCTGCGGATGAGTGCGGTCGAGCTGGCCGTCACGGCGCACGACGGGATCCGCGAGCGGTTTTGGATCAAGCTCGGTATGCCGAGCCGCGTCTGGCACCTCGACGCCCTGCTGAGCCACGTGTTCCGTCCCCGGCCGGCGGTCACGACCCACCGCGCCGACCCGCCGGCCGCTGCGCCGGAGCACTTCGGCGAGGGCTGGTACTCGAGCCGCGCGACAGCCGCCTAGCCTGCGCGCTAGCTGAGGCCCGGGCCGGCGCAAACAGGCTCAGGCACCGTAGCGGCGGTGCCGGGTCCCGTAGTCGCGCAGGGCCGCGAGGAAGTCGACCTTCCGGAACCGCGAAGTGCGCCGCCGGTGGAACCAGAACTCCGAGCGGGCCGCCTGCCACAGCAGGAAGCTGTCGAGCCGGTGCCGGTTGGACGTCCTGATGATCAGGTCCGGGTCGGGGTACCCGCTGGTGTAGACGTGGCTCGTGATGTCGTCGAGGGCGAGGGCGTCGGCCGCCTCGCCGAGCGTGAGACCGGACTTGGCATGCACGGCGAGCGCCGCGCGGACGGCCTGGGTCACCTCGTCGTGACCGTCGTACCCGATCGCGATCGTCACGGGTCTGCCGATGGGGCGGCCGCCGTTGGGAGCGGCCACGACGAACGGGAGCAGCCCAGCCGGGTCGATGAAGTGGGGCGTATAGGGCGCATTCCGGCGCAGCAGGTCGGGTACTGCCGTGGCGAGCATCTCGACGACCCGATGTTGGGTCGACGCCGTCGGCCGTAGCCAGAGCGTGACGATCTCGATGCCGCACTCATGGCACCAGGCCAACAGATCCGTGATCGAGGCCGGTACCCGGTCCGGCGGCGGCGGGACGTCGAGGAGCACGCCGAGGTGCCGCGGCCGGTCGAAACCGGCCACCTTCCTGGCGAGCCGGCGTTCGCGTACGGCGTCGAACATGGACCAACCATGATCGCAAAGAGCGGCTCAGGCTGTCCGGTTACGGCCTCGTAGGGGTCATAGTTGGGACGGGTTGATTGCCAGCACCCTGCGGTATCATGGTCCACCGCGCTGTGACCATTGACGAAAAGGCTGGCATCGTGGACCTGGGCAAGGTGCTGATTGTTGTCCCGACCTACAACGAGTCGGACAACATAAAATCGATCATCACCAGGGCTCGGGCATCGGTACCAGAGGCACACATCCTCGTCGCCGACGACAACAGCCCGGACGGTACCGGCGAGCTCGCCGACGCGATCGCCGAACTCGACAACCAGGTCTCGGTTCTGCACCGTACGGCCAAGGAGGGCCTCGGCGCCGCGTACATCGCCGGCTTCCGGTGGGGCCTCGAGCGGGGGTACGACGTACTCGTCGAGATGGACGCCGACGGCTCCCACCAGCCGGAGCAGCTACCCCGCCTGCTGGACGCCCTGCGGGACGCCGATCTGGTGCTCGGCTCTCGGTACGTCCCCGGCGGCAGCGTCGTCAACTGGCCCCGGCACCGCAACCTGTTCTCACGCGGCGCCAACCTGTACGCCCGCGTCGCGCTCCTGATCAACCTCGGGGACATCACGGCCGGGTACCGCGCCTTTCGCCGGCGCACCCTGGAGGGAATCGGCCTGGACGACATCGAGTCGCAGGGCTACTGCTTCCAGATCGACATGACCCGGCGGGCCCTGGCCAACGGCTTCCGGGTCGTCGAGGTGCCGATCACCTTCGTCGAGCGTGAGCGCGGACACAGCAAGATGAGTACCGCCGTGATCCGCGAGTCGATGGTCCGGGTGACCTCCTGGGGCATCCAACGCTGGCTCGGCCGTAAGCCCCGCACCGGGATAGCCGCCGAGTAGGCACGGCCGCGTTGACCGCCACCAAGCTCATCGCGCTGCGGGTGGCGTTAGCGGTGGTAGCGGTTGCGATTTTTCCCTTTTCTGCACCGCTGGGGATGCTGTCCATCCTGCTGTTTCTCGTGGTCGAGTTCATCGACATGGCGGACGGTCTGGTCGCGCAGTACCGCGGACACAAGCAGCCATTCGGCGGCTTTCTCGACATCTCCGCCGACCAGTGCGTGGAAACGCTGTTCTGGTTCCTGTTCCTGAAGTACGACCTCGTTCCACTGTGGATCCCGGCGTTCATCCTGATCCGCAACACATTCGTCAACCTGATGCGTACCAGTGCCCTGATGTCCGGCAACACGATGTTCGGCGCGACCGGCATGCTCACCTCGCGCCTCGGCCGGCTGCTGGTGGCCACCCGGTTCAGCCGCGGGATCATGGTGCTGGTCAAGACGATCGGCTTCGTCGCCGCGATGCTCGGGTACATCGTCGTCACGTACGGCGACAGCGCGGTACCGTTCCCCCACCCCGGCCCGGCCGCCCTGCAGACCACCGCTACGGTCGCCCTCACCGGACTCGCGGTCATCCATCTCGTCCGGGGCGTCATCCTGGTCCGGGACGCCCGTGGCACTCTCGACGCGTTCCTGTGGAGCACCCGCGCGGCGGCCAAGGTCGATCAGTGACCGTCATGCTCGTCGGGCTCGGTGCCCTCGGCTCCCGCGTGCTGGACGGGCTCCTCCGGGCCGGTGCGGAGCACAGCGTCGTCGTCGCCGGCCGCGACGAGCAACGGACCCGTACCCGATTTAACCTCGCCCGGTTCAGCGCGATGCAGCTCACCGACCGCGTGCCGCCTTCCGCGACCGCCCATGTCGATCTCTGCGATGTCGACCGCACCGCCGAGACCATCGCCGCCGTCCGGCCCGACGTGATCGTCAACTGCGCCACCACGATGCCGTACGGCCTGATCGCGCGGCTGCCTGCCGGGACTCGCGAGCGGCTCGACGCGGTCGGCCTCGGCCCGTGGCTGGCCACCCACCTCGCGCCAGCCGACAGCCTCATGCGAGCCGTGCACCTGGCCGGCGTGGACTCCGCCGTTGTCAACTGCGCGTACCCCGACGCGGTCGACCCCGCGCTCGCCGGCGCCGGCCGGGCCCCGCTGGTCGGTACCGGCAACGTCGGCAACAACGAACCGGCCATCCGCTGTGCGCTCGCCGACCGGTTCGGCGTACCGGTCGAGGACGTGACGGTCTGGATGGTCATGCACCACGCGGTCAGCCACCGGATCCACCGGCTGGGTACCGCTGGCGGCGCACCGTTCCACCTGTCCGCGACGGTCGGCGGGAGCGCGGTCGACGTCGACTCCGGGAGTCTCTTTGCCGAGCTCGCTACCCGGTACCGCCGGGGCAACGGGGTCGACGGCCGGCTGATGGCTGCCGCGTCGACGGTGGCCGTCACCATCGCGCTGCTCGCTGACTCGCCGCGCCGGTTGCACGTACCGGGGCCGTCCGGCCTGGTCGGCGGCTACCCGGCCGAGGTCGGTCTCCGCCAGGTCCGGGTCACCCCGCCACCCGGGCTGACCGAGGCCGCGGCGGTCCAGCTCAACGTGGCGGCCCAGCGGTACGACGGCATCGAGTCCATCGGCCCGGACGGCACGGTCACCTTCACCGCGGAGGCGGCCGAGGTGTTCCGCACCCAGCTCGGTCACGACTGCCGGAGCCTCCGGGTGGACGAGGCGAGCCACCTGGCCGACGAGCTCAGCGCCCGTTGCAAAGAGCGGGTCAGCGGCTGAACGCCTTGTCCACCACGCCGGCCACCCGGGTCGGATCGTCGGACTGGAACACGTTTCGACCCAGACACACACCGGCGAACCCGGTCCGCCCCGCGGCGATGAGATCGGCGTCGAGGTCCGGCCGCAGCGGCCCGCCAGCGAACAGGACCGGCTTGGGGAAGTCGGCCAGGATTCCGGGCTCCAGCTCGGCCAGCGCCGCCCCGGGTGTCACCTTGACCAGGTCCACCGGCAGCTCACAGACGGCCCGGACGATGTCGATGAACTCCTCCGGCGAGGACCAGTCCGTCCGGTTGAGCATCAGCAGTGTCGGTACGCCGAGCGCCCGAGCGCGTTCGGCGGTCGTCGCGCACCGGTCCAGCTCGGCCAGCCCCGCCTCGGTCGGCACCAACTGGAGCGCCACCGCGTCCGCGCCGTGCGCGACGGCCCCTTCGACGCTGCCGAGCGGTCGACGTACGCCGCCGAGGCGGCTCATCCCGGGGAACCCGTAGAGCTGCACCACCAGCGCCAGGCCGTCGAACGCGTCGACCGGCAGAGCGCCCCCGGTCAGCAGGCCGTAGTTCAGTACGACCGCGCGCATCCGGGCGGCTCGGGCGGCCCGCAGCGAGGCGACGATGTCGGCGGTCGTGGTGAGCCCGTCGACGGCTCCCGACGACAGTGCATGGTCGAGCGCCGCAATCGCATAGAACCCATCGCGGAATAGCCGGGAAAGGCGCAGGGACGTACCCAACATTGCGAAACAGTAACCGTGTACAGTAACCTCCGCCAATGGCCTGGTCCGGTGTTGTCGGTCGCCTACGCGACAGAATTACCCGTGGTAAGCCCAGGGCGACGCCGCGGCACATCGCCTTTCTCATGGACGGAAACCGGCGCTGGGCAAGGGCAAAGCGTATGGCGAGCCCCAGCCTCGGGCACCGGCACGGCGCGACAAAGGCACTCGACGTGTTGCGCTGGTGCCGAGAAATGAATGTGCAATACGTGACCGTGTTCGCCGCGTCAATCGACAATTTGACAAAGCGCGACAAGGAAGAAATCGCCGCGCTCATGAATCTCATCGAGGAGTTCGTCGCCGAGCGCCTCGCACAGCAGGACGCGCGCCTCCATCTCGCTGGGCGGCTGGAGCTGATTCCGGCCAGTACCGCCCAGATCATCCGGGACGCCATCGCGATCAGCACGACGTTCTCGTCCGATCAGCACCTGACGGCGGCGCTCGGCTACGACGGTCGGACCGAGATCCTCGACGCGGCACGCGCCTACCTCCGCCGCCGGGAAGCCGAAGGCGCCACGATCGACGAGGTGATCGACACCATCACACCGGACGACATCGCCGCCCACCTCTACACGAACCACCAGCCGCACCCGGAGCTCGTGATCCGTACCAGTGGCGAGGCGCGGCTGTCCACGTTCATGCCGTGGCAGACGGCGTACTCCCACCTCTACTTCTGCGCCGCCCCCTGGCCGGCCCTGCGCCGCCGCGACATCCGCCGCGCGGTTCGCCGCTACGCGGCCGACCTGCCGACCCACGTCGGGTAGTCGGCCATCGCGAGCAGCTCCCGGTCACCCGACGAGTCGCCGTACGCCCACACCGTCACCTGCTGGTCCGGCCACCGCTGGTCGATCCAGGCCCGCAGGAGTACCGCCTTCTGCCGGCCCTGGGTGTTCAGGCCGCCGACCACCTGTCCGGTCAACACCCCGGTGTCGTCGCAGTCCAGCTCGAACGCGAGCACGTCGTCGATGCCGAGCCGGGTAGCCAGCGGTCGGAGGTACGCACCCAGAGCCGCGGAGACGATCACCGTCGCGTGCCCCTGCTCCTGGTGCCACCGCAGGCGGTCCACCAGCTGCGGGCGCAGGCGGTCGACCAGGACCGCGACGTACGCCTGCCCGCACTCCTCCAACCGGGTCCTGGGCATGCCCGCGCACAGCCGGCCGATCGCCATCAGCTTCATCCGGTCCCGGAGGCTGGCTTCCCCGCGGCTGGTCAACGCCGCGACGAACAGCCGCGTGACGGTCGCACGCCAGCCGAATGTCCGCGCCAGGAACGGGATGATCGAGTGTCGGGCGTACAGCGTGCCGTCGAAGTCGAACGCTGCCACACCCAGCGGAGAACTCTCGAACACAACCCGAACATTAGGCGCTGGAACGGCCGGCGATGATGGTCTTCGTGAGCGAAGCTTGCGAGCGAACCCGCCGGCACCACGGGGCGTCCGCCCGGAGGGAGGACGCCCCGTGACGGACAAAGGGCTCGTGCTCGTGGTGGAGGACGAGCGGCCGATCGCCGACCTGGTCAGGATGTACCTGGCCCGGGAGGGTTTCGGCGTGCAGGTCGAGTACGACGGCGACGCCGGGCTCGCCGCGGCCCGCAAGCTACGGCCGGTGGCCTGCGTACTCGACATCGCGCTGCCCGGGCTCGACGGCACCGAGGTCTGCCGGCGGCTGCGCGAGTCCGGCGACTGGACGCCGGTGATCTTCCTGACCGCCCGCGACGACGAGGTCGACCGGGTGGTCGGGCTCGAACTGGGCGCCGACGACTACGTCACCAAGCCGTTCAGCCCGCGGGAGCTGGTGGCCCGGGTCAAAGCGGTGCTGCGGCGCACGGATGGACCACCGTCCAACGACCGACCCCGCACGGTCGGGCCGGTGACCCTCGACCCGGCCCGGCGCTCGGTCACGGTCGACGGGACGCCGGTGACTCTCACGCAGACCGAGTTCGACCTGCTGGCCCACCTGCTGGGGCGGCCCGGCCGGGTGTTCACCCGGGAGGAGCTGCTGGCCAGCGTGTGGGGGTACGCCGCGCACGCCGGCACCCGTACCGTCGACGTGCACGTGGCACAGGTCCGGGGCAAACTCGGCGAGGCCGCCGGCATAATCCGTACCGTGCGTGGCGTGGGCTACACCGCCGATGCGTAGCACGCTTACGTCTCGGGCGGTCCTGGTCACCTGCGCGGTAGCGGTGATCAGCGTGCTGGTGACCGCTCTGGTCGCGCTACCGCTGGTGTTGCGGGCCGCGGAGCAGGAACGGCGGGAGGCGCTCGCCGAGGAGACCGCGGTCATCGCGGACGTGATGACCCGTACCAGGCTGGACGCGGTGGACCAGCGGATGGCCCGGCAGCTGCGCGACCACGGCATCGACATCGTGTTGGTCCGCAACGGCCGCGCCGACAGCCCCGGACTGCCGCCCGCCGTCATAGCCACCGTCGCCGCCGGCCAGCCGGTCAACGGGCTACGGGTGCGGTACCAGGGCCAACCGGCCATTGTGGAGGGTCGTCCGCTGACCAAGGGCTCCGGTGTGATCCTGATCCAGCCGATCGACTCCGGCACCGTACGCCTGGTATGGCAGCGACTCGGCTTCGCCCTGTTGGCCGGCCTACTCGCCGGGGCCGGCGCCGGCGCGCTGCTGGCCCGGTTGCTCGCCCGGCCGATCCGCAACGCGGCCACCGCCGCGGCCCGGCTGTCCGCGGGCGACCGCGGGGTACGCCTGGCCGTCGAGCCACCGGCCGAGGCGGCCAACCTCGCACGCTCGATCAACGGGCTGGCCGAAGCACTGGCCACGAGCGAGGGACGCCAGCGCGACTTCCTGCTGTCCGTTTCGCACGAGCTGCGTACTCCGTTGACGACGCTGCAGGGCTACGCCGAGGCGCTGTCCGACGGGGTTATCGGTCCCGAGGGCGCGCAGCGGGCCGGGCAGACGATGCTCGCCGAGGCGCGGCACCTCGACCGGCTCGTCGGTGACCTGCTGGTGCTGGCCCGCCTCGAAGCGGCGGACTTCCCGATCACCTTGCTGCCCGTCGACCTCGCGGAACTGATCCGCAACACCGCCGAGGCGTGGGGCGGCCGGTGCGCCGGCGAGGGCGTCGTGCTGCGCACCGAGCTACCGCCGGCACCGGTCGTCGTACAGACCGATCCGGCCCGCATCCGCCAGATCGTCGACGGCCTGCTGGAAAACGCGCTGCGAGCGGTACCCGCGGATGCTCCTATCGTGCTTGCGGTGCGCGGCCTGCCGGCCCACGCGGAGGTCGAGGTCCGCGACGGCGGTCCCGGTTTCACCGACGACGACCTGGCAGTGGCCTTCGAGCGTGGCGCGCTCTACCAGCGTTATCAAGGGGTACGTAAGGTCGGCAGCGGTCTCGGCCTCGCGCTCGCGGCGCGGCTGGTGCGCCGGCTCGGCGGTCAGATCGAGGCGGGACACGCATCCGAGGGCGGCGCGCGGTTCACGGTCCGGCTGGCTTACGGAACCCGAACATCGGCTTGACTCCGTCTATGCGAGAGACGGGCACTCTCGACGCATGCGAAAGGTACTGGCAGTCATCGGAGTCGCGGGCATCCTCGCGCTCACCGGATGTGGCGTCCTCGCCGGGCGGCACGCCGGCCCCCAGGACGATTCGATCGAGGTAGCCGAGGACGTCTCGGCCGAGGGTGCGGCGCTCGTCGCGATGGGCTTCGCGCCGGCGGACGTGACGGCGACAGGCATCGAGACCGCACCGTCCCCGGAGCCGAGCGGGAAGGCGGACCGGCTGCGCGACCGGCACCGGGCCAAGGTGCTGCTGCGCCGCAACGTCCTGCACGGTGAAGCGGTCGTCCAGGGCAGGGACGGCACGACCAAGACCGTCGTCGTCCAGCGCGGCACGGTCACCGCGATCAACGACAGCACCATCACCGTGAAGTCGGCGGACGGCTTCACGCTCACCTGGACCCTCGGTACGCCGCTGCACGTCATCGAGCACCGCACCTCCATCCAGCCCAAGGACATCGCCGTCGGCGCCGAAGTCGGTGTGGCCGGCGCGAAGGAGGGCGACAAGACCGTGGCCCACCTCGTGGTGATCCCGAACCGTCGTTAACACTTCCTCCCCCGGACGGCCGGCGCGTGGGAACGCCGGCCGTCCGTTAAGATCGTCGACGTGACTTGAGTCGGGGTCTCCCGCCGCTACTACGCCCTCCGCGCCTGCGACGAGGGCGTTCTGTTCTTCGCCGTCTACGCGCTGCTGTTCTCCGACACCGGACTTTCACCGGCCCAGATCTCGTCGCTGTTCGTGATCTGGTCGGTCGTCTCGATGGCCCTGGAGATTCCGTCCGGCGCGTGGGCCGACGTCTACTCCCGGCGCCGCCTGCTGGTGCTGGCTGCCCTGGCCCGGGCCACCGGCTTTCTACTGTGGACGGTGTTCCCGTCCTACTGGGCGTTCGCCGCCGGCTTCGTGCTCTGGGGCGTGCGGAGCGCGCTGTCGTCGGGTACCCGCGACGCGTTGCTCTACGACGAACTGGCCTCGGTCGGCGCTACCGACCGCTACACCGCGATCAGCGGCCGGGCCGCCGCCATCGCACTGTGCTCGATGTTCGCGGCCATGGGGCTCGCCTCGCCCGCGCTGGCCGTCGGCGGCTACCCACTCATCGGTGCGCTGAGCGTGCTCGCGTGCCTCGGCTCGGCGGCCGTCGCGCTGTCCTTCCCGGAACGGCCGCCTCGAATGTCCACTTCGGACGCTCGGGGATGGTCAGGGTATCTGGGCATGTTGCGGTCCGGGCTGGCTGAGGCCCGGAACGATCCTCGGGTACGCCGAGCCGCCTGGTTCGCCGCCGCCGCACCGGGATTCACCGCGCTGGACGAGTACCTCCCGTTGCTCGCCCGCGAGACCGGAGTGGTGGACTTCGCCGTACCGTTGCTGTATCTCCTGCCCGCGGCGGGGATGGCCATCGCGGCCGCTGTGGCCGGACGCCTCGCGGGCATCGCACCCCGGCGCCTGGGCTGGCTGCTCACGGCCGCCGCGGTTCTGCTGGC
Organism: Micromonosporaceae bacterium; assembly: GCA_035650075.1. GTDB lineage: Bacteria > Actinomycetota > Actinomycetes > Mycobacteriales > Micromonosporaceae > DASSUC01. The sequence continues at coordinate 16,603 of DASRII010000493.1, read as the reverse complement.
GGCCGGTGCGGTGTGGCGGGTACCGGCGGCGTTCGTGCTCATCGGGGTGAGCTTCGGCGTGCTGCAGCTCGGCATCGTGCTGTCCAATGCCTGGCTGCAGGACGCGATCGCCGGCCCGGCCCGCGCGACGGTGCTGTCCGTGGCCAACGCGGGCGCCGAGGTCGCCGCGGTTGCCGTCTTCGCCGCGTACGCCCTCGGCTCGCACTGGTTCGGCACACCGGTCCTGGTCGCCGCGTTCGCCCTACCCCTGCTGGCCGTTGCCCACCTGGCCGGTACGGTGAGACTGTCGTACCCGACGACCAGGATGGGGGCGTGACAATGTCTGATCCCCTCGTACTCCCGCCACGGGGGCGGGTCTGGACGATCGACGACCTGACCCAGCTGACCGACGACGGCAACCGGTACGAGCTCGTCGACGGGAGTCTGCTGGTGTCGCCGCACGCCAACATCCGCCACGGCAGTGTCGCCAACCGCTTGCGTGATCGGCTGAGTGTTCAGGCGCCGCCGGAGTTCTGCGTCGGGCAGGACATCGGGGTGAACATTCACGCCCGCCGGACCTACTACGTGCCCGACATCTTCGTGGTGCACGAGGCGGCACTCGGCCGCGATGGCGCCTGCTTCGAACCCGACGAGGTGCTACTGGTCGTCGAGGTGCTGTCCAAGGACAACAAGAGCCACGACGTGGTGCTCAAGCGGCACGACTACGCGAAGGCCGGCATCCAGCAGTACTGGATCGTGGATCCGGATGCCCGGACGCTGATGGTCCTGGGTGACATCACGCAACGCAGTTACCGGCTACTGGCCGAGGTTCGCCCCGGCGAGGAGTGGGCCAGCGAGCACCCGTTCCCGCTCCGACTGGATCCAGCCCAGTTCTGCTAGCTCGAAACATTCGGCCGAGGACGGATGTCGGACCGCCTCGGTAGCCTCGCGGCGTGGTGGGAGCCACGGCCGTCCGGGTGCTAGGCCCGGTGGAGCTGTCGACAGGGCGTGAGCGGCCTCGCCTCGCGCCGCTGGAGCGCACCCTCCTCGCGGTGCTGGCGGCCAACGCCGGCCGACTGGTCACTGTGGACCGTCTCGTCGACGCGCTGTGGGGGCAGGCACCTCCCGGATCGGCCCGCAACCGCGTGCAGGGACTCGTGTCGTCCCTGCGCCGGCTCGGCGGAGACGCGTTGGTGGTCACCCGGGCGCTGGGCTACGTGCTCGAGCTCGCGCCGGAGCGGCTCGACGCGGCGCTGTTCGAGCGGCTCGTCCGGGACGCGCGCGCCCTTGCCGCCGCGGGCCGGCTCGCCACCGCCGCCGGAACGTTTCGGGAGGCGCTCGCGCTGTGGCGTGGTGCGCCGTACGAGGACGTGCCGATCAGCGCGCTCGCGCCCGAAACGACGCGGCTGACCGAGCTGCGGCAGGCGGCGGTCGAGGAGCTGGCTGAGGCGCGGCTCGCGCTCGGCGAGCACGCTTCGCTCGTCGTCGAGCTCAGCAGCCTGGTGGCGGCTGATCCGCTTCGCGAGCGGCTACGGGGCCAGCTGATGCTCGCGCTGCACCGGTCGGGACGGCAGGCCGAGGCGCTCGAGGTGTACCGGCACGGCGCGGCCGCGCTCGCCGACGAGTACGGACTGGACCCCTCCGACGCGCTGCAGGCGATCCGGGACACGATCCTGCTGGACGATCCGGGCGCCCGTCAGCCGGTACCGCCGGCGGGCACCGCGCCCCTGGCGCCCAACCAGCTACCCGCCGCGATCTCCGACTTCGTGGGCCGCGCAAAGGAGATCCAGGAGCTGAAGACGCTCCTCGCCGAACAGCCGGACACGCCGGGCGCGAGCGTCGTCGTCTCGGTGGCGGGCATGGCCGGTGTCGGCAAGACCGCCCTGGCGGTCCGGGTCGCCCACGAGCTGCGCGACCGGTACCCGGGCGGTTGCCTCTACGCCGATCTGCGCGGCACGGACGAGACTCCGGCGAGCCCGCTCGCGGTACTCGGATCGTTCCTGCGGGCGTCCGGAGTCGCGAACGAGTCGATTCCGGCGGACCTGGACGAGCGTGCGGCGCTCTACCGCTCGGTGCTCGACGGCCGGTCGGTGCTCGTCGTGCTGGACAACGCGGCGGACGAGACCCAGGTACGTCCACTGGTGCCCGGCGCCGGCAACGGAGTCCTCGTCACGAGCCGGCGGGCGCTGTCCGGGCTCGCCGGCGCACATCTATCCACAGTAGACACTCTGACACTGGCCGACGGGCTCGATCTGCTGGCCCGGGTGGCCGGTACGCAACGGGTGGCGGCCGAGGCGGCCGGCGCCGAGCGGCTCGTCACGCTCTGCGGCCTGCTCCCGCTCGCCATCCGGATCGCCGGGGTCCGGCTCGCCCGACACGACTCGATGACATCCGCCGACCTCGGCGAACGGCTCGCCGACGAACGCCGGCGGCTCGACGAGCTGGCGGTGGCGGACCTCGACGTCCGGGCCAGTCTCGAGGTCGGCTATGCCCGGCTGCGCCCGACCGACAGCCAGTTGCTCGGCCAGCTGTGCCAGCTCCCGTTCGACACGTTCGCGCCGTGGCTGGGTGCGGCGCTGGGCGGCGTACCGGTTCCCGTGGCGGAACTCGCCTTCGAGCGGTTGCGCGAGGCGCAGCTCCTGGCACCGGCTGGCGGTGACCGGTACCGGATGCACGACCTCGTGCGGCTGCACGGGCGGGAGCGGGTCGCTGCGGGCGCACAGCCGGAGACGACCGCGCTCGGGGCGTTGCTACACCGCGCCAGGCTCGCCAACGACCGCCTGCCGGGCCGGCCCGTACCGGTGCCACCCGGCCCGGATGGTGAGAGCCCGCCGGCCGACCCTGTCGAGTGGTTCGAGGCGGAACGGGAGAATCTGCTCATCGCCGTCGGGTACGCCGCCGCGCGCGGGTACGCCGAGCTGGCCGGCCAGCTCGCCGTGGCGATGACGAACTTCTGCATCGTCCGGGGTTACCTCGACGACTGGGCGCACAGCGCCCGGACCGCGCTGGACGCACAGTCCGGTGGCGTACCGGATCCGGCTCTCCTGCTCAGCTACGGCACGAGCCTGCGGCTGCAGGATCGCAACGAGGAAGCCCTGCCGTACCTGCGGCGGGCGTACCGGGAATATGTGGCCTCCGGTGACCGCGTGGGTGCGGCGGCAGCGGCACTGTCCTGGAGCGTCGCCTCCCGGATCTGGGGGCACCTACGGGTCGCGCACGCGGCCCTGCGGAAGGCGTTCGACCTGTTGGCCGCCGTACCCAGCCCGACGCCGTTGCTGGGCTACGTGCACCTCGCGTCCCACTTCTTCGCCGACGGGACCGCCGGCCCGCCGGACGCTACCGACGCCGAACGTGCCTTGGCGATCTTCGAGGCGCTCCACGAGCGGTGGGGGGCCGCCGAGGCGCACAACTCCCTCGGGGTCGTTTGGTGGCGGCTGGGCGACTCGGCGCGAGCCGCGGTGCACATTCACGCGAGCATCGAGGCGTACACCGCGCTGGGCGCGACGATGAACGTGACCGAGGCCGTGCTGTCCCTTGCCAGGATCCACGTCTCGGCCGGAGACCACGACCTCGCCCGACCGCTACTCGACAGCGCGCTGCAGGCATCGCGACGGCTGCACCATCCTTGGGCAGAAGCGACGGCGCTTCGGCACTACGGCTCGCTGCACCTGGCCCTGGGCTGCCCCGAGCTGGCGAGGCCACAGCTCGAGGAGTCGGTCGCGATCTACCGGCGGACCGGCCAGCCCGTACCCATGGCCATGGCCTCGAAGCTCCTGGCCGAGGCGCACCTCGCCTGTGGCGACCGCGCCGCGGCGATCGAGGTCGGGCGCGAGGCATGGGAGGTCTTCGCCCGGCTCGCACCGGCCGAGGCCGGCCCGATGGCCGCCTGGCTGTCCGAGGCCTAGTGACCACAGCGGATCCGCAGTCGATCCGCAGCGGTGGATGCCACGGTGCGGGGTATGAACAGGGCTCTCGAACCGGCGCTGTCAGCGCTGCCCGCGCCGGACCTCAGCGACACAGCACTTGACGCTGCCGCCGCCCTTCTTCAGCTCGGTCAGGTCCACCGGGATCGGCAGGTAACCGGCGTCCGACAGCTTCGCCGCTAGCGCGGTGGCGTCGGCGTTCAGCACGACATGCCGCCCGTCGCTGACGAGGTTGAGGCCGAACGCGAGGGCGTCCGCCTCGTCAGCGACCACCGCATCCGGGAGGAGCTGCTCGAGTACCCGTTGGGACGGCGGCGAGAAGGCGGCCGGGTAGTAGACGACGTTCCGGTCGTCGAGCGCCGCGAGCGCAACGTCGAGATGGTAGAAACGGGGGTCGACGAGGCGCAGCGACACCACCGGACGGCCGAGCGCCTCCTGCGCTTCGGCGTGCGCCGCCGCCTCAGTGCGGTACTCGTACCCGGCCAGCACGAGACCGCCGTACGCGGCCGGGAGGTACGCGAAATCGCCCTCGCCCTCGTTGGTCCGGGTGGGCGCGACGAACCGCCATTCATCGGGTTGCGTTTCGTAGAACGCTCGGTGTGCTTCCGCTTCTGGCGTCCGTTGCGGGTACCGGAACCGCGCGCCGTATGCCACACCGTCGACGGTGAAGGCCCCGTTGGCGGCGAACACCATGTCGGGCAGGTCGGCCCGGGCGGGTAGGACGTGCACCGTGTGACCGAGCCGGACCAGCGTCTCGCGGAGGATCTCCCACTGCTTCACCGCGAGCTCGGTATCGACCGGCAGGCTCGTGTCCATCCACGGGTTGATCGCGTAGTGGACCACGAAGTGCTCGGGCCGGCACATCAAATATGTCCGGGTTCGCGGCTTTCGCTGCTCGTGGGTCACGATCATCAAGGGTAGGTAGGCTGCATGATTGATAACAGCAACGATCATTGCGTCCGGGAGGCTGTTCGTTGCAGATCGACGACGTGGACCAACGAATCATTGCGCTGCTCATCGCTGACGCGCGTGCGTCGTACTCAGAAATCGGCGCCGCTGTATCCCTATCCGCACCGGCGGTCAAACGCCGGGTGGATCGGCTGCGCGCCTCTGGTGTGATCAAGGGATTCACCGCCGTCGTGGATCCCGCGGCGATCGGGTGGACCACCGAGGCGTTCGTCGAGCTGTCCTGTACGGGGCGGACGACGCCGGTCCAGATCTCGGCCGCGGTGCGGCGCCGGCCCGAGGTCGTGGGCGCCTTCACGATCACCGGCGAGGCCGACGCGCTCGTCCACCTGCGGGCGGCCGACATCCACCACCTCGAGGAGGTCCTCGAAGCGCTGCGCGCCGAGCCGTTCGTGACCTCGACCCGCAGCATGATCGTGCTGTCCCGGCTCGTCGATTCGCCGGCGGCCGCGGTTCCCGCGCCGAGCTAGCCGGTCGCCGTCGGGTCGACGGGAACGCGGCGTGGGGTCGCCGCGTCCAAGGGGGCATGACATCCAGCAGGCTCGCCGTCGGCGGCGTCGTGCTCGCCGCCGGGCTCGCCCTGTCCGCCGGGTGTACGGCGGACTCCGCTCAATCTGGCTTCCGGGACGCCGCGGTGCCGCTCGGCTCCTTCCAACTCGTCGCGTTCACCTCATGCGACGACGCGCTCGGCAAGCTGAAGCAGGCGGCCAAGGAGTACATCGGCCCGTACGGCTTCGGCAGCGGTGGGCGCGCCGTCGACCTCGGCGGCGGGTTCGCCCGGGACGGGGCGGTACCTCCCGCGGCCGCGGCGGAGGGCGGCAAGTCCAATGCCGAGCCGGGGCCGTCCACCGGTGGCGTACCGAATTACTCGGGTACCAACACGCACGAGGCCGGCGTCGATGAACCCGACCTCGTCAAGACGGACGGCCGGCGCATCGTCACGGTCTCCGGCGGTGTGCTACGGGTGATCGACGCGTCCGCCAAGCAGGTCACCGGCTCGCTGGATCTCCGGCAGGACCGGAACGACCCGCTCATCTGGAGCGGGGCCGATCTGCTGCTGGCGGGCGACCGGGCCCTCGTGCTGATCAATGGCGGGTACTTCGTCCAGCGGCCGGGCGTCATCATCGACGACGGGCCGGTCGCAGACCCCGCACAGTTCGCCGGACCGCGGTTGTTGCTCGTCGATCTCGCCGGCAGCCCGCGCGTCATCGGTTCGTACACAGTGGACGGTAACCTCGTCGACGCCCGTCAGGTCGGCGCGACGGTACGGGTGGTCGTGCGGTCGTTCCCACGGGTGCAGTTCCCGTACAACGACAAGCTGACCGATGCCCAGCGCCTCGCCGCCAACAAGGCAATCATCGACAAGGCCGGGCCGGACGAGTGGCTGCCGCGGTACTCCACGACGACCGGCGGCCGGACGTCGACCGGACGGGTCGACTGCCGCGCGGTGAGCCGGCCGGCCGTCTACTCCGGTACCTCGATGGTCACCGTGCTCAGCTTCGACCTCGGCCGCGACTCGCTCGGCACCGGCGAGCCGGTGACGATCGTCGCGGACGGCAACACCGTCTACAGCAACGGGCCCAGCCTCTACATCGCGAACGACCAGCAGTGGCGGGTGGTCATGTTCGCGCCCGACGTCCGCGGGGGCGGCGGCGCGCAGCAGGGGATGCCGGAGGAGCGGACCGAGCTGTACAAGTTCGACACCTCGGGGTCGGGGCGGCCGCGGTACGTCGCTTCCGGCACGGTCCCGGGCTACCTCATCAACCAGTACGCCATGTCCGAATGGGACGGTCACCTGCGGGTGGCGACCACGACCGGCCAGGCGTGGGGGCGGGACGCGAAGTCCTCGTCAGCGGTCTACGTGCTGAACCAGCACGGTCGGGCGCTGCAGGAGGTCGGCAAGGTGACCGGGCTCGGCAAGGGTGAGCGCATCTACGCGGTGCGGTTCACCGGTCCGGTCGGGTACGTCGTCACGTTCCGGCAGACCGATCCACTGTACACAGTGGACCTCAGCGATCCGGCGCATCCGCGTACCACGGGGGAGCTGAAGATCACTGGCTATTCGGCGTACCTGCACCCGGTCAGCGGCAACCGGCTGATCGGCATCGGCCAGGAGGCCAACCAGCAGGGCCGGGTACAGGGCACGCAGGTGTCGCTCTTCGACGTCAGCGACTTGACGAAGCCGAGCCGGATCGCCCAGTTCCACGCGAAGTTCGGGCACTCCGAGGCGGAGTTCGATCCGCACGCGTTCCTGTACTGGCCGGCCAGCGGGATGCTCGTCGTACCGCTGAACGTCTACGAGCCGGCGAAGGGTCCGCAGGGCGGCGCGCTCGTGCTGCAGGTCTCCGACGGCGGGATCACCGAGGTCGGTTTCATCACCCACCCCGAGGTCGGTACCCAGCAGGTCTCGAAGTTCCCCGGCCAGATCCGCCGTTCGCTCGTCATCGACGACGTGCTGTGGACGGTGTCCGACGCGGGACTCGAGGCAGCCTCGATCCGGGGTCTAGGCACCCTCGCGTGGGTTCCGCTGACATAGAAGTATCTCCCCTCAGGGCGAGGGCCGCGGGCGGCAATCCCACCCGCGGCCCTCGCGCATTCGGCGCCGCCGGCCCACCCGGCCCACCCGGCCCACCCGCGTTGATCATGAAGTTGGTGGCTCGACACGCCGTCGAGCCACCAACTAAGTTCATGATCAACGCAGAGGGGTCGTCAGAGGTACATCCCGGTGCCTTCGGGGGATTTGCCGGCCGATGGCTTGTCGCCTTCGCCGAAGAAGCGTTTGCCACCGAACTCGCCGTGCAGGCGGTCGTCGAGCTCGTCGGCGAGGCCGGTCATCACCTGGATGGCCAGCATCAGATGTACGGCCTGGAACCTCCGGCCGAAGACCGGTATCGATGCCCAGACAGTGTCGTTCGTGCAATAGAGCCGGCCGATCGGCATCCGGTTGGTCAGCTCGGAAAGCTTGACGTACAGCTGCTCGGTCGGCTCGACGTCGGTCAGCACCGGGGAGAACACGTCGACGAGCGGCGGGTTGTCGCGGACCCGGACGAACACCATCGCCGATCCGGCCCGGATTCCGATGTCGCCGTCGGAGTCGACCTGTAGCTGGTCCGGAGTTGTCTTGAGCAGGCTCGCGACGACCGTGGCGACCCGGTCGGCGAGCGGTGGCCCGTCCTCCTCCGCCCCGGCCCGGGCGGTCACCTCGTCATCGACGTCGTCGTCGACGCCTTCCGGCCGGGCGGTACCCAGCGGCGCGATCGACGCCGGCTCGTCGTTGGGGCCGTGCGCCATGTAGACGAGGAATGCCGGGTGCGGTGCGCCGTACACGTCCCGCATGGTGCGCGCGAGCATCGCGGCGATCGTGGGCGCCTGCGCCTCGGACGCGGCGAAGCCGAAGCGGTCGCCGGAGCCGTCCACCACGCCAGGCGGGGACCAGCCGAGCGCCACCAGGTCGGCGACGGCCTCGCGGCCCATGCGGTACCCGTCAGGCAGCGAAGCATTGCCCACCGCGTACGCCTTCACCTCCCCGCCCGTCCCCATCACGACGATGACCTCGTAGATCGCGTCCCCGGTCCCGGAGGCGGTCGGATCGAGGGTGAGCACGAGCTCGGTACCCTCGGCGAGGTCGGGCAGCACACCCGCAAGCGAACGCGCGAACTCCTGCCAGGCCAGCGTGACTTTCGCCCGCAGGTCGGCCGTTGTCGGTTCGTCGAGCAGATGCATGGTCGGCTCATCCACGACGCCCACCATAGGGTTACTGTCGAGTCCATGGCCAGGAGGGCACCGCGGGACGATGTCGGCGACCGCGACTTGCGGGTCACCCGTCCGTTGCGCGAGGCCGCCGGGCTCGGCGGAGTCACGCACGGCCTGGCCGTCTCGGTCGCCCAGATGGGGGTACGCCGAGCCGCCCGCACCCTGCTGAAAGTGAACCAACCGGACGGCTTCGACTGTCCCGGCTGTGCCTGGCCCGAACCTGGGCCGGAGCGGCGGTCGCGCGCGGAGTTCTGCGAAAGCGGTGCCAAGGCGGTCGCCGAGGAGGCCACACTCCGCCGGATCACTCCGGAGTTCTTCGCCGCCCACCCCATCTCTGAGCTGGCGCAGCGGTCCGACCACTGGCTCGGGCAGCAGGGCCGGCTGTTGTCACCGATGATCCGCCGCCCCTCGTCCGACCACTACGAGCCGATCGCCTGGGACGGTGCCTTCGCGCTCGTAGCCGACGAGTTGCGGGCCTGCGCCTCGCCCGACGAGGCGGTGTTCTACACGTCCGGCCGCACCTCGAACGAAGCGGCGTTCTGCTGGCAGCTGCTCGCCCGGGCGTACGGCACCAACAACCTGCCGGACTGCTCCAACATGTGCCACGAGTCGTCCGGCGTCGCGCTGTCCGGGACGCTCGGTATCGGCACGGGCTCGGTGACGCTGGAGGACATCTACCGTGCGTCCCTGATCGTCGTCGTCGGGCAGAACCCGGGTACGACCCATCCCCGCATGCTCACCGCCCTGGAGAAGGCCAAGGGGCGCGGAGCGCGCATCCTCGCCGTGAACCCGTTGCCCGAGGCGGGGCTGATCCGCTTTCGCAACCCGCAACGGGCGAGCGGGTTGACCGGTCGGGGCACTCCGTTGGCGGACCGGTACCTGCAGATCCGCGTGGCCGGCGATCTCGCGCTGTTCCAGGCGATCGGCTCACTGCTGGTCGAGTGGGGCGCGGTTGATCGGTCCTTTGTGGACACTCATACGTCCGGGTTCGAGGACTACCGGGCGCACATCCGTACCCTCGACTGGGCGAACGTGGCGGCGGCGACCGGGCTGACGCGCGAAGAGATCGTGGCGGCGGCCCGGATGTTCGCCGACTCGGACGCGACGATCGTGTGCTGGGCGACGGGTCTGACGCAGCGGACGGACGCGGTCGCGACGATCCGCGAAATCGTGAACGTGCAGTTGCTGCGCGGCATGATCGGCAAGCCGGGCGCCGGGCTGTGCCCCGTGCCCGGGCACAGCAACGTCGAGGGCGACCGAACGATGGGCATCGTGCCCGAGCCGCCGTCGTGGTCTTCCGCGTTGGGCTCGCGGCTGGGCTTCGAGGTGCCGGCCGATCCGGGCTACGACACCGTGGACGCCATCCGCGCGATGCGCGACGGCCGGGCTCGGGTATTCCTCGCGCTCAGCGGCAACTTCGCCGCCGCGACGCCCGACACGTCGGTCACGACGGCCGCGCTTCGCTCGTGCCGGCTGACTGTCCACATCTCCACCAAGCTGAACCGGACGCACGTGACGCCCGGGGAGACGTCGCTGATCCTGCCGTGCCTGGGCCGTACCGAGACCAACCGGCAGGCGGCCGGGGAGCAGTTCGTCACGGTCGTGGACTCGATGTCGTGCGTCCACTCCTCCCGAGGCGTACTCACGCCGGCGTCACGGGCGTTGCTGTCGGAGGTGTCGATCGTCTGCCGGCTGGGCCGGGCTCTGCTGGGCGACCAGCTGCCGTGGAAGTCGTACGAGGCGGACTACCGGTCGATCCGGGAGACGGTGGCGGCGGTCGTCCCCGGGTTCGTGGACTACGAGGCGCGAGTCTCCCGGCCGGGCGGGTTCATCCTGCCGCACCCGCCACGGGATCGGCTCGAGTTCCCGACTCCGTCCGGGCGTGCGCTGTTCACGGTCAGCCCGTTGACGGTGCTCGCGATCCCGCCGGGCCGGCTGCTGCTGCAGACGGTACGCAGCCACGATCAGCACAACACCACGATCTACGGGCTGGACGACCGGTACCGTGGTGTCCACAATGGACGGCGGGTCGTCTTCGTGCATCCGGAGGATCTGGAGGCGCTGGGTATCGCCGAAGACTCCGCTGTGGACATCGTTTCCGAGTGGTCGGACGGAGTCGAGCGCAGGGCCTTCGAGTTCCGTGTGGTCCCGTACCCCTCGGCCCGCGGCTGCGCCGCGGCGTACTTCCCCGAGGCGAACGTGCTCGTCCCCCTCGACTCCACCGCGACGGGTTCCAACACCCCGACGTCGAAGCAGATCATCATCCGGCTGGAACCCGCGCGGTGACGCGGCTTCGATTGGTGTTTGCCTTCGGCGGCTTCGTCCTCATCGGGCTGGGCGGCGGTGCTTCCGGTGTCCTGCTCCCGGCGCAGATCGAGTACTACCACCTGGACAAGTCGGTCGTCGGGGTGCTGTTCTTCGCCTTCTCGGCCGGGTACATCTCGGCCGGCGCGGCCAACGGCGCACTGCAGCGCCGGCTGGGCGTTCGGGGGCATCTCGTGATCGGTACCGCGTTGTTCACCGCGGTGACGCTGGCTTTCGGGGTACTGCCGCCGTACCTGCTGTTCGTCATGCTGACGTTGGTGTTGGGCTTCGGCGCCGGGGTCATCGATGCCGGGCTGAACGCGTACGTCTCGACCCTGCCCCGGCACACGGCACTGTTGAACTTCCTGCACGCCTTCTACGGCGTCGGCGCGCTCGCCGGCCCGGTACTGGCCGTCGCGCTGCTCGACCGCGGGTTGCAGTGGAACGCCATCTACCTCGTGTTCTTCGCGTGCAGCGTGCCGCTGCTGCTCGGGTACGCCCTGTGGTATCCCAGCCTGACCGCCGATTCCGGTGAGCCGATGCACGCCTCGGCGTTCGGGGCGGCGATCCGGCACCGGGCCGTAGGGCTCGCGGCGGCGTTCCTCGCGCTGTACGTCGGCGTCGAGGTGACCATCGGCAACTGGGGATACAGCTTCCTCGTCGAGGAGCGGGGGCAGGGCGCGGTGCTGGCCGGCTGGGTGATCAGCGGCTACTGGTTCGGCTTCACGGCCGGTCGCTTCGTGCTGAACGCGCTCGCCGAGCGGGCCGGTATCGGACCCGTTGCGCTCACCTTCGGCTGCCTGGTGGGCGTCGCGGTGAGCGCGGGCGTGGTCTGGGTCGCGCCGTTCGAGGCGGCGGTCGTTGTCGGGCTGGCCGCGCTCGGCTTCTTCCTCGGACCGATCTTCCCGCTCACGATCGCGATCCTGCCCCGGCTGGCCCCGGCGTGGCTGGTACCGACCGCCGTCGGCCTGCTCGTCGGCGTCAGCGTCGCCGGGGGAGCGCTGTTCCCGTGGTTGGCCGGTACGGCGGCCCATCACCTCGGGCTCGGTACCTTGCTGCCCATCACCCTGGGGCTCGTCGCGCTCCTACTCGCGAACTGGTGGCGGATCGCCCGCCGGGTCGCCCCGGCCTGACTCGCCCGCTGCGCCCGCCCAGCGCTCGGCGAGCGCGGTGAGCGTCGCGGCCGCCCCGGCCGGATCGGCCCCGCGCCCGACCGCCACCCCGAACAGGTACGCCGCCACCGGCGCGGCCGGCCGCAGCACGCCGTGTGCCACGTCCCTGGCGACGTCGAGCACGAGGGCGTTCTCGGCGTGGCCAGCGTCCAGGCCCAGTGCCTCGATGGCCGCGTTGGTCCACCTGTCCAGCTCGTTCATCCCATCTCCTGGGCGTGTCGCAGGTCGGCTTCGGTATCGCAGTCGTACCACGGCGGAGCGGCGACCGCTGGCCAGGTGACCTCCGCGATACGCAACGGTTCGACGAACTGTCGCATCGCGACGCCACCGGGGTCGCCCAGGTCGGCGAGCCGGTCTCGCAGCGCCGCCACCCGCCACATCCCGCAGAGCAGTTGCCGCCGGCCTCCACTGTCGACGAACAACGCTCCGTCCACAGTGGAGTGGATGGCGGTCATCCGGAGGAGCGAGACGGCTTCGGACGAGAGGAATGGCAGGTCCCCACCGAGCAGCGCGATGTACTCGGTCCCGCCGGGGACGGCGGTCAGGCCAGCGGCCGTGGCCGCGACCGGACCACCGCCGGCCGGATCCTCGCTGGTCAATACGACGTCGATCGGTAGCTTGCGGCGCAGCGTCGACGGGCCTACCACGATCCGCGGCCGGGCGTCGACGACCGCAGTCAACACCCGCAGCACGATCGGGGTACCGGCCACGGGCAGCATGACCTTGTCGCTCCCGCCCAGCCGGCGGGCCGCCCCACCGGCGAGCACGACCGCCGCCCACGGATCCGCCATCAGAGCTTCGCGGTGGCGTCGCGGAGGAGTGGGTCGACGTCGCTGTCGCCGGCCGCGACCGCCCTGCGGAGGGCGTTCCGCATCCGGGGGTCCCAGAACGTACGCAGGTGCGTGGCGATGGCCGCGGTCGCCTTGTCGTAGGGTAGGTGTGCGAACTGGCGGGCGATGTCGTTGCCCATCCGCACCTCGGGCTGGGCATTCACGGCGTGTGTGCGTACTCGACGCCGGCCCGACGCCGCTCCGCCTCGAGGTCGGTCTCCCCGCGGGCGTTCGCGACGCCGACCTGGACCGCGGTCACCTTGTACTCGGGGCAGTTGGTAGCCCAGTCGGAGTTCTCGGTGGTGACCACGTTGGCGCCGGTCACCGGGTGGTGGAACGTCGTGTACACGACGCCGGGCGGCATCCGGCTCGACACCCTCGCCCGCAGCGTGGTGGACCCGACCCGGCTGCTCAGCTGGACCAGGTCACCGGTCGAGATGCCGCGCATCTCCGCGTCGGCCGGGTGGATCTCGAGGATGTCCTCGAGGTGCCAGGCGTTGTTGTCGGTACGCCGGGTCTGCGAACCGACGTTGTACTGGGTCAGGATGCGACCCGTGGTGAGGATCAGCGGGTACCGGCGGTTGGACCGCTCGGTGGTCGGTACGTAGACCGTCTCGACGAGCAGTCCCTTGCCGCGGACGAACCCGCCCACGTGCATGGTCGGGGTGCCGTGCGGCGCGGCCGCGGTGACCGGCCACTGCATCGAGCCCTCCGCGTCGAGAGCCGCGAAGGACACCCCGGCGAACGTCGGCGTGGTGGCCGCGATCTCGTCCATGATCTCCGCGGCGTTCTCGTACCGCATGGGGTAGCCCATCGCCTGCGCGATCTCGCACGTGATCTGCCACTCGTCCTTGCCCTGGCGGGGCGGGAACACCGGCCGCACCCGGTTGATGCGGCGCTCGGCGTTGGTGAACGTGCCGTCCTTCTCCAGGAACGAGGTACCGGGCAGGAACACGTGCGCGAGTCGGGCGGTCTCGTTGAGGAAGAGGTCCTGCACGACGACCAGGTCCATCGCCCGCAGCGCCGCCTGGACGTGCTGGGTGTTGGGGTCGGACTGGGCGAGATCCTCGCCCTGGATGTAGACACCCCGGAACGTGCCCGTCAGCGCGGCGTCGAACATGTTCGGGATCCGCAAGCCGGGCTCGGGGTCGAGAACCCGGCCCCAGCGCTGCTCGTAGATGGCGCGCACGTCGTCGCCGGATATGTGCCGGTAGCCGGGCAGCTCGTGCGGGAAGGAACCCATGTCGCAGGAGCCCTGCACGTTGTTCTGGCCGCGCAGCGGGTTGACCCCCACGCCCCGACGGCCGATGTTTCCGGTGACCATCGCGAGGTTGGCCATGCCCATCACCATGGTCGAGCCCTGGCTGTGCTCGGTGACGCCGAGGCCGTAGTAGATCGCGGAGTTGCCCGCGCTCGCGTACAGCCGAGCCGCCTCCCGCAACGTGGCGGCCGGGACGCCGGTGATCGGCTCGACCGACTCCGGCGAGTGCTGCGGGTCGGCGATGAAGGCGAGGTAGCCGTCGACGTTCTCGCACCGCTCGCGCAGGAACGCCGCGTCGTACAGGCCCTCGGTGACGGCGACGTTGGCCATCGCGTTGACGAAGGCGACGTTGGAGCCCGGTTGTAGCGGGAGGTGGTACGCGGCTTGCACGTGCGGGCTGCGTACCAGGTCGATGCGGCGCGGGTCGGCCACGATCAGGCGGGCGCCCTCGCGCAGCCGCCGCTTCATCCGGGACGCGAACACCGGGTGGGCGTCGGTGGGGTTGGCCCCGATCAGCAGGATCACGTCGGCATCGGCGACCGAGGCGAAGTCCTGGGTACCGGCCGAGGTGCCGAACGTCTGCTTGAGGCCGTAGCCGGTCGGCGAATGGCAGACCCGGGCGCACGTGTCGACGTTGTTGTTGCCGAAGCCGGCGCGCACCATCTGTTGGACGACGTACACCTCCTCGTTTGTGCAGCGCGAGGAGGAGATGCCGCCGATCGCGCCGATGCCGTACTCGTCCTGGATCGCCTTGAACCCCGAGGCCGCCTTCGCGATGGCCTCCTCCCAGGTCACCACGCGCCACTCGTCGTCGATGGAGTCGCGCACCAGCGGGTGCAGCTGCCGGTCGGGATGGTGGGCGTAGCCGTAGGCGAACCGGCCCTTCACACACGAGTGGCCCTCGTTCGCGCCGCCCGTCTTGCTCGGGATCATCCGTACCACGCGGGTGCCGTCGCCTTGGCCCTGCACCTCGGCCCGGAACGAGCAGCCGACCCCGCAGTAGGCGCACGTGGTGTCGACGGCCCGGGTGGGCATGCCGAGATCGATGACGCTCTTCTCGGTCAGCGCCGAGGTCGGGCACGCCTGGACGCAGGCCCCGCACGACACGCATTCGGAGGAGAAGAAGTCGGTACCCCCCGGGCTGATCGCCGACTCGAGGCCGCGACCGGCGACGGTGAGCGCGAAGGTGCCCTGGGTCTCCGCACACGCGCGGACGCAGCGCGAGCACACGATGCAGGCGGCCGGGTCGTAGGCGAAGTACGGGTTGGTCTCGTCGTACGACGCGTGCTGGCGGGCGGGCTCGCGCCTCGGATAACGGACCTCGGCCACGCCCACCGTCGCGGCCAGCGCCTGCATCTCGCAGTTGCCGCGGGCGCAGCCGGCGCAGTCGGCGGGATGGTCGGTGAGGTACAGCTCCATGACCCCACGCCGCAACCGGCCGAGCTCGTCGGACTGGGTGGTGACGACCATGCCGTCGGTGCACGGTGTCGTGCAAGATGCCGGGGTGCCGCGCACCCCGTCCACCTCGACCAGACACATGCGACACGACCCGAACGCCTCGAGGGAGTCGGTGGCGCACAGCTTCGGGACGTTGATACCGGCCTCGCCGGCCGCCCGCATCACAGACGTACCGGCGGGGACCTCGACGGTCCGGCCGTCGACGGTGACCCGCATAGTCTCGGTACCGCGTCCGGCGGGGGTGCCGAGGTCCGCCTCTGGAACGTATGTCACCTTGCCCCCTGGTGCTGCTCGGCGGGGTCCGCGAAGTCCTCGGGCCAGTGTCGCAGCGCGCTGCGGACCGGCATCGGGGTCAGGCCGCCCATGGCACACAGCGACCCCTTTGTCATCGTCTCGCATAGATCATCCAGAAGGATGAGGTTGGCGTCGATATCGCGGCCAGCGAGCACCTCGTCCATCACGTCCACGCCGCGGGCCGAGCCGATCCGGCACGGCGTGCACTTCCCGCAGGACTCCGCGCGACAGAACTCGAACGCGAAGCGTGCCATCCGGGCCATGTCCACGGTGTCGTCGAAGACCACGATCCCGCCGTGCCCCAGCATCGCGCCGGACTCGGCCAGCGCCTCGTAGTCCATCGGTACGTCGAAGCCGGACGCCGGGACGTAGGCGCCGAGCGGGCCGCCGACCTGCGCCGCGCGCACCGGTCGGCCCGAGAGCGTGCCGCCGCCGTACTCCTCGACGAGCTCGCGCAGCGTCACGCCGAAGGGCAGCTCGACGATGCCGCCCTGCTTGACGTTGCCGGCGAGCTGGAACGGCAGCGTTCCTTTGCTGCGGCCGACGCCGTGCGCCGCGTAGGCAGCACCGCCGTGCTGCAGGATCCACGGCACCGCGGCGAGCGTCATCACGTTGTTGATCACGGTCGGCTTGCCCCACAGCCCTTCGATCGCGGGCAGCGGC
>DASRII010000492.1:0-9781 GCA_035650075.1 Micromonosporaceae bacterium | reverse complement strand
GCCGGCGACGCCCAGGGCCGTGCTCACAGCCGCCACCGGTATCCCGCCGGCGAGCAGCGAGGCACGGATCCGCTCCGGTTGACCGAGGGCCCGGTATCTGCTGACGAAGTAGACCGACGAGGCAGCCGAACCGAGCCGCGCCGCCGCATCCGCGATGAGGAACGCGCTCGTACCGACGAAGAACAGTCCTACGTCGCGGGCTGACCAGCCACGGGCCACCACGATGTTGAGCGCGAACGCGGCCGCGGCGGCGAAGCCGACGCCGATCAGGTTGGCGACGCTGTGCCGGGCCGCACCGCGCAGGTCGGCGTCCGGCTTTTCGGGGGTATCGGTGCGAATTACCGTCGCCACGATGGGACCCGGCCCCACCAGGCGGCGAGGCGCTGGTCGTACGGCGCGAAGTGCTCGTCCAGCCGCGCCCGCAGCTCGGCCGCCATCGGCGCGCGGGACCGCGCATTGTGCTTGCCGAAGGCGATGTCGGTGGTCCGGGGCAGCTCGAGGAAGTCGCACACCCCGTCGAACGCGGGTTGGGGGTCGGCGAAGAACTCGTCGCTGTCGATGACGTGTACCCGGTCCCGGCCGAACACCTCCGCCAGGTGCTCGAGCTGCTCGACGTACCGGCCGCGGGCCAGGTACGAGTTGTGCTGCAGGTGGTGACTCTGGTAGCTCTCGTCGGCCAGCATCCGCTCCCGCTCACCGGCGGTACGTTCGGCTTCCAGCTCGAGCGCCCGCTCGAACGGTTCGGTCTCGTAGCCGCGCGCCAGCTCGTGCGAGTGCGCCGAGTACGCGCGCTCGACCGGATCGCGCAGCAGTACCAGCAGCCGCACGTCGGGCAGGTTGGCCGCGATCCGTCGCGGGGCGTGCGGGTGGAACATGTAGTACGGGCTGGACTCGCCGGTGATGGCTGGCGCTCCGGGCCGCCGGGCCGGGAAGTGGCCCAGGTACCACGCCATGCCGCGGTGGTACTCGGTGTCGAAGAAGTGCACACCCTTGTGCAGGACCGCCGGTACCACGGACGGGTGCTGCGAGAGCGTCTTGTAGAGCGAGGTCGTACCGCACCGCTGCGCGCCGACGATGAGGAAACTCGGGTACATCCGCGACCCCGCAGTCCACCGCCCGACGGTACGGGTCACCGACCGCGCTCCCCTTAGCGCCCAGGTCCTAGCGGTTGTCATGACCACCTCTCTTCGAGTACCGGAAGCAGCCATTCCCCGACGCGGCCGAGCCGCTGTCCGGCCTCCGCCTGCCTGTCGTGCAGGTACCGCGTACCGAGGTGGACAAGGTACAGCGAGGTCACCACGTCGTCGACGCCGGCCGGCGGTTCGTCGAACAGCGCCCAAGCCGCCTCGAACGGCGGTACCCCGTCCCGCGTGATGGCCCGCTGCAGCGCCAGGTGCAACGCGTCGAGACCTACGGGCACGTCGGTGTCGAACCGTTCCCAGTCCCAGACGAGCACCCGGCCGTCGGACAGTACCGCGTTGTTGGTGCCGCTCCAGTCGCCGTGCCAACTGCCGAACGGTAAAGGATCGGATTGCGCGGCAATGGCCTCGAGCACCGCCGTCAGCCTCGTCCGGGCGTCCGCGTCGTCGAGTGAGCCGACCGCCGCCATGAGTCGGGCCTCGAACGGGCTGCCCGCGAACGGCGCATGCCGGATGCCGAAGCAGCCCGCGATGGCGGCCAGGGCGGCCCGCTCGGCCTCCTCGGTCATGGACGGCGTGGCCCGGGGACGCCAGACCGGCAACGCCTCCTGCACGAGCAACGCGTGCTCGCCCCACCGCCCGTGATGCCGCACGGCCGGTACGGTCACCGGCCCCAGGTCGGCCGTGGCGAGCCGGCGCAGCGCCGCCGCCTCGGCGTCGACGAGCCTGGTGGTCAGCTCGTTCACCCCGAGCTTCGCGAAGCCCCGCAGGCGTCCCTTGGCGTCGAGCAGTACGAGCACTGGCTTCCGGTTGGCCCGTGCGGGTCCAATGTGGACACCGAGTAGTACCGGCTCGCCGAGCACCTCGCGTAGGTGTGTGGCGATGCCGCCGGATCCGTTGCCGGACAACCGATCCCGGCACAACAGCCCGCCGATGCCGAGCCGGAACGCGGCCGCGAGCGCGGTACGCCGCAACCGGGCCTTGGACCCGACCGCCTCCACGGAGTAGCGCAGCGCCGCCGCGGCGGCGCGGCCCGCATGGTCCGGTACCAGTACCCGGGGCCGCCCAGCCGACGGCACCACGACATAGGGCTCTCCCAGGAGACCCGCCAACTCCGGCAGGTAGCTCGCCCGCTCGTCAGCCATTGGACGCCGTTGCCCGTGCTAAATGGTTCGCTCGCAAGCTTCGCTCACGGCGAATCTCCCGCTCGTTGCGTGCCAGCAGCGCGACGGTGATCAACGCGTACGCCATCGTGGAACTCAGCGATCCGTAGAGGAACTGGAAGAACAGCACCAGGATCAGCACGGCGCTGCCGGCGATCCCGATCGGACTATGGTCACGCCGGAACCGCCAGAGGTTCCACAGGAAGAACAGGTTGTAGCACAACGCGCCCACGAGGCCCTGCGCGACGAGCAGATGCCACAGTTGCCCGTCGCTGCCGATCTCCCGGTTGCCGCACATGGGACAGTCGTCCGACTTACCGATCGCGATGGACCGCTCGCTGCCGATCAGGGCGCGGTTGCCGCCGTACCCCAGGATCGGTGAGCTGGCCGCGGCGCGCAGGGCGCCGTCGTTGAGCGCGGCCCGGATCTCGTTGCTGTGTGGGTTTTCCAGCCGCAGGGTCACCAGTGTGCCGAGCGGGGTGGCGAACAGCAGTACCGCGAACAGCCCGACGGCCGCGGCGAGCAGACCGAGCGGCGCGAACTTTCCCCGCGACGAGAGGCGTAGCGCGACGTACAGGGCCGCGATGCCCAGGCCGATCCACAGCCCCCGGTTCAGCGACTGCACGATCGGCACGACCGCGGCGAGTCCGATGAGCACAGCTGCCCACTTCCGCAGCCGCGAGCCCAGGACGTACCAGCCCACCATCAGCCAGACCAGCAGGAGGCAGAGGTTCTCGCCCCACGTGTTGGTGTACTCGAACGGCGCCGACGGCCGGGGTTGACCCGCCTCGCCCTCGAGGATCGTCTGCACCTGCGCCACCTCGACGCGCATGAGCCGGTGCACGAAGGGGTCCGACGCGATCGAGTTCGGCAGCAAGGGCTCCAGCGGGGCGGTGAACCCCCAGTGCGGAAACAACATCCCGAGGTACCCGCCGATGACCGTGACCAGGCACATGATGCCGAGCATGCGCACGACCCGGAGCCGCGACAGCTCCCGCTCTTCCAGGTTCAGCACGTAGAGCATGACCACCGTGACGCCGACGTAGTTGACGAGGCGCACGCTCCACGCGATGTACCGGCCGAACCCGCCAGGGGCCAGGGTGTCCGGGGCGACCAGGTCCAGCATGATGCCGGACAGCGCCACCCAGCACACGAGGATCAGCCAGAAGCCGAAGCCGGGCGGCACCCGTACCTTGCCCTTGCGGTAGAGCTGGAAGGCCATGGGTATGGCGGCGATGGCGAAGATGAACTGTGGCAGGCCGAGCGCCCACCACAGTGGATAGAGCACCAGCAGAGCGAACAACGGCCAGCCGTGCGGCAGCCGGAACGACCACGAGATGCGCCCGGGTCGCGTGGCGCTCAGCGCCGTCATGTCGTGCTCACCGTCGAGCCGAGGGGCGCGTACACGACCCACGTCGTACCGGGGCGTAGCCGCATCTGGAAGCCGAGGCCGTCCACGACGTGGCTCACCAACTTCAGGCCCGGCTTGACCCACTTGCCGGTCACGCCCTGCGATCCGGACACGGCCACGGCCGTACCCTCGCCGATCACCGACGCGCTCGGCACGTTGTGCGGCGACGGGTTGCGCACCTCCAGGGTCTTGTACTCCATCATCAGCACGATGACCGAGGAGACCGCCACGGTCACCCCGCCGAGCTGACCGCGCCAGGTCCGGCTGGCCTCGTCGTACTGCCATACCTGTGCCGACCGGCCGGGTGCGGTCACGCTGAGCCGGGTCACCGGTTTGACGCCGTCGCCGAGCGGCTCGCCGGGCTCGGCGTACTGGAATATCGACGGCGGTGCCGGACCGGCCGGTGCGGCCTTGTACAGCGTCGCGGTCGAGGTATAGCCGTTGTTCGGCTGGGTCACGGCGGGCAGCTTGGAGTTGGTCAGCTGGGTGACGAACCCGGTCGGCCCGCCGCCGTAGCCCACGACCGTGCCGAGTGCCGTGAGCGTCTTGACGTCCGCGGGCCGGATCTCGGTCACCGGCCCGATCCGCGGTACATCGTGCGACTGGTACACCGCGATGAACCGCAGGGAGCCGCTCTCGGCGTACTCCTGATAGAGGATGTCCGCCTCGGCGAGGCCGGCCGGGGCCGGCGAGCCGGTGCCGACCCGCACCGGAACCGCGACGGCCCGGCGGGCGACGACCGCGTCGGTGCTGTCGTTACCGGACAGCGGCGCCGAAGGGCTCTCGACGACGGCGCTGGGGCTGAGCGTGGGGCCCGGCCCGGGATCCACAATGGACACTCCGCCGCCGCGCGGCTCTTCCTCGCCGCCGCAGCCGACCATGGCGAGCACGCCGACCGCCAGAACTACCGCCGTGACCCTAGCCCTCATCGCCATCGCCGCGAGTTACCAGCGGCACCCTTGTACCGTCGGCGGGATCGGCGTAGAGAGCCCGGACTTTTCCCGGACGGCCGGCCCCCGTCGACGGCATGTTGTCGGTCCACGGGGTGCGCCCGTCCTTTTCGTTGACCCGCGGCAGGACCATCGTCGAGTCCGTGACCGGGACCGCCGTTTCCGCCGTGGGTTCGGCCACGCCGGCGCGGCCGACCGGCCCCGCGAGGATCTCGCCGACCACCGGTGATCTGCCGATCGCCGGAGGCGGCGTCCGGACGTGTCCGCCCGACATGTGCGACACGAGTACGGCGCCGATCACCTGGGCGTTCACCTGCTCGAACTGACGGACCGCCGTGGAGATCTCGCGGCTGTCCGTGTGCCGGGCCTCGGCGACCAGGATGACCGCGTCGACGTGGCTGCTCAACGCCTGCGCTTCGACGGCCAGGGACGGCGGCGGCGTCTCGATCAGCACATGGTCGAACCGGCCGGACAGCTCGGCGAGCACCTCGAGCAGGCCGGCGACGGGCAGCTCGGCCTCCGGGTCCAGGTTGCCAGGCACGAGCACGCGCAACTGCGAGAGGGTGGGCACGGCCGTCAGCGCCTGCAGCGCGGTCACGTCGCGGCGCAGGACATCGGCGAGACCGTACCGGGCGTCCGCGCCGACCATCCGAGCAAGCGGCGAGGTCGGATTCGTGCTCAGCACGGCGACCTGGGCACCGGTACGGGCGTACGCCGCCGCGAGGTTGCCGACGACGAACCCGGTCGCCGCGCCCGGGGTGGCGGCACTGATCAGCAGCAGGCGGCCCCGAACCCCGGGGGCGTCGGGCACGGTGGTCAACAAGACGTTGCGTAGTCGGCCGAGTTCCCGCGACAGCCGGTCCTTGGCCGGCAGCAGGATCGGCGCCGGTACCCGATCCGGCACCTCCAGCAGCACGGGTAGGCCGAGCCGGTCGGCGATGTCCCGACCCCGGCGGACCCGGGTGTCCAACCGGTCGAGCAGCAGCGCGAGCGCGACGCCCAGCAGCAGGCCGGCGCCGAAGCCGCTGCCGAGGTTCAGCGTGCGGTTCGGCGAGCTGGGCTTGGTGGGCAGTGGCGCGTCCGTGATGATCGAGCCGGGATCCAGCGGGGTGGCCAGCAGCGGGCTGAGCCGGGCGTTGAGGTTGGCCAGCTGCCCGATGAGGACGTTGCGGTCGGCCTCGGCGCGCTGCCGGTCGACCGTGTTCGGCTGGAGTGCGGCAATCTTGCCGGCGACCACGGACAGCTGCTTGCTGACGTCGTCCACCTGCTTCTGCAGGGCGGCGATCTCGGTCTCCAGGTCCCGCCGGGCGATGTCGGTACGCAGGTCGAGGTAAGCCTGGGCGAAAGCGTGCGAGCCGTCCCGCGCCCGCTCCGGGGTGCTCGCCTCGAACGAAACGTTCATGGTCTGCGCGTTCGCCGGCACGTTCACCTGTACCTGCTTGATCAGTGACTGCGGGCTCTCCTCGGTACGCATCAACGTCTGCGCGCGGGTCGCCACGGCCGACGACCGGATCACCTGCGCCTCGGTGTCGAGGTTGACCTTCGCGTTCGGGTTGGCATCCGGACCGATCTGTCGTACCAGGACAGAGGTGGTCGAGGTGTACGTACGCGGCTGGACAGCGGTGAACCCAGCAGCCGCCGTGACGCCGACCAGAGTCCCCGCGACCAGGATCCACCACCGGCGCCGCAGCCAGCCAAGGTAATCGACCAAGGTCAATTCGTCGGGTTCCGTCATGTCGACGTGGCGCTGTCTGGGCATAGGGGTGTCTCACTTCATGTCCGGGTGGTGGCCGATAATAGTGCAAGCCCTCTCGGGTGCTGAGCATGGTGGGCGAAGGCGCAAATAGGGCACCTCCGGACACCTGCATCCTCGAAGGCGCCAGGCAGCGTCCCCGCCATCGACTAGTTGGCTGCCGAAGTTATCCAGGTGGCCGTGCGGATAAACCTGACCGGGCCAAAAGTGTCGCAAGTCCGACCGTCCGCCATACGACCCCCCGCGGTTCACCTTTGGGCCACCAACGAATAAGTTTCGCTACAACGTCGTCCGAAGGGAAGGAGTGCAGTGTCGCCTCCCCCGGTGCTGCTCGTCGGATCCAGCGGCGGTCACCTCGCGCAACTGCTGGCCCTCGAGCCGTGGTACCGCGACCGGCCGCGGCGCTGGGTCACGTTCGACACGCTCGACGCCAAGTCACTGCTGGCCGGGGAGGACGTCGTCTGGGCGTACCACCCGACGACCCGCAACCTCTGGAACCTGCTGCGGAACACGGCGCTGGCCGGGCGGCTGATCCGCCGCCGCCGGGTCGCCGCCGTCGTCACCACCGGCGCCGGGGTCGCGCTGCCGTTCGTCGCGCTCGCCCGGCTGCGTGGCATCCCCACCATCTATATCGAGGTGTACGACCGCATCGATACCCCGACGCTCACCGCGCGACTCTGCCGGCCCTTCCTGTCCGCCATGCTCGTGCAGTGGGAGGAGCAGCGAACGCTGTACCCCGAGGCGATCGTCGTGGGCCGCTTGCTATGACTTCCAATGGCGCCCGGGTGCTCGTGGTCGTCGGCACCGACACGCATCCCTTCGACCGGCTGACGGACTGGCTGGAGCAGTGGTACTGCGCCCATCCCGGCCCACCCGACCTCGTCGTGCAGTACGGCCATGGCCGCGCCCCCGGGATCCCCGGCGCGACGCCGTTCCTGGACCACGAAGCGCTGAAGCGCGAGATGGCCGAGGCCACGCTCGTGGTCAGCCACGGCGGGCCGGCCACGATCCTCGAGGCCCGGAGATCCGGGCACCTACCGATCGTCGTACCGCGTGACCCGGCCCATGGCGAGCACGTCGACGACCACCAGCAACTGTTCGCCCGGCGGCTCGGCTCGGTGGGCATGGTCCACCTGTGCGACTCGGTCGACGCGCTCACCACGGCACTCGCGGACGGACTCGCCGATCCGCGCCGGTTCACGATCGCCGGCGATCCGGACGCCGCCATCGGACGGGCGGCCGCGGTCGCCCGGGTCGGCAGCATCGTCGAGGACCTGATCTCGGCGCGCGGCCGCCGGGGTTTCGCTCGCCGGAGGTCGGGATGACGGCGCGGGTACTGTTCGTCGGCGGTCTCGGGCGCAGCGGCTCGACGCTGCTGGAACTGATCCTCGCGCAGAGCCCCGATGTGTGCGCGCTCGGCGAGGTCGTTCACCTGTGGGAACGGGCGCTGCGCAACGACGAGCTGTGCGGCTGCGGCGAGCGGTTCTCCGGCTGCGAGTTCTGGCAGCAGGTCGGCAAGGTGGCGTTCGGCGGATGGTCCACTGTGGACGTCGATGAGGTCGCTGAACTGAAGGCGCGTGTGGACCGCACCCGGCACATCCGGCGGCTGGCCGGTCGCCGGCTGCCCCGGCCGCTCGAGTCGGACGTGCGGCGGTACGCCGATCTGTACACCCGCATCTACCAGGCGGCCACCGAGGTGTCCGGGGCGGACGTGGCCGTCGACTCCAGCAAGCACGCCTCGCTCGCCTTCGTCCTGCGCTGGGCCGGCGACCTGGATCTGCGCGTGGCGCATCTCGTCCGGGACAGCCGCGCGGTCGCGTACTCCTGGGCACGGCAGGTACGCCGGCCCGAGGTCGTCGACAGCGAGGCGTACATGCCCACGTTCTCCCCGGTACGAGTCAGTGCACTGTGGACGGTGCAGAACGCCGCGTTCCGCCTGCTGGCTCGCCGGGCACCGGTGACCACGATCCGGTACGAGGACTTCACCGCGGATCCCGGCGGTACGGTCAGCGCCCTGCGGGCGTGGGGGGGCCTGCCCGACCGGCCGGACGCGCTGCGCATCCTGGCGGAGCCACCGGTACCGACCCAGCCGGCGCACACCGTTGCCGGCAACCCCCTGCGGTTCGCCAACGGCCCGCTGCGGGTACGCGCCGACGAGAAGTGGCGCACCGCGCTGCCGACCCGCCGCCGGGTGGTCGTGAGCATGCTGACGTTCCCGCTGCGGTGGCGGTACGGCTACCGGGGGCTGCGATGACGCCATCCGTCTCCGTGGTCGTGCCGACCCGGGACCGCCCCGAGCTGTTGCGCGCCGCGATCGCCGCGATCCTCGACCAGGAGTACCCGGGCGACATCGAGGTCGTCGTCGTGTTCGATCAGTCCGATGTGGACATCTCGCTGGTCGTCGAGTGCCCGGGCCGCCGGGTCGGGGTCGTCAGCAACACCCGCTCTCCCGGTCTCGCCGGCGCACGCAACTCCGGCATCCTCGCCGCCACCGGCGACCTCGTCGCGTTCTGCGACGACGACGACGAATGGCTGCCGGGCAAGCTGGCCGCCCAGGTCGCGGCGCTGGACCCGGACTCGGAGTTCGCCTGCTGTGGCATCCGGGTCAGCTACGACGGGTCCACTGTGGACCGCACGCTGGCCGCGTCCCGCATCCCACTGTCCGCACTGCTGCGCAGCCGGCTGACCGAACTGCACCCGTCGACGTTCCTCATCCGCCGGGCCGCATTGCTCGACGGAATCGGCCTGGTCGACGAGCAGATCCCGGGCAGCTACGCGGAGGACTACGAATTCCTGCTGCGCGCCGCCCGCCGCGCTCCGCTGGTCAACGTGTCCGACCCGTACGTCCTCGTGCGCTGGCACAAGCGGTCGTACTTCGCCCAGCGCTGGGAGACCATCGCCAGCGCGCTGCAGTGGCTGCTCGGCCGGTACCCGGAGTTCGCCGGCGAACCCCGGGGCGAGGCCCGGATCACCGGGCAGATCGCCTTCGCCCACGCCGCACTGGGCCAGCGGCGTACCGCCGTCCGCTGGGCCCGCCGGACCCTCGCTCGCAACCCGCGCGAACCCCGTGCCTACCTCGCGCTCGCCGTCGCCGGTCGCGCCGTGCGAGCCGACACCGTCCTGCGCAAACTCCACGAACGCGGCCGCGGCCTCTGACACTTGATCGCCGTTTCAGGTACGAACCCGAAGCGTTACTCCTCGGTCGTACCTGAATCAGCGACCATTGCGCGGGCGAGGAACACGGACCGTTCGCGTTCGTTGCGGGTGAGGGCCGCGGCGCGCTCGAACTCGCGCTTCGCCTCGTCGAGGCGGCCGAGCTTGGCGAGGAGATCGCCGCGTACGGCGGGCAGTTGGGGGTACGCCGC
>DASRII010000491.1:0-2819 GCA_035650075.1 Micromonosporaceae bacterium | reverse complement strand
ATCGCCGGGACCGCGTGGGCCGTCGACCCGACCAACAACCAGCTCATCGTGACGGCCGACTCGACCGTCACCGCAGCCGCCTACGGCCGGCTACAGGCCGCGGTGGCCCGCAGCGGATCCCGGGCGCGCCTGGTGCGCACCGACAGCCCCCTGATCCAGTTCATCGCCGGTGGCGACGCCATCTACGGCGGCCAGTTCCGCTGCTCGCTCGGGTTCAACGTGCGCAGCGGCAACACCTTCTCCTTCCTGACCGCGGGTCACTGCGGAAAGGCCGCCAGGGAGTGGTTCGCCGACGCCGCCCACAACACCAAGCTGGGCGACGTCCGCTCGGCGACGTTCCCCGGCGCGGACTACGCCATCATCACCTACACCAACACCAGCATCACCAAGACCGGTGGATTCTCCGGCGCGGGCACCGCTTTCATCGGCGAGCGGGTCACCCGTGACGGCAGCACCACCGGTGTCCACAGTGGAACGGT
Organism: Micromonosporaceae bacterium; assembly: GCA_035650075.1. Taxonomy (GTDB): domain Bacteria; phylum Actinomycetota; class Actinomycetes; order Mycobacteriales; family Micromonosporaceae; genus DASSUC01. The sequence continues at coordinate 2,340 of DASRII010000491.1, read as the reverse complement.
CACCGGTCTCAACGTCACCGTCCACTACTCCAGCGGCGGCACGGTCAAGAACATGATCCAGACCAACGTGTGCGCCGAGCCCGGCGACAGTGGCGGCCCGCTCTACGACGGCACCCTGGCCATCGGCCTGACCTCCGGTGGAAGCGGCAACTGCCGCACCGGTGGGACCACCTTCTTCCAGCCGGTCACCGTCCCATTGAGCAAGTACGGGGTCAGCGTCTTCTAGCTGTCCCTCACGCGGGTGGTGGGTGCGGCCCACCCGCTTGCAGCCGCCTCGCGAGCAGATCCCGAAGCGGCATCGACTTGCCGTCGCGCCCGCCCTCGCCGACGATCAGCGGCGGCTGTTGCGGCTGCGGCACGACACCGGTGAAGCGCGCCCGGAAGCTTTGCGGCACAAGCAGAACGTAGTAGTTGCCGAGGATGTCCACGGCGATGGTCCGGCTCTGGTTGAGGTACCAGCCCGTCAGCGGGGTCCGGAACCGGGTGCGGCCGTTGTAGGACAGGCAGGTCAACGGCTGCGGGGCCGGAGCGCCCGCGGCGTCCGCCCGGCGCAGGAACTCCTCGATGAGGCCGCGCGCCTGCGCCGCCTCCGCCTCCCGCTTGCTCCGCAGCGCGGCGGCGTGCACCGCCACCGCGCGGTCCCGCTGCTCCCACCAGCCCGTCACGGTCAGCAACTGTAGTCCCCGGGTTGTGGTCAGCCCATCTGGAACACGGCCGGGTCGGGCGTGCCCCGCCAAAATCTACAGCCACAGGGGCAAGGATCATCCGACCCGCACATGCGCATATCCTTGCCCTCCGCTGTTTGGTCAGGTGCACGCTACGGTGTCTGGATCGGTTTGCGTTCTAAGGAGCCAAGTGAACCTGTCACCCCTGACCGACCTGTGGCGCCACCTGACCGCGGCGCAGGCACCCCCCACCTCCGCCGTGGTTCTGATCACCGCGGCCGCAGCGCTTCTCGCCATCGGGGTCAATGCCGTGTGGCGCCTGACGCGAACGGTCATCACCATCACGCATGAGGGCGGTCATGCCCTGGTGGCCGTGCTCAGTGGCCGCCGTCTGAGCGGCATCCGGCTGCACTCGGACACCTCCGGGCTGACCGTGTCGCGGGGCAAGCCGCGGGGTCCGGGCATGGTCCTGACCCTGCTCGCCGGGTACCTGACCCCGTCGCTGCTAGGCCTCGGTGCGGCGGCGGTGCTGGCCCGTGGCCGGGTCACCCTGCTGCTGTGGGTCGCGCTGGTGTTGCTGCTCGCGGTGCTGGTGATGATCCGTAACTGGTACGGCCTGCTGGCGGTGTTGGTCACCACCGGCGTCGTGTTCGCCGTCAACTACTACGCGACCCCGGCGGTGCAGTCGCTGGTGGCCTATGCGGCGGTGTGGTTCCTGCTCTTCGGCGGGGTGCGGCCGGTGCTGGAGCTGCGCCAGCGGCGGCGGGGTCGCGGCGTGCAGTCGGATCCCGACCAGATCGCGCGCCTGACTCACGTACCCGCCGCGCTGTGGACCCTGTTCTTCCTGCTGGCGAGCCTGGCCTGCCTCGGTTACGGCGGCTACCTGCTGCTGCGCGCGGGTTCCCTTGTGACGTAGGGAGAACCGGGCCCGCCGCATGTTCTTGCGGCGGGCCCTTCGGGTTACAGCGAGTCGAGTACGATCGCGCCGATGTCCCGGCCGAGCTGGACGGCGCTCTGGGTACCCGAGCGGTCGTTCATCATGACCGCGACCACGATCTGGTCGTCGGGGTAGATGCGCAGGTAGGCCAGGTTGCCCGTCCACGACCCGTCCTTGGCCACGACCTGGTGGCCGTCCTCGGTGCCCGTGCTCCAGCCGTAGGCGTAGCCGCTGTCGGCGTCCGGCGGGGTCCACATCGTGTCAAGCGACGCCTGGGTCAGGATCTGACCGGCGGCCAGCTTGGCGCCGAAGCCACCCAGGTCGTAGATGTTCGAGTCGACCCCGCCGCCTAGGACCTTCCAGTCCTTGTTCTCGATCGCCACCTCGGCGTCGCCATCGGTGTAGATCGTCATCCGTTTGATGCTGGCGTCGGCGAGGTCTTGGGGCGCAAGCGTTCCTAGGCCGAAGGCGTTGGTCAGCTTGGTACGCACCAGGCCCTTGATGTCGTCGCCTCCGGCCTCCTCCAGAACCGCGCCCGCGATGGTGTACCCGGGCGAGCTGTAGTAGTAGTCCGGGGGCGCGCAGACCAGCGGCTCGTCCCAGAACTCGTCCGCGGCGTCGAGTGCGGTGGCGTAGGGCGTGTTGTCGAACGTCGTCGTGTCGATGTCCGAGTAGTGCCCGACGCAACCGCGGTTGGCGATCAGGTCCCCGATGGTGTGGGTGTGGTGTGCCGGCATG
>DASRII010000490.1:0-43419 GCA_035650075.1 Micromonosporaceae bacterium | reverse complement strand
CGTCCAGCACCGGCGCCATGCCCGACAGATCCACGGTCGCCGACGCACTGAGCAGCTTGCGGGAGTACGTGAGCGTAAATCGGGTGTCCACATTGAACCCCGTGTCGTCGTAGCAGCGCACCTCGATGAGCGCGGGGTCGGGCACCAGTGCCGGATCGAGCACCTGGCAGTGCTTGGCACTCGCGCCGTAGGCAGTCGCCCTCAGGTAGCCCGACGCCCACAGCCCCGCGCTGTCCAGCGCGAAGGCGCCGAGCCGCACCTGGTACCGCCCGACCGCCGACCGGTACACCACGATCGTCGAGCCGGTCGAGTCGAAGGACCACGCCGCCGGCGGGATGTGGCCCGCGGCGGGCGGTGTCGGATCGTCGTTCCACAAGTAGCCGAGGTACGCACCGTCCGTGCGGTTCGTCACGTTGGCCACGAACCGCGTGTCGACCGCGGCTCCCGCCGTCGTGAAGCACCGCACATTGACGACCTCGTCGGTGCCAGACGGGCCGTACGAGCTCACTGTGCACAGGTGGTTCGCGCCGTAAGCGCTGGCATGGGCCACGCCGCCGGCTCCGGCCATGCCGTGGAACCGGACCTGGTACACCCCTACCGCCGGGCGGATGATCTGCACCGCGCCGCCGGCCGAGTTGTACTCGTAGCCGGTGGCAGCGATGTAGTTCGGGTTACCGGGCTGCCAACCCCAGACGTATCCCTCGATGGCTGCCGGAGCCGCATGCGCCGGAAGAGCCGGAACGATCGAGGCTGCCAGCAGCAGCCCTACGATGTATGTCCTCATGCGGGTATGAGGTCGGTACCTCCCGCGGACCAACAAGAAAATCGAGCGATGAGGTCGGTCGTCTCGGTGTAGCTCGGGACGCCGGCGGGCACCGGCTCGTCGCCAGCAACCGCGCGGGCGGTACCGACCGCGGCCAGTAGGGCGGCGCGGAACAGCAGCGAGCCACAGCTGACGCGGCGCACGCCGAGGTCGGCGAGCTGGCGGACGGTGTACCGACCAGGCTGGCACAGGACGTTGACCGGCACGTCCACTGTGGATACGACGGCTCGGATGTCGTTTTCGTCGGCCAGGCCGGGTACGAACACGCCGTCCGCGCCCGCATCGCGGTACGCCTCGACCCGCGCGAGCGTGTCGGCCAGATCGGGCTCACCGGTCAGCCAGTGCGTGTCCGTGCGAGCATTCAGGAACAGCTCGGGTACCCGTGCCTTGACGGCGGCTATGAGGTCCCGCTGCCGGTCGACCGCGGCGAGCGTACCGTCGGCTCGTCCGTCCTCGAGGTTGACCCCGACGGCGCCGGCGGCCGCGATGTCGGCCACGAAGGACACGACCTCGTCAGGGTCCTCGCTGAACCCGGCCTCGACATCGACAGTGAGCAGGCACGGCAGGCGGGCCAGCCGCCGGGTGAGCGCCAGCGTTTCGGCGCGCGCGGCCCCGTGGCCGTCGGGCAGTCCATGAGCGGCGGCGACGCCGAGACTCGTGGTGCCGATCGCGGTGAAGCCAACGTCGATCAGAGCGGCCGCCGAGGCGAAGTCCCACGCGTTGGGCAGTACCAGCGGCGCCCCGGTTCGATGCAGGGCGCGGAAATCGTCAGTCCTCGGCATCGAGCACCCCGGCCGCGATCGCGAGGGCGTGCGCGCGACCCGGACACTGCCGTGGCCCCGCGCCGAAGGTCAGGTGCCGATCGCGGTCCGGCCGTGCGGGGTCGAACTCGTCGGGTTCGGCGAACACCCGCGGGTCCCGGTTGGCGGTGGCCAGATCGAGCAGGACCTCGGCCCCGTCAGCCACCGAAACCCTCCGTGTCGTCCGCACCGGCGGATCGTGCCGCAGCGTCTCGACGAGGACCGCGTCGACCGGCGCTCCGCATCGACGGTGCGGCCTCGCCTTGTCGATGAGCCCGGCGGTAGCCGAGTACGCCTGCACCAGCAACCCGATGCGGGCAGCGGTCGCCTCGTCCGGAATGCCGCCGAAGACGTCGACGAGGCGGCTGACCGCGACGTCGAGGTGCGGCCCGGTACCGGTGCCCGGGTGATACCCGCCCGCCACGACGGCCACATCGGCGGCAGCGGGTGCGGCACCGAGTGCCTCGGCGAGCGCGACGACTTGGACAGCCGCGCTCGGCCGGTCCGCCGCCAACTGCTGGGCGCGCCAGCGCAGCGCGGCCAGGTCCATCCGGTCGAGCTCCGCGGTTGCCAGAGCCCTCCGTCTGGTGTGGACGGTGCCGGTGCTGAACCGGGCTACGTGCGCCCGCAGCCAGTCGATGCCCGCCATCGGGCCGCTCGAATGGGGCACTGGCGGGACGTCGAAGCGGGCGTCGGACAACACAGCAGTCACGTCGGCGTAGCTGGTGATTGTGCGCATGCCGCTACCGTAGGACGGGATCGTTTCGGCGGTCACCGAAACGACCGTCGGCCACAATGGCGGGATGAACGCCTCCACAGAGCTCGCCCGGCTGGGCGCGCTCCTCGCCGACGACACGCGCGCGAGGTTCTGCCTCGCGCTGCTCGACGGGCGGGCGTGGACCGCCGGCGAACTGGCCCGGCACGCGCGGGTCGCGCCCTCGACCGCCACCGAACACCTCAACCGGCTCATAGCCGCCGGCCTGTGCGCCGAGGAGCGCCAGGGCCGGCACCGGTACGTCCGGCTCGCCGGACCGCATATCGCGGCGCTGCTCGAGGACCTCACGGCACTGTTCGAGCCGGTACCGCCACCGGTCCGGTCGCTGAAGGATGCCACGGTCGCGAACGCGCTCGCCCGCGGTCGCACCTGTTACGACCACCTTGCCGGCCGCCTCGGAGTCGCGGTCACCGACGCGATGACCGACACCGGACTACTGCAGCAGACCAAGGGCTTCGCGCTCACCGATGCCGGACTCGACTGGTTGACGGGCACGCTGGGCATCGACGCGGAAACCCTGCACCGCACCCGACGCCCACTGGTGAGAGGTTGCCTCGACTGGACCGAGCGACGCCCGCACCTGGCCGGTACCGCGGGCGCGCTCATCTGCCGGCACTTCCTCGACCGGCGCTGGGTGGTCCGCATCGGCAGCGGTCGAGCGGTGCGCGTGACGCCGAGCGGTCGCGCCGCGTTGCGCGGCCTGCTAGACCTCGATCCCGCGGTGCTCGACTGAGTCAGGCCGCCGTACGCGCCACGTGCAACAGAAACTCCACATTGGACGATGTCCGGCGCAACTGGTCGAGCAACTGATCCAGCGCGTGTGGTGAGTCCGTGCCCAGCAAGGCGCGGCGCAGCTTGCGGACAACCGCGAGGTGGTCGGGTGTCAGCAGGACCTCCTCCTTCCGGGTACCGGACGCGGCGATGTCGATGGCCGGGAAGACCCGCCGATCGGCGATCCGCCGGTCCAGCCGCAGCTCGGCGTTGCTCGTGCTCTTGTACTCCTCGAAGAGCAGTGTGTCGCCGAGCGAGCCGGTCTCGACGAGGGCGGTCGCGATCATGGTCAGCGAACCACCGTCCTCGATGTTGCGGGCCGCGCCGAGGAACCGCTTGGGGTGGTTGAGCGCCGCGGACTCGATACCGCCGCTGAGGATCCGGCCGGAGGACGGCGCCGCGAGGTTGTACGCCCGGCCGAGCCGGGTGATCGAGTCGAGCAGCACCACCACGTCCTGGCCCAGCTCGACGAGCCGCTTGGCGCGGTCGATCGCCAGCTCGGCCAGTGCCGTGTGGTCCTGCGGTGGACGGTCGAATGTGGACGATATGACCTCGCCCTTGACCGTACGCTGCATGTCGGTGACCTCTTCGGGTCGCTCGTCGACGAGCACCGCCATCAGGTGGCACTCGGGATGGTTCTCCGTGATCGCGTGGGCGATCGCCTGCAGTACCGTCGTCTTGCCGGCCTTGGGCGGTGACACGACGAGGGCGCGCTGTCCCTTGCCGATCGGCACCACGAGGTCGATGATCCGGGTCAGCAGCACGCTCGGTTCGGTCTCCATCCGCAGCAGTTGCCGCGGGTGCAGCGGGGTCAGTGAATAGAAGTCGGGACGCTGCTTGGTCTCCCGGGGGTCGAGCCCGTTGACGGTGTCCACCCGCGCCATGGGCCGGTACTTCTTCTCGCGCCGCGAGGTCCGCGGTGCGTCATCGTCCGCGGCGGGCTGCGCCGCGCCGGTGACCAGGTCTCCCGACCGGAGACCGTACTGCCGCAGCTGTGCGGCGGACAGGTACGCATCGTCGCGCGCCGCCAGGTAACCGGAGGTACGGACGAATCCGTGCCCGTCTTTGACGTCCACGATTCCCGTGACGTCGATGAGGTTGGTGCTATTCATGGGTTGTCTCCCGATAGGGATGAGGGCGCGCGGAGTCGGGGTCGCCGCGAATCGGAGCGAGCGCTCGACGCGCTGATGATGGAAGGAAGCTCCCCGGGGGGCAGAAGATCTGCCGGCACCCACAGGGGCTGAAGAGATAGTACCACGCCGTAACCCGACCTTGACACACTGACGGCGTGTACGACTTCGATGTGCTCGTCCTCGGCTCGGGTCCGGGTGGACAGAAGGCGGCCATCGCCGCGGCCAAGCTCGCCCGGCGGGTCGCCGTGGTCGAGAGGCGCCATATGGTCGGTGGCGTCTGCATCAACACCGGCACGATCCCGTCGAAGACCCTGCGCGAGGCGGTGCTGTACCTCACCGGACTCAACCAGCGCGAGATGTACGGCCAGAGCTACCGGCTGAAGGACGACATCACGGTCGCCGACCTGGCGGCGCGCACCCAGCACGTCATCGGTCGGGAGGTCGACGTCATCCGTAACCAGCTGTCCCGTAACCGGATTCGGCTGCTGACCGGTACCGCCCGCTTCCACGACCCGCAGACGATCGCCATCAGCGACGACGCCGGACGCGAATCCACGGTCACCGCGGATAAGATCGTTATCGCCGCCGGTACCCGCCCGGCACGACCGTCCAGTGTGGACTTCGACGGCGTGACGATCGTCGACTCCGACGGCATCATCAACCTGGAGCGGGTGCCGCGGTCCATGGTGGTCGTCGGGGCCGGTGTGATCGGAATCGAGTACGCCTCGATGTTCGCCGCCCTCGGTACGAAGGTCACCGTCGTCGAGCGCCGCGACCGGATGCTCGAGTTCTGCGATCTGGAAGTGATCGAAGCGCTCAAGTACCACTTACGCGACCTGGCGGTGACGTTCCGGTTCACCGAGGAGGTCGCCGCGGTGGAACGGCACTCCCGCGGCGCGGTCGCGGTACTCGACAGCGGCAAGAAGATAGCCGCGGACACCGTGATGTACTCCGCCGGCCGGCAGGGCACCGCCGACGAGCTCGACCTGCACAACGCCGGCCTGACCGCCGACGACCGCGGCCGCATTCCGGTGGACGAGCACTTCCGCACGGCGGTACCGCACATCTACGCGGTCGGTGACATCATCGGCTTCCCCGCCCTCGCCTCGACATCGATGGAGCAGGGCCGGCTGGCCGCGCACCACGCCTGCGGCGAGCCGGCGCGGGCCATGCAGGAGCTGCAGCCGATCGGGATCTACACGATTCCGGAGATCAGCTTCATCGGCCGTACCGAGGACGAACTGACCCGCGACCGCGTCCCGTTCGAGGTGGGCGTCGCCCGCTACCGCGAGCTGGCCCGGGGGCAGATCATCGGCGACTCGTACGGCATGCTCAAGCTCCTCGTCTCCCCCGAGGACCGCTCACTGCTCGGCGTACACGTCTTCGGTACCGGCGCCACCGAACTCGTCCACATTGGACAAGCGGTCATGGGCTGCCGCGGTACCGTCGACTACCTCGTCGACACGGTGTTCAACTACCCGACGCTCGCCGAGTCGTACAAGGTGGCCGCGCTCGACGCGATGAACAAGATGCGGCACATCGCGCACCTCGACGACTGACGCGTCACCACGGCAGTACGCCGTACGACTCGCTGCCATCCGCTGTCCACAGGTATCCCCACAGAACACCGGTAGGCCCGTCGGCGGGCAGGGTCGCGAGGTGGACGGACACCTCGGCACCTTGTTCGGGCGTACGGAACCCCCGGCGCCCGTTCAGGTCGGTCGCGCAGTAACCGGGGTTAGCCGCGTTCACCTTGATTCCGGTGTCGCGCAGCTCCTTGGCGTACATGGCGGTGAGCATGTTGAGCGCGGTCTTGGAGGACGGGTACGGCACCGACGTGAACGGCCACAGTGGACTGCCCGGATCGGTCATCGAGCCGATCGAGCCGACCTCGCTCGACACGTTGACGATTCGCGCGGCCGGGTTCGCCCGAAGCAGCAGAGGGAGCATCGCGTTGGTCACCGTCGCCACACCGAAGACATTCGTCTCGTACACCGTCCGCAGAGTGTCCACAGTGGTCTCGCTCGGCTTGCCGGTACCGTCGCCGCGGGCGATGCCGGCGTTGTTGACCAGGGCGTCCAGCCGACCGAACTCGGCGTCGATCCAGTCGGCCGCTCGCCGTACCGATGAAGAGTCTGTGACATCGAGCTGGACGGCCCGGGCGTCCGCCCCGGCCTCGCGCAGCTCGTGCTCGGCCTGCTTGCCCCGGTCTTCGTCGCGCGACCCGACGATGACCGTGAAGCCACGCGCGGCGAGCAGCTTGGCCGTGGCGAACCCGATGCCTTTGTTCGCACCTGTGATCAGAGCTATCGACGTCATGACCCCACCTTGCCGCGACCGGCGACCGGCAAGGAGGGACTACCGGTACCACCCTCGTTCCGTGCGGTTGGGGCAAACTGGGACGCATGGACCGATCCGAACTTGCGACGTTCCTGCGCAACCGGCGAGCCCGTCTCACGCCGAGCGACGTGGGTCTGCCACTCGGTAGCCGGCGCCGCACGCCGGGACTGCGCCGGCAGGAGGTAGCCCAGCTCGCCGGGGTGTCGGTGGACTACTACGTCCGGCTCGAGCAGGCACGTGGCCCGCGGCCGTCGAGGCAGGTGCTGTCGGCACTCGCCCGCGCGTTGATGCTCACGGTCGACGAGCGGGAGTACCTGTTCCGCGTCGCCGGGGAGAACCCGGTGCCGGCGGGTGGCCCGAACCGGGAGTTGCCGGCGTCGATCCGGCAGCTGCTGGCGAACCTGACGGCGACTCCCGCCTATGTGCTCGACGCCAAGTACGACGTGCTCGCCTGGAACCACCTGGCGACGTACTTCATCGGCGACCTGTCGACGGTGCCCGACGACGATCGGAACATCATCCGGTGGATGTTCCGGCGGGCGGAGACCGATCCACATTGGACGGAGCCGGACACCATCTCGTTCGCGCGGGCGTCGGTGGCGGACCTACGGGCGGCGTACGCCCGCTACCCCGGTGACGCCGGCATCGACGGGCTCGTCACCGAGCTGCTGGGCGTGGCGCCTCGGTTTGCCGAGATGTGGGCCGCCCACGACGTCCAGGTCCGGCGTACCATGGTCAAACGGATCGACCATCCCCTTGCCGGGCCGCTCGAGTTCGAGTGCCAGGTGCTGCACATCCAGGACACCGACCAGCGGCTGATCGCCTACCTCGCCGCGCCCGGCTCCCCCACCGAAGACGCGTTCCGCCGCCTGGATGAGGCTATGCCGGCAACAGACCCTTCTCGCTGAGCCGATCAGCGGCGATCCGCACGTGCGCCTCGGTGAAGAGCCGAGCCTTCCGCAAGCTCCAGGCGACGACACGGTCGACAAGCGCGAGCAGTTCACCCGTCGGTGGCTCCTGAATGGCCGCGTAGTGGACGGTCGCCAGCAGCTCGAGGCTGTAGGGAGTCTCGAATCCCTCGACCAGATCGAGCAATGAACCCACCCGAGCGAGATCATCGGGCGCGTTCTCGAGTAGCTCGAGGGCGGCGTCTATCGCCCCGGGCGTCGGGTTGATCGGTACGAGTTGGGTAACGCGGGTTGACCGATCGCCGAACCCGGTCAAATAGTGACCTTCGAGGTTGTCGAGGACATGGTTCAGCGTCTCGGCGTATGGACCGTAGCGCCCGCGGGTGAACGTGAGCCGCAATGGCGCCCCTAGCATCTGCAGGAAGTACGCGAGCTTCTGGACTTCGAGCTCGCTGATCCCTTCTCGCACCTCTTGCACCCGAGCCCGGCGCAAGTAACGAGCGATGGAGACCAGTAGCAGCGCCCGGGCGACCGTCAGGCGTGGGCGAGGTGTCGCATTGGGCATGGTGGCCGGTGCCGGCGCGCCCTCGGGGGCGAACACGACGGCTCGGACGTCGGGCATCCGATCGCACGCCTGCTCGATCAGCGGCCGCACGTCCGCCCAGGCGAGGCCACCGTTGCCGCAACCGAGGGCAGGTATCGCGATCGACGTGATACCGCGCTCGCGGACCACGTCGACCAGATCGTCGAGGCCTAGCCGGACGTCCTCGATCCGGGAGGCGTCGCGCCAGTGTTTCTTGGTGGGAAAGTTGATGATGTAGCGCCGGGGCCCGAAAACACCCGTGTCGAAGACGTACATTTGCCCCAACCGCACCTCATCTCGGGCGCAAGCGCCTCGGTACGCGCGGTAGTTGGCCGGGTAGGCCCGCTTGAACTGCAGCGCGATGCCCTTGCCCATCACGCCAACCGTGTTGACGGTATTGACGAGCGCGTCCACATCCGCGGTTAGCAGGTTGCCGTGTCCTTCTTCGATCAAGTCCTCACCCCCTCTGCTCATAGCCGTAGTACCACGTCGGTCTGACAAGTATTCGGCTGTCCAGTGAGTGACCGGCCAGGTCAGCTCGTGCTCTGGCGGCATTACGGTCATCGTAGGTCGCCACGCGACGGATGACCTCGAGTGGGACCCGCCCGTGTACCAGGAATTCCGCCATCCGACGCCGCTGCCGATCGGGGTCCGCTGGTGTGTTGTTCCACAATGTCGCTGACATGAGGGGCCAGTCGATCATTGCATCCAGCCGGGTAAGATCAGAGCTGAACTCGGTTGTGGCGGTGGCGGCGTTACCGTCCGTCGCGACCCACTCCAGCCCGGCATCGATGACAGCGCCGACCGTCGTCGCGAGGTAAACAAGTGGCCGATCTCCATCGGTATAGCGCTCTGCTGCGCTCTCCCTATGATCGCAGGCGATCCGGTACATCATCGGAGAGCGTGGAGCGAAGTAGAAGGGTACGTAGTCACCGACGTGTCCGCCGGGACCGACCGGTATGGCACGGCCCCGGCGTGACCCCTTGATCTCAGGATCACCCACGTCTATCCGTGCTAGTCCTTGTCGAGCGTGTACGTCACAGACCAGTTCGCCGCTCTCGACGATCACATGAAGGTTGTCGATGTGGGTGAAGTGAAGGATCCATCGATCGCGTGCCGGCGTCCCCGTCGTATCGGACATCGTGCCGATCGTACCGTCCACACAGGACGTCACCGGTTCAAGCGCGCGAGCGTTTGCGGGCGAGGGTGCGGTCGGCGAACTCGAGCATGGCCTCGTACCACTGAACCATGACCTCGGGACCGATCGACTGGTGGCCGCCGTCGTACCAGATGACCTCGATGTCCTTGCCGAGAGACCGCATCTTCTGCTCGTAGTTCTCCATCTGCTTCGGCGGGACGCGGGTGTCGTTCCGGGCCTGGATCACCAGCACGGGCGCGGCGACATCGGCGGCGTAGGTGATCGGCGAGGCGGCGGCGTACGCCTCGGGCCGCTCGTCCGGCGTACCGAGCATCCAGGCGGCGACCGCGGCCTTCAGCGCCGGCGACGCGTCTTCGTAGGCGGCGGCCATGTCCGCGTCCGCGACGAGCGCCAGGCCGCCGGCCCACAGGTCCGGACTCTTGCCGAGCGCGTAGAGGGTGAGAAAGCCGCCGTACGACGCACCGTGTACGAACACCTCGTCGGGGTTCGCGATTCCCTCGGCCACGAGCCACTCCCGGGCGGCGACCATGTCGGTCAGCTCCCACCGCCCGAGGTCGCCCCAGATCTGCTCCAGGAAGCGCCGGCCGAATCCGGTGGAGCCGCGGTAGTTCACGCTCATCCAGGCGTACCCATTATCGAGCCAGCACTGCGCCCCCGCGTCGTACCCCTCGTATGTCGCGTAGTGCGGTCCACCGTGAGTTTCGAGGATCGTGGGGAACGGGCCGTCGCCCTCCGGCGTCGCTACCCACGCCTGCACCGGGGTCCCGTCGCCGGACGGGAAGGTCACGGATCGCCAGGGTCGGCCTCTGGGCGCGTCGCCACTGGTGAGCAGCTCGCGCCGGAGGCCACCGGTCTCGCCGTCCAGCTCGACGACCGCGGGTGGCGTGACCGCGTTCGTCCAGAGGCCCACGAGGTTGCCCTGGCCGTCGAAGTGGATGCCGCCGTCGATCGGGTTGAAGTACGTGCCCTGCGGATGCTCCAGCTGCCGGAGCTGTTGCGTCGACAGGTCGAATGTGGACAGTCGCTGCGCGCCGGACATCTGGCAGATCAGGACCTGCCGGGCATCGAAGGACCAGTCGGCGGGCACCGCGTCGCCGTCGAGTTCGGGAAGCTCGAGGTCGGTGCGGCTACCCGAGCGCGGGTCCCAGATCACCGGCCGGACATACTCACCGCGGTTGGTTCGCGCCAGCAGGCGGTCGTCGCCGTCCACCGGCGAGAAGCAGACCGCGACCACCGAGGCGTCCGAACCGTCGTCGAGCTCCGCGACCTGTTCACCGGTACGCGTGTCGAAGACCAATACGGTGTACCGCCGGGCGCCCTTCGCGCGAGCCGTCGAATAGCACGCGGCCAGGTCGCCACGCGCCGAGAGCACGGCACCCCAGGTCTCCCAGGTGTCCTGGTGTATCAACCGTGGCTCGCCGACCGTCGTACCTACCTCCATGACGTAGAGCCCGAAGCCGTCCTCGTTGACCGGGTTGAACGCCATCAGGTCGCCCGCGGCGTTGAACCCGACGCCCCGCAAGGTGTACGGCGCCAGGTTGGGCGTCACGTCCTCCGGCTCGCCACCGGTGAAAGGGACCCGCACGATGTGCCCGTGCTCGGTGCCGTCCTCGTCGCGCAGGTAGTAGACATGCGACCCGGTCGGGTCGAGCCAGCCGTCGAGAACTCCGAACGGGGCATCGGTCAGCGGACTGATCCGGCCCTCCGGCACGTCCCACGCGAACAGCTGGATCGTTTGGCCGTCCTGGCTCGCTACCACGAGCCCACGCTCCGGGCGCTGGCCGGCTTCCGCACCCAGCCAGATCTGCGGTGCGCGGAACCGCTGGCGCCAGTCGTTCGTACCCATGGATGACACCCGCCTCACCGATTGGGAAACCTCAATCGGTACGTTAGCCGTGCCGGACGGACGCGTCCAGTGCCATCCGTGACCGGGCCGCCTCGACGAGGTTCGCGAGCGCCTGCTCCACCTGCGGGTACGTGCGCGTCTTCAGGCCGCAGTCGGGGTTGACCCACAGCCGGTCGGCGGGCAGCACCCGCAGCGCGGCAGCCAGGGACCGCGACACCTCCTCGGCGGACGGGATCCGGGGCGAATGGATGTCGTACAGGCCGGGACCGAGCCCACGGGCGAAGGCGGCCACCGCCGGCTCGGCGAGAATGCGCGCGCCGGATCGGGCCGACTCGATCGTGGTCACGTCCGCGTCGAGCGCGTCGATCGCCTCGATCACCTGCGCCGCATCGGAGTAGCACAGGTGGGTGTGTATCTGCGTACGGTCACTCGCCCCCGAGGTCGCGTGCCGGTACGCCCCGACTGCCCACTGTAGATACTCGGCCTGCCCGCTCCGGCGCAACGGCAGCAGCTCGCGCAGGGCGGGTTCGTCCACCTGGATCACCGAGATGCCGGCCGCCTCCAGGTCGCGTACCTCCTCGCGGATCGCGTCGGCGACCTGGCCGACCAGCTCGGCGAGCGGGACATCTCGCCGGACGAACGACCACGCCACGATCGTCACCGGTCCGGTCAGCATGCCCTTGACCGGCCGGTCCGTCAGCGACTGCGCGAACCGCGACCAGCGTACGGTGATCGGTGCCGGCCGGCGGATGTCACCGTGCAGGATCGGCGGCCGGGTGCACCGGGAGCCGTACGACTGGACCCACCCGTGCCGGGTCGTGGCGAAGCCGTCGAGGTGCTCGGCGAAGTATTGCACCATGTCGTTGCGCTCCGGTTCGCCGTGCACGAGCACGTCGAGCCCCAGCCGTTCCTGCAACCGGATCACCCGTTCGATCTCGGCCGAGATGCGCTCGTCGTACCCGGCCTCGTCGAGCGTGCCCGCGACCAGCGCCGCACGGGCCGCGCGCAGCTCGCCGGTCTGCGGAAAGGATCCGATCGTGGTCACCGGCAGCTCGGGCAGGCGCAGGTGTGCGGCCTGCGCTGCCGCCCGCACCGGATAGGGGCTGCGCCGACCGTCCCTGATGGACACCGGCCCTTCCATCGGCCGCGCCGGCACCCTGGCCGGGAGACCGCCGCCTGCCAGCAGAACCACCTCGGCCACCTTCTGGTCGGCGAACGCCAACCGGGCCTTCAGCTCGGGGTCGAGGTCCGGCTCGAGCTCGAGGTCGTACGGCACGTGCAGCAGCGAGCAGGATGTGCTCACCACCGGATCGTCCAGTGTGGACAGAAGGTGCGCCGCGACCGGCAGGTCGGTACGCCACACGTCCCGGCCGGACACCACTCCGGCGACGACGGCCTTGCCGTTCAACTGTGCCCGGTCGGGCAGCTTGCCGCGGACCAGATCCAGCGCGACCGCCTCGATACCCGTCTCCGTCAAGGCCGGCAGCGCCTCGCCGAGGTCGCCGAAGTAGGACGCCACGAGCAGGCGCGGTCGGTCGGTCAACAAGCTCAGCTGCTCGTACGCCGCCCGTGTCGCCTTCAGTTCCGCCGGGGTCCGGTCGGCGACCAGGGCCGGCTCGTCGAGCTGCAGCCAGCCCACGCCCTCGGCGTGCAGATCGGCGAGCAGATCAGCGTACGCGTCGACCGCGTCGTCTAGTCTTTCGAACGGCGTAAACCCGTGTGGGCTACCGGGGGGCGCCTCGGCCAGCAACAGGAACGTGACAGGACCGAGCACGACCGGCCGGACCTCCAGACCGAGCGCACGCGCCTCGCGTACCTCATCGAGCGGCTTGCTGCCGGTCGCCCGCAGCGGCGTATCCCTGCCGATCTCCGGCACGATGTAGTGGTAGTTGGTGTCGAACCACTTCGTCATCCGCAGCGGTGGCAGGCCGTCGGCGCCGCGAGCCATCGCGAAGTACGGGTCCGGCGCCTCGCGGAAGCGTTCCGGCACCGCGTCGAAAAACACCGCCGTGTCGAGCACGTGGTCGTAGAGCGAGAAGTTGGACGGCAACGCCTCCAGGCCGAGCGACGCGAGCCGTTGCCAGGACCGCGTGCGCAACGCGGCGGCGGTCGCGTCGAGGTCGGCCCGCGAGGATCGGCCGTCCCAGTACGCCTCCAGCGCACGCTTGAGCTCGCGGCGCGGGCCGATGCGGGGGTAGCCGAGGATGGTCGAGGATCCGAAGTCGTTGGGCACCCGGGCATCGTGCCCCGCCGTGGCGAGGCCCGCGGGAGCTATTCGCGACTCTTATCGTTCGCCCGGCATACTGGGGCGTGGACACCGGCCCGGCACAGCGCGACATCGCGTGCTTCGTCGTGGTCGCCCGGCATCTCAGCTTCTCCCGTGCGGCGCGCGAGCTTGGCCTGTCCCAGCCGGCCGTCAGCCAGGCCATCGCGCGGCTCGAACGCGGCCTCGGCGTCACGCTGTTCGCGCGCACCAGCCGCGAGGTACGCCTGTCCGACGAGGGCAAGGTGCTGCTGCCGTACGCGGAGACCATGCTGGACCACGCCGGCGCTTTCGTGGCGGAGGCGGCGCGGCTCGCGGGGGGCGCCCGGCCGCCGATTCGGCTGGCTTATTGCCCGCTCGTCGGCGGGCTCGCCGCCCGCGTCGCACGCCGGTTGGCGCGCCGGGTGCCGGCCGTCGACGTGGAACTGCTGCGCGCCGGCTGGAACGCCGCCACCGCCGCGCTGACCGACGGCTCAGTCTCGGCCGCTCTGCTCAGCACCCCGCATCCGCCCGGGCTACCCTCCACCGCCCGGTTCCACATCCCGGTGACCCATCTCGCGGTACCGGCGGCGTCGCCGTTGGCCAGCACGGCCCGCGTGTCACTCGGCCAGCTGGCCGGTCTGCGGCTGCTGGTGCCGTCCCAATGGCCGGCGGGCGGCGTGTGGGCTGCCATCGCGGCGGCGCTGCGGTCGGCCGCCGTCCGGCCCGCGTTCGTCGCCGCGGACCTGGACGACCTGCCCGGCGCGCTGGACATGGTCGCTGCCGCGCGCGGCGCACTGTTCGCGCCACACCTGCTTGTTTCGACAGTACGACGGCCGGATGTGAGCTTCGTTCCTCTCGTCGGGATCGGGGACCTGCACCTGACGTACGGGTTGGTCTGGCCGGCTGAGCGACCGTCCACCGAGGTGATGGCGCTCATCCAGGCAGTACGGGCGGTGCTGCGGGTGCCCTAGCCGGGCACCCGCACCGTGCCGGCGCTGAGCGGGATCTGTGCGGCCGGGGTTCCGAGGGTGTACGGGGTTCCTTGTCACGGTTGTGTCACGCAATGTCAGTCGGTGTCGGTGTCGACGGCCATCTATGGCTTTGCGTCGTCCGATCAGATGGCTCGCGTTGGCCGTTCGGCCGGTATTCCGGGATGTGTGTCACGAGCCTCCGGATCGGTAGGGTTTGACGGCGTGGGAGGACGGCGACTTCGGGATCCCGGGTCCGTCGTCGGCGGCTTCCGCTGGCCACACCGGCGGAAGGTCGGCGCGGTGTTCGTGGACAGGTCCGGCCGCCGTCGCCGCTTGCTCACCGTGATTGGCGCGGCGCTCGCCGTCGCGCTCCTGACCTCGCTGATCGTCCTGTTCGCCGGCTTCGTTCCTGGCAACCGCGTCCCACTGCCCGGCTGGCCGGACGCTGGCGGGCACGACCAGCCGGCGCCCACCTTCGGGCCGCCCGAGGTCATGACCACCCCGGACGGCAGCACGACCCACCCCGCTTCCAGCACCTCGACCACCGCACCCGCCCCCACCACGGCGAATCCGGGCCAGGGGGACGAACATCGCCGAACCGCGAGACCGTCGAAATCTCCCGGAAAGCCCTAGCCGTGCTAACCCAGGCGCCTGGACCTTCGGTCGGCGCAGATCCAGCCCAAGAAACCTAGCGTGCCGATGTCGCTGCACCGCAACCTGCGCGGCCCCCGCGCGCACTGGATCCTGCTGCTCCTCTGGACGGCGGTCCTGTTCGGCGCGCTGTGCCTCAACGGGTACGTGCACGGCATCGTGGGTGGGTCGGGGCGCTCCAGCGCCGCTCCGCCATCGGCGGGTCTGCCCGCCGTGCCCACCGAGGTGTCCGAGGGCGGGCCGATCGTGCGGCTCGACGGGGACCGGGTGCAGACCCGCCGGGTACCCGACCACACCATCGCTCTCACGTTCGACGACGGCCCCGATCCACAGTGGACTCCCCAGGTATTGGACACGCTCGCCAAGCACCACGCCCACGCCACGTTCTTCGTGGTCGGTTCGCGGGTGAACGAACATCCCGAGCTCGTCCGGCGGGTTCTCGCCGAGGGTCATGAGCTCGGCTCGCACACGTTCACCCACGTCGATCTGGCTACGGCTCCCGCGTGGCAGCGCGACCTGGAGCTGACGCTGACCGACAACGCGATCGCCGGCGCCATCGGCCGGCAGGTCACGCTGTTTCGGCCACCGTTCACGGCCTCGCCGTCCGCGCTGACACCGGCCGACATGCGGGCCATGCGGGCCGCCGCCGACGCTGGCCGGATCGTCGTGCTCACCGACCTCGACACCAGGGACTGGCAGCGGCCGGGGGTCGGGGCGATCGTGAAGGCCGCGACCCCGGAGCCGCCGGGCACCGGAGCGGTGGTACTGATGCACGACGGCGGCGGCGACCGCCGGCAGACCGTGGCCGCGCTGGACCAACTGCTCGAAAAGCTGACCATCGAGGGGTACACGTTCACCACCGTGTCCGCGGCCACCGGTGCGCCCGACTCGACGATCCCCGCCACCGGGATGACCAGGCTCCGCGGTGACGCCCTGCGCTTGGCGCAAGTCAGTGCGGGCTGGCTGGCCAAGGTACTCGTCGTGTTCTTCGCGATGGCCCTGTTCCTGACGCTGTTGCGACTCGGCCTGCAGCTCGCCTGTGCGGCGGTGCACTCGAGCCGGACCCGCCGGCGCCGGCGGGCGGCCCGGGGCCTGCGGTACCTCGGGCCGGTGTCCGTTGTCGTGCCGGCGTACAACGAGGCGGCGAACATCGCGGCGACCGTGCGCTCGCTGATCGCCAACGACTACCCGGACCTGGAAGTCATCGTCGTGGACGACGGTTCCACCGACGCCACCGCGGAGATCGTCCGACGGTTGCGGTTGCCCGGCGTCCGCGTCGTCCGCCAGCCCAACGGCGGCAAGCCCGCCGCGCTCAACACCGGGATCGAGCACGCCATGCACGAGCTGCTCGTGCTCGTGGACGGGGACACGGTCCTGGCGCCGGATGCGATAGGTCGCCTGGTGCAACCGTTCACCGACCCGTCGGTCGGTGCCGTATCCGGAAACACCAAGGTGGCCAACCGTCGCGGGATGCTCGGCCGGTGGCAACATCTGGAATACGTCATCGGATTCAACCTCGACCGGCGCATGTTCGACATCGGCGAATGCATGCCGACCGTGCCCGGAGCGATCGGGGCGTTCCGCCGAGTGGCGCTGGCCGACGTCGGCGGGGTGCCCGGAGTGACTCTCGCCGAGGACACCGATCTGACGATGTCGGTGATCCGGGCCGGTTGGCGAGTGGTGTACGAGGAGACCGCGATCGCCTGGACCGAGGCGCCGACCTCGCTCCGGCAGCTCTGGCGGCAACGGTACCGGTGGTGCTACGGCACGATGCAGGCGATGTGGAAGCACCGCCGGTCACTCGTGCAGCGGGGAGCCGGCGGTCGGCTGGGTCGGCGCGGTCTGGCATACCTGATGCTGTTCCAGATCGCGCTTCCGCTGGCCGCGCCCGCCGTCGACATCTTCACCGTCTACGGGCTGGTGTTCCTGCCCTGGCTGCAGATCGCCGCGCTCTGGTTGGCGCTGCTGACCGTGCAGGTACTCAGCGCCGCGTACGCGCTGCGGCTCGATCGGGAACGTTTCCGTCCACTCTGGACACTGCCCCTGCAGCAGATCGTCTACCGGCAGCTCATCTACCTCGTGGTCATCCAGTCGCTGGTGACCGCGCTGCTCGGCAGTCGGCTCGGCTGGCAGGGCCCGACACGGACCGGGGCGGCCGCCGCGCTCGCGCGACAATGAGGTGTCACGTTCGCCGGTTCCGTACCGTCCACACATCATGCGATTACTAGTCACCGGCGGCACCGGCGTGGTCGGCCGCCACGCGGCAGCCGAACTGGTTCGCCGCGGTCACTCGGTAGCGGTATTGTCCCGGCGCGGCACGAGCAGGTCGGCCGGTGTGGAGGCGTTCACCGGCGACCTGACGACCGGCGAGGGACTGGAGAAGGCACTGGATGGCGTCGACTGTGTGGTCGACTGCACAAACATCGAAACGACCAGGCGGCGTACCGCGGTCGCCTTCTTCACCGCGACCACGAGCCGGCTGGCGCAGGCTGTCGGTCTCGGCCATCTCGTCGTGCTGAGCATCGTCGGGATCGACGACGTGCCGTTCGGGTACTACGAGGGCAAGCTGGCGCAGGAGCGGACCGCGCTCGACGGGCCGGTACCGGCCACCGTCCTGCGCGCCACTCAGTTCCACGAGTTCGCCGGGCAGTTGCTGGACGGGCTGAAGGTAGGTCCGCTGTCGGCGGTACCGGAGATGCTCGTGCAACCGATCGCCGCGGCGGAAGTGGGCGTGGCCCTCGCGGAAGTGGCGGAGTCCCGGCCACGCGGGCGCGCACCCGACGTCGCGGGACCGCAGCCCGAACACCTGCCGGACATGGCGCGCCGCCTGGTTCGCCACCGGGGACAGCGGCGGTACGTTCTGCCGCTGAGGCTGCCCGGCCGGACCGGCAGCGCGATGCGCGGTGGAAAGCTGCTCCCCGGCTCGGACGCGGTGCTGCGCGGCCCTTCGTTCGCGGAGTGGCTGGCGGCGTTGAAACAATGAGGCCGTGCGCTTCGTCGTGAACGGTACGGCCGTCGAGACCGACGTCGACTCCTCGACGCCATTGGTGCTCGCCCTTCGCAACGACCTCGGGTTCCGGGGTGTCCGCGCCGGCTGTGCCATCGGCGAGTGCGGCGCCTGCGTGGTACTCGTCGACGGGCAGCCGACCCGATCCTGCCAGACGCCACTGTCCGCAGTGGACGGTGCCGACTTGATGACGCCCGAGGCCGCCGATCGGGTCCGGCAGGCGTTCCTCGAGGAACAGGCGGCACAGTGCGCGTACTGCGTCAACGGCATCGTCATGTCGGTCACCGCGCTGCTGGCACGTGACCCGACGCCCAGCGAGACGGCCATCCAGGAGGCGCTCACCGGGCACCTGTGCCGGTGCGGCACGCAATACCGGATCCTGCGCGCGATCCGCCGGTTGGCCGGACACGAGCAGCCGTCGCCAGGGGACACGCTGGTCGTGCCCGGCACCGAGGAAACCGCCGCCGAGCCTGGGCCGCTGACCAAGTCGCCCCGCGTGGAGCAGTGGCTGCGCGCGTTGCCGGACGGGCGGATCGAGGCGCTCACCGGGCGGGTCGAGCTCGGGCAAGGGGTGCGTACCGCGCTGGCCCAGGTAGTGGCAGCCGGGCTGGGCGTACCCGTGGCGCAAGTCGTGGTGCGCTCGGCGGCGACCGACGCAACGCCCGACGAGGGCTACACCTCGGGCAGTGCCTCCCTCGAACAGGGCGGCGCCGCGCTGGCCTCCGCGGCGGCTGCGTACCGGCGGCTGCGGGCGGCCGGCGAGCCGCCGGTGGGGCCCGTGACGGCCGTCGACCGTCCTACATGGACAGGCACGCCGCTCGGCGTGGCCACGCCCCGCAGCGATCTGGCGGCGAAGCTGACCGGCGCCGGGTACGTCCACGACCTGGAGCTGCCCGGCATGGTCCACGGCCGGGCGTTGCTACCACCGACCTACGACGCGCGTCCGGTCTCCATCGACCCCGACGCCGCCCGAGCCCTGCCCGGCGTGCTGGCGGTCGTCCACGATGGAGGGTTGGTCCTGGTGGTCGCCGAGCGGGAGGAGCAGGCGGTACGGGCGGTGCAGCAGCTCGCCCGCGACACGCGGTGGGACGATCCCGGGCTCGACGCCGGCGCCCCTGTCGAACCAGCAGGACAGGTCGAGGACGGCTGGATCACCGCGACCTACGCCAAACCGTTCGAGGCACACGCCGCGGTGGCGCCGTCGTGCGCGGTTGCCCTCGCCGACACGGACCACCTGACGGTGTGGACACACAGCCAGGGTGTGTTCCCGCTGCGTCGGGAGCTGGCCACGGTCCTGGGCGAGGACGAGTCGCGGCTGACCGTCCGCCATCTCGACGGTCCGGGCTGCTATGGCCACAACGGCGCCGACGACGTGGCCGGGTTCGCCGCGCTGGCCGCGAGGGCGGTACCCGGCCGGCCGGTGCGGTTCCAGTTCTCGGTGACCGACGAGTTCTGCTGGGAGCCGTACGGTCCACCGATGGGAATCGAGCTGGCGGCCACGTTGGACCACAGTGGACGGATCGCCGGCTGGCGCGGCCGTGTGCGTACCGGCGCGCACACCTCCCGCCCCCACGGCAGCGGGGACCGGCTCGCCGTGGCCTGGCTGCGCTCCGGCGGCCCACCCCGGCCCTGGACCGGTGGTGGCGAGGGCGGCGCGCGGAACGCCGAACCGATCTACGAGGTCGGGGCGCGGGAGATCGACGTCGAGTACGTACCCACCCCACTGCGTACGTCCGCGCTGCGCTCGCTCGGGGCGTACGGCAACGTGTTCGCGATCGAGTCGTTCATGGACGAGTTGGCCGCGGCGGCCGGCATGGACCCGCTGGCGTTCCGCCTCGCCCACCTGCCCGACGAGCGGGCGCGGACGGTACTGGAGACGGCCGCGGAGCGCGCCGGCTGGCATCCGGGGCGCGGGCAGGGCTTGGCCGTGGCCCGGTACAAGAATGCCAAGGCGTACGTGGCGCAGGTCGTGGATGTCGAGGTGAGGGCTGAAAAGATCGCGGTGCGGCGGGTCATCACGGTCTGCGACGCCGGTACCGTCGTCAACCCCGACGGGCTGCGCAACCAGCTCGAAGGCGGCACGCTGCAAGGTCTGAGCCGGGCGCTCTACGAAGAGGTACGGCCGGGAGTCACCAAGGACTGGACCACCTACCCCGTGCTGCGCTTCGCCGACGTCCCCGTCCTGGAAACGATCCTCGTCGACCGGCCCGGCCTGCCGCCACTGGGTGCCGGCGAGGCGGCTACTCCCGTGACCCCGGCCGCCCTGGCCAACGCGATCGACGACGCGGTGGGCGTCCGCCTGCGCACGCTCCCGTTGCGGCTACCGCCAGGGGATCTCCGGTGAGGGGAAGTAGGTCAGGCCCATCGCGTCCCACCGCCGGCCGTGCGTAGCCAGCCGCTGGCGGAACGACTCCCAGTCGTGGGCGCTCGCCGGTGACCAGCCCAGCTCGGCCAGGGCCGGCAGCCGCGGGAACGCCATGAACTCGGCGTCGGCCAGGCTGCGGATCGTCTCCGACCACAGTGGAGCTTCCACACCGAGTACCGCCGTACTGTCCACATCGGACAGATAGCTGCCGGGATCCCAGTCGTACGCGTCGCGTACGCCTACGACGCCGGCCCAGCGCTGACCCAGAACCGTGGAGTCGTCGTATTTCATGTCGAGGTAGGTGCGGTTGGGCGGGCACAACACGAGCCGGACTCCCCTGGCCACCGCCGCGGTCACGTCGGCGTCGGCTGCCGCCGTACCCCAGTAATGGGCTATGGAGGAACCCACCGCGGCCCGGGCGGCCTCGTGCCAGGCCATGGGTGTCTTGCCGTGCGCCGCGATGATGCGCTGCACGCGCGTGACGAAGCCGTCGTACGCCTCGGGCTCCAGCGTCTTGACCTCGTCTCCGCCCATGTGCAGGTACGGACCCGGAGTGAGCCGGGCGACCTCCTCGAAAACCTCGTCGACGAACTGGTAGGTCAGCTCGCGGGTGACACACAGCGCGCTGAACCCGACTTCGATGCCGGTGTAACGGTCCGGCGCCCGGCCGTCCTCGTTGAGTTCGGGGTAGGACGCGAGCGCGGCGTTCGTGTGCCCCGGCATGTCGATCTCGGGCACGATCGTGATGAACCGCTCCGCCGCGTGCGCGACGATCTCGGAGTAGTCCGACTGTTCGTAGTAGCCGCCGGAGCCGTCACCGACCTCGGTACCGCCGCCGTAGAGTGTCAGGTTCGGCCACTGCTTGACGGCGATGCGCCAACCCTGATCGTCGGTCAGGTGCAAGTGCAGATGGTTGACTTTGTACAGCGCGAGGTGGTCGATGAAGCGACGGACCTCGTCGACCGGGAAGAAGCGGCGCGCTACATCGAGCATCGCACCGCGGTAGCCGAACCGTGGGAAGTCCACGATCCGCCCGGCCGGTACGGCCCACGCCATACCGGCCGCCGGCGAACCGGACTCCACCTCGGCCGGCAGCAGTTGCCGGAGGGTCTGCACACCTGCGAAGAGTCCGACCGGCTCCTCGGCCCGGATCACGAGGAGCCGGCCGGTCACCATCAGCTCGTAGCCGTGGCGGCCGGTCCGCGGATCGGCCTCGCCGAGCACCAGCAGGATGTCACCGTCCCTGTCGCCGTCCTCCAGTTGGACCACGGGCAGGGCGAAACCGGTCGACGGTCGCAGGACATCAGCGAGGTACGACGCGACGCCCTCCGCCCGTGGGGACACCCGGATCCGCGCCGAAACTTGCAGCGTGAACGAACCGGGTGCCGGCTCGACGACCGCGGGCGCGGGCACCACGTCGAATAGCGCCACCGAACCTCCACTGTGGTGCATGCCAAGAGCTAATGCTAAGCATACTTTACAGATAGTTGTCCGGTGATCCTACCCGCTGCGTCGCGGTGCGGCCTCGCCGCTGGGGCTGACCGGGAGAGTGGGTACGGGCGTGGGCGGCGGCGGCAGGGTGGGTTCGGGCGTGGGCTGCGGCGGCTGTGTGGGCTCGCGTGTCGCGGGAGGCGCCTGGCTGGACGGCACCGCTGTGGGCGTCTCGCCGGGGAACTTCGGCGTACCGAACCGGAACTTGTCCGGGTCGAGCTTCAACGCCTCGGCCGCGTCGGTCATGAACTGCCGCCAGATCGGCCCCGGGTACGTCGCACCGACGACGCTGTGCGAACCGGTTTTGGTCTCGAGTGCCGCGCCGTCGGTCGTACCGAGCCAGACCGCCGCGGCGATCGCCCGGGTATAGCCGACCATCCACGTGTGCGCGTTCTCGTCGAGGCCCTTGCCGTGCTGCCACGTCCCGGTCTTGCCTGCGGAGTCCCAGTCGCCGGGCAACCGGGCCGCCGCCACCTGGCCGAGGGTCCAGTCCAGCTGGTTGATCTGCTCCTGGTCCAGGCCGATGTTGGTGGTCGTGATCCGCTCGGCGTACACCTCGTCGTCGTTCTTCGTCACCGACCGGACGAAGTGAGCATCCGCCCGCTGGCCGCCGGATGCGAACGTGGCCATCCCGTTGGCATGGTCGAGGACCGTGATGCCGTATTGACCGATGCCCACCTCCGTGGAAAAGAAGCGCGCGACATCCTGCCCCGACTTGCCGCGGAGGTCGATCCGCACCGGCTCGTTCTTCCCCGGCTGCACTGTCCACATTGCATCGACGCCGGCCTTGATGGCCATGTCCATGACGTTGGGCACGCCGAGCTTTTCGGTGAGCCCGAAGAACGTGACGTTCAGCGAGGCGACCGTGGCCTGCCAGAGCATGCAGTCGGGCTGGCACGCTGCGCTGCCCGCGTTGCGTACCGGGCCGTTCTGCGAACCCTTCGTGCGTCCGCTGGCGGGAAACTCCTTCGACGCCGGTGAGTCCCAGTGCGACTTCACCGAGATCTTCTGGTGCAGCGCCTCCGCGAGGTCGTACACCTTGAACGACGAGCCGGGCGGGTGCTGCCCGAAGCCCTTGGCGTTGCCTTCTTCGTCGTAGAACCAACCCGCATAGTCCGCACCCGCGCCATTGCTGCCGCCGTAGTACGCCAGCACCCGCCCGGTACCGGGTTCGACCGCGACCAGCGCGGCCTGCCAGTTCTTCGGCTGTCCCCGTACCGCTGCGGGCGCGGTCTGCCGCCGGATGTCGGCCGTCGCCTCGGCCACGTCCTGGATTCGCTTGTCGACGGTGGTGATGATGCGGAAACCGCCGTTCTGGATGTAGTCCACGCCCTTGTCGCGGAAGGCATCGTTCTGGCGCAGCTCGCTGAGCACGTGGCTGACCACGAGACCGGTCGGCAGGTCGAGGCCGGACTGCCGGGACCGCGCGTCCGACTTCTTGACCGTGTTCGGGTACGTCAGCCCGGCCGCCTCGGTCGGCGTGAGGTAACCCAGCTTCACCATCCCCGCGCGGACGTACTCCCAGCGCGCCTTCGAGTTCGCCAGCGCCGTCGCATTGCGGGTCGGGTCGTATCCCGGGTGCCCTTCCGGGTCGTTGGGATCCGCCTCGGGCTGCTTGACCATCGAGACGAGCACCATGGCCTCGGAGACGGTGAGCTGGCTCGCCGCGGGTGCGTTGCGGTTGGCCGTCTTACCGAAGAACGACTGCGCACCCGCCTCGATGCCGTACGCGCCGCGGCCGAACGGGACCGTGTTGAGGTAGAACTCGAGGATCTGTTCCTTGGAGTACTTGTCGTCGAGCTTCCAGGCGATGACGGCTTCGCGCAGCTTCCGCGAGTACGTCACCCCTTTGAGGTCGGCGGCGATCCTCGCGTACTGCTGGGTGATCGTCGAGGCGCCCTGCGTCTTTCCACCGGTCACGTTGTTCCACGCGGCCCGCAGTACGCTGCCCAAGTCCACTCCCGGATTGGTCCAGTACGTCTGGTCCTCGGCCGCGACGATGGCCTGCTTGACCACTTCGGTCATCTCGTCGTACTTCAGGATCGTGCGGTTCTCCGTACCCAGCTTCGCCATCGGCGTCTTGCCGTCGGCGTAGTACACGGTCGTGGACTCCGGCAGCGCCAGCTGATCCGGCGTCGGCACACTGTCCACATAGTACGTTCCGGCGGCCAGGCCACAGCCCGCGAGCACCAGCGTGGCCGCGGCGATGACGAGGTACCGCGTACGCCGGCGCGCCCGCGCCTTGGCCGCGGCGATCGGCGAGGGCTGCGGCTCCGGCTGGGGCTGCGGCCTCGCCGCCTGCCGTGGCGGCGCGGGCGGCGGTGCGCTGGGCGGCGGCGCGGGCCGGGCCGAGCGGGGCGACGGCACGAGTTGCGGCGTCGGCGACGGTGCCTGATCCTGGGGATGCACGTTCCATCGTTGCCCAGGACGGCCCCGCGGGAAACGCAGGCCGTTCTGGCGTAGGCTCATGGCCAATGGACGTCACGGTGAGCGAACGAGCGGACGATGGCATCACGGTGGTGGCGCTGCACGGAGAGCTGGGTGTGGACACCGCCCCGCAGGTAGAAACGACGCTCACCGACCTGATCCGGAACTCGGTCGACCGGATCGTGGTGGATCTTTCCGGGCTCCGGTTCTGTGACTCGATCGGACTGTCCACGTTCGTGGTGGCCCATCGGGCGTGTACCTCTACCGGGGGATACGTCCGGCTGGCCGCCCCACCGGAGTTCCTGATGCGCGTACTCACCGTGGTGGGCCTGAGCGACCAGCTCCCGATCTACGACACCGTCACCGCGGCGTGCGCCGGATGATCCGACGGCACGCCGCGGCGCGTGTGTAGCTACGTGTCGACCCGCAGGACGGTGAACCCGACCGAGTCGGTGCCGTTGGTGAACGTGACCAGACCGAGGTACCGCTGGCCGCTGGCCAGACTGTGCCACGCCAGGATCACCGGAGCGTCCCTACCGGACCGCGCCGGCTGGCTCGACGGCGCCACGATCGCGTTGCCCGCGGCTCCCCCGGTCAGCCAGGTGTGCAACCGCGCGGTCGTCGCGGTCTGCCCGGCCGGCAGATTGGTCAGGTCGACGAACACCTCGTAGGTACCGGCCGGCAACCCGAAGAACGTGCCGTTGTCCTCGGACGTGCCCTGCTTGTTGGCGCCGCCGATCAACGCCAGACCGGCAGCCGCACGCAGGTACACGTACACGTTGAGATCCGTGCCCTTGGCGTAGTCGAACTCGAGCGTGCCGAACCTGGCCAGTGTCGCCGGTGCCGTCAGCGTCACCACATGCCGGGCGGTGTGCGGCCCGACCTGCGGGTTGGCGAGGCTGAAGGCGGGCCCGGCGTTCGGGTTCGTCAGCGGCAGGTCGGTCACGACCGCCGGCACGAGGCCGCTCAGCCCGGCCGTGAGCGTGCCGGTGTACGCGGGGTTCACCGTCGTCGCGGTCGCCCCGAGGCGACCCGTGCCGACGAGGTCCTCCGGCGCGAACAGCGAGAACCCGCGCAGCGCGATGGGGCTGCGTACCGCGTGCCCGCGCCCGTCGGACCAGGTGAGCGAGCCGAAGGACCACTGGCCGAGGGCCGCGTCGGTACGGGTGAACGTCACCAGGAACGCCCGGCTCGCACCGCTGGGGATCGCCAGAACCGATGGCAGGACCCGGACCGTGTAACCCGGCGGAGCCTCCACAGTGGACTGGTAGATGCCCAGCGACCCGGACACGTTGGTGACCCGGCGCACGACGGTCTGCGAGCCGCCGATGTCGCCGATCGCGATCGACGGGTAGTTCAGGTTGGAAGGATCGATGGTGCCGACGCTCGGGCACAGATCGGTACCGTCGTCGGCGCGCGGGTGCTGCCCGATGCCGCACATGTACCGGAACCAGTCTGTCTCGTCGGAGTCGTACACCAGACCCGGGTCGAACGCCGGCGCCGGTGTGAGGTGCCCGGCCCCGAAGTCGAACGGGTTGGCCGGTAAGCCGTTGCGCTGGATCGGCAGACCCTGATTGTCCAGCGGGTTGGCGGTCGTCATCAGCGCCGACTTGATGGCCATCGGCGACCAGTTCGGGTGCTTGGCGTGCAGCAGCGCGGCGGCTCCGGCGACGTGCGGAGTGGCCATCGACGTACCCGAAATCTGGCCCCAGACCTGGCCGATGCCGACCGGTCCGGGCGGCGCGGCGGCCGCCATGACGCTCACGCCCGGCGCGGTGATGTCGGGCTTGAGGAGGTCGCCGCCGCCCGCGAAGGCCGGACCCTGCGAGCTGAACGCGGCCATCTGCGGCGCGCGCACCGTCGTGGAGTCGGTCGCGGAGAGGGAGGCGGTAGCGCCGGCGGTCAACGAGTACGCCCGCACCGGCGTGCCGGTCACGTTGTCCAGGTGGACGGTCGGCACATGGTGCAGGTCGGCGTCCAGCGAGTTCGGCGTGAGGTTGATGTGCACCATGCCGATACCGCCGGCTTGCTTGACGGCGAGGCTCTTGTCGACGCGCGCGACCACACCGCGGTCACACGCCACAATCTTGCCGGCGGTCAGCGCCGGGTCGAGCGTGCCCGGGGTGCACAGGCTCACCGCCGTCGGGTTGGCACCGGCGAGCCCGACGAGCGACGCGTGCACGAATGGCGCCGGTCCGACCGCGCCGCCCATGCCGATGCCCGCGAAGGTCCGCCCGTCCCCGAGCGTCACCGTCTTGGTGAACCCCCGGTCGTGCGTGCTCGCCGCGACCGTCGTCATCCACGGCGCGTTCTTGCCCACTGTGGACGCTCCGGGGGTGTTGCCGGCCGACGTGGCCACGAAGATGCCCGCCGCGGCGGCGTTGCGGAACGAGGTCTGTACCGGGTCCACCACGCTGGTCGTCGAGCCGCCGATCGAGAAGTTGAGGACGTCCACGCCATCGGCCACCGCCTGGTCGATCGCGGCTACCGAGTCGATGGTGCCGCACAGGCCACCACCGTCCCCTTGGGACCAGCACACCTTGTAGATGGCCAGCCGCGCGGCCGGCGCCATGCCAGAGGCGTTGCCGAAGTTGGTTCCGCTGATCACGACCGGCAGACCATGGTTGCCCGCCGCCGTACTGGCGGTGTGCGAGCCGTGGCCGTTGAAGTCACGCGGCGAGTTGAACTCACCCGGCACGGTGCCCGGCAGCGACGCCTGCCGGTACCAGCGCGCGCCGATCACCTTGTTGTTGCACGTGATCTGGCCGGTCAGGCCGGGATCGCAGGTGCCGTGCCACTTGGCGTCGATCGCCGCCTGGTCCGGTCGCGGCTCGGGCAGGCTGCCGAAGCTCGGCGCCTCGGGCCAGAAGCCCGTATCGATGTCACCGATGATGACACCCTCACCCGCCCGGGTCGGCCCGCCGAACTGTCGCTGCCACGCGCCGCCAGGCCCGTCGAGGCCGAGGAACGCGGGCGTCTGCACAGTGTCGATCCGCAGAATTTCATCGGGTACGACGGCCAGCACGCCAGGTGTCTTCTGGAGCTCGCGCACCTGCGCGTCCGTGAGCCGGGCGGCGAACCCATTGAACGTGTACTGGTAGTCGTACAGCTTCCGGGCGCCGGGAACCTTGCTCAATGCCCTCTGTCGCTGGACCGCCAGCTTGTCCGCGTGAGCGTGTGCTCGAGCGGTCCGCAGGGCCGTTGTCGTGGCTACCGGTTCACCGGCTAGCTGCACGACATAGTCCTTCGTGGGGCCGCTGGGATTCGGCGCCGCGTGTGCCGCTCCCGCGGACGTCAGCGCGGCCACCGTAGCGACTACGGTCAACAAGGTCCTCGACAACATTGGCGTACCCTCCGGGTGCTCTCGCGGGTGGCGCGGGCGCAGTCGTTGACCGCGTCACTGGCTAGATGTGCGCCCGCGCCCGTTTCGCATCGTCGGTAGCCGTCGATGGCACCCTCAACCCTCGACCGTCACATCGAGGGTGGTGTGGCGGGTTACCCCTGCTCTTTCCGCCATCCCGCGGCGGTCAAGGCGGCGCTGATCTGCTCGGCGACGGCGCACTGGTCTTCGCGCACCTGGCCGGCGGAGAACCGCAGGATCCGGTCGCCGGCTATCCACACGTCGTTCTGTCGGCGCATGTCGGCCTCCCAGTGCCGGGAGTCCATGTGGTGCGCACCGTCCACTTCGGCGTGCAGCCGCCACTGCCGCCAGTACGCGTCGAGGAACCGCACCCGCCCGCCGGCATCGTGCCGCTTCTCCTGCAGATCCGGCCTCGGTAGCTCGTACCTCCGGCAGAGGCGAATGAAGTCGATCTCGGAGAGCGCCCGTGCCCCACCCTCGGCGTCGTACGCCGTCTGCATTGTGATGTGCCGCCGTCTCGTTCGCGGCATGGCGTCCACTATGGACAGTATTTCGCGTGGCTCCACGAGGCGCTGCTGGCACGCGGCGGCGGCGATCGTACGCGCCTCGGTGTCGCTGTGCGCCCATGCCGCCGCGTCGACCACGGCCCGCGGCATCGTCGTACGCATCGGCCGTCCCACCTGCAGGTGCTCCTCCGGCATCGCGGCCGTACGGTGCACCACGACGGCCGGCAAGCCGGGCGGTAGCCTCCTCAGCACGGTGGCCCGCTGCCGCTCGGCCGGTACGAGCACGTCGATCCGGTCGTCCCGGAAGTTACGCAGCCCGCCCGCACATGCCGCGGCGAGGCCGGCTATGACGGCTCCCCTGCCGGCCGCCAGTACGGCGATCCACAACTGTTGGTCGCGATCGACGGATCCGCCATGAGTGATGATCACCCCGCGACAGACGCTGCGCCACCGACCCGTAGCGAGTAGATGGCGCACCTTGGCTTCGCTGAGTTCCGTGACCGCCTGCCGCCAACTGAGCACGCCGCACTGCTCGAAGAGCAGCCACTCCAGGTTCGTGGCCTCGTACCCGGGCAGCCTGCGCACCACCCGCCCGACGTTATCGACACTCGCCCACCCACGGTCACCCGCAGCCGTAGATCTTGGAGAGTTACTGTCGCTATGGCGACAGTAACTCTCCAAGATCTATTCTCAGGTGCTGGTACCGGTGACCACGAAGTTGGCCGTGAACGAGACGCTCTCGCACGGGGTCTGCGCCGCACCGTCGAGCGTCACGATGCCGGTGAGCGTGACGTCCAGCGTCTCCGTGTTGTTCTTGTCGATCACCAGATCGGGAGTCGCCACGATCTTGGCCGCAGGAACCGGCACGTTAGCCGCTGTCGAGGCCGGGACGCCGAGAATCCGCAAGTTTTCGCCACACCCGGTGCCGCTGACCTTGGCATCCTTGAGCACGATGTTGGTGATCGCGACGCCGACCTCGTTCGGATTCTTCACCTTGAACGTGACGCTGGCTTCGTGACCGGTCCCGGGCCACAACTTGGTCTCGCTGTTGGCGTACACGACATGGCTCGAGTCCTTCACGACCTCGAGCGGGACCATGTTCGCGACCTGCCCTTCCGCCGAGGTGCTGGTGCTCTCGCTGAACATCGCGAACGCGAAGCCGCTAACCCCCAGGACGGCGCCCACGGTGACCGCGACAATGCCAGCGCGGATCTTTCCCTTACTCAACGTACGTCTCCTTACATGGAACCCGGTAGAAGCAGCCCAGGCCGATCGCCGTTGACCGACGCTGGGCGTGCGTGGGCGCGCCGGTCACGAACCGGCAGGCAGTCGAGGGTATGCGGCGCCCGAAGAAACTCACTCAGCCGACGGCGGCGTACGAGCGACCCATGACGCCCAGCGGCAGAGCGCCGATCACGAGAGCAATAAGCACGAACTTCACTACAACCTTCTAGCGGAAGAACTACTCCGATAACCACACGAAATATTTCAGTCAGGCACATCGGACGTAACCGGCTAAGCGGACTGTGCGCAGAAACAATCGACTTAACCCGCACGGGGCTACGTCCCTCGGGCCTGCCTGTGGGTTACATCGAGGTCGCGCAGCCCCCGCGGGGCGGCATCCGCCGGCCGGCCGTGCCGCATGGCGTGGGCTGCGGCTGAGGCCGTGGCCGGCTCGGTACGGATGCCGGTGGTCCGGTCTGCGGGGGCGTGGTCGTCGTGGGCGGCCCGGTGGTGGGGTCCGGGATGGACGGCGTGGCGTCCGGTGGTCCGGCCGTCAGCTCCGGCGGGATGGCGCCGGCCGGCGGCGGCGTACCGCCCGGCAACTCATCGTCGGGGTCCACCGGACGACCGGAGGGCGCCGGTTGCTCGTTGCCGGCGATCGCGGCGCAGATCGTGTTGTTCACGGCGTACCCGCTCGGTGGCGCGCCGGTGCCGCTGCGAGTGAGTCGGACGGTGGTCCACCGGCCGACCGGCAGATCCCGGTCCCCAGGTCCACGCACGGTCACCCGCGAGCCGGATTGCGCCAGGACAGTGTCGGACCCGGCGAAGTACCGGTCGTTCGTCGTGAACATCAGCGCCCACTTCACGAACGTCGCGCTTCCGGTGTTCTCGACCGTCAGCTGGACCGAGTTGCCGTTGGGCGTGAACCACACGCGGCAGGCGAACCCGGCCTGACCGAGGCCGGGCGCGCCGGTGGGTGCGACCGCGAATGCGGCTCCGCCGTCCCGGGCCGCATTGCCCGCCCACACCGCGACGGCAAGGGCTACGCCGACGATCACCAACGCCGCCACGGCGATCCGCGCCGGTCGCGGTCGCGACCGAGGAGCCTGAGGCAGGGGTACCGCGTGCCGCAGAGTCGCTCCACTGTGGACGGGCAGCGGCTGTAGAGTACTCCGGATGCCCGCCGCGGCCGCCAGTTCCCGCGCCACCTCGCGGCTGCTCGGCCGGTCCTCCGGACGTTTGGCCAGGCACCGGGCGACCAGATCCGCCACGCTCGGCGGCAACCCCTCGATCGGTGGCAGCGGCCTCGGCATCACGTAACAGTGGTTCGACGCGATCTGGTCGGTCGTGGTGCCGCGCCACGGCAGCTCGCCGGTCAGGCAGCGGTAGAGCACGAGCCCGAGCGCGTACACGTCGGCCGCCGGACCCACCAGCCCGCCGAGCAACCGCTCCGGCGCCGCGTAACGCAGCGTGCCCAGTACCGGATCGTCATCCCGCGAGTCCGGCGTCGGATCGGATACGGCGATGCCGAAGTCGACGATCTTGGCGCCGGTGGCGGTCAGGATCACGTTGGCCGGCTTGATGTCCTGGTGCACGACGCCCCTGGCGTGCGCGGCCGCCAACCCCGCGGCGACTTCGGCGCACACGGTCAGGGCTTCCTGCCACGGCAGCGGCTCCGAGTCGAGGCGCTCGTCGAGCGTCTCCCCGTCGAGCAGCTCCATCACGACGTACGGCTGACCCGCCGATTC
The DNA here is from genome assembly GCA_035650075.1 of Micromonosporaceae bacterium. Taxonomy (GTDB): domain Bacteria; phylum Actinomycetota; class Actinomycetes; order Mycobacteriales; family Micromonosporaceae; genus DASSUC01. The sequence goes on along the minus strand of DASRII010000490.1, from coordinate 12,285 downwards.
GCCGAAGTCGTACACCGTACCGATGTTCGGGTGAGCCAGCCGCGCGACGGCCCTCGCCTCCGCGTGGATGCGCTCGATGGCCTCCGCGTCCAGGGCGATGTCCGGGGCCAGCAGCTTGACCGCTACGGCGCGTCCGAGCACGGGGTCATGGGCGCGCCACACGACAGCCATGCCGCCCGCGCCCAGTTCCTCTTCCAGCCGGTAACGGCCCCCCAGCATCAGCACGAGATCTCACCGCCGACGGCGACCGTACCCCCATTGTCGCCGTCGAGCTAGCTGGATGTTTCGGTACATTCGTCTGACAGATCATCTGGCGAATCGCCGCACCGGCCGGCGTAGGTTCACACCCACGCCGGCCGGTGACCGTTACAGCGATATCGCGTACCCGAGCGCTTTTTCGTACTGCTTTGCCCAGACTTTCGCGGTAGCCATGATGTCGAGGTCCTGTCCGTCGGGGAGCATGCGGGTTCCCGACCGCAAGCGCCCGCGAATGACCTCTACCAACTCATCGGACCCGAGGTCCCGGGCGATGATGAGCGCCTGCACGAGCCGGGCCGGGTAGTTGCTCAGGAGCAACCACGCCTTCAGGCCGCCCCGCCGAACCGCGGACTCCGAGGCGAGGATCGCGGCCAGATCAGCCCGGTCCTCGACGAAGCCCAACAGCTCGCCGATACGTACCCGAAGGAACTCGACGTGATCGTCGCCGAGTCGTGAGCCCGACGGCCACCCGATCGAGTCCGGTTCAGCGGGATCGAGGCGCACGGCGAGGCTTCCGTAGTTCGACATCGCCGGGCCCAGTTTGGCGTCACCCACGAACGCGAGGCACAGGAGGCTGTTGTCGAGTTCCCGCTGGACCGTCACCACCACGTCGAGGTCCCCGGATCGCAGGGACGCGCGGCCCTTGCGATCCACCTCCGCTGTGGACGGGACGATGCCGTGCTCCATCCCGGAGCGGAGGATCTCGCCCGCCGACATCATCCTGGCCACGGTGCTCACCACTTCAACCACCGGAATGGACTCTTGGGGATCGCCGCGAGCCGGAACGTGATGTCGCCGTTCGCGGCTATCTTGTAGACCCAGAGCTCGCCGTACTGTACACCCATCCCGTTCATCTGCCGGCGGAGATCCCGTTGGCCACGGCGGATTCCGCTTCTCGTGTCCGGCTTCAACTCGACCGGGAACTCGTCGACCCCGGGCGTGCCGCCCATGGCGTCGGGAATCTTGCCGTTCGACACTGGCATGGTGTTCCGTCGGTACCCGAGAGAGTCGAGGTGCTCCCGCCACTCCGTGCTGTTGTGGATGGATGTACCTTGGGCCGCCGCCGGGTTGTTGCCGGGATTGATGTTGCCGCTGGTCCCGCAGCCACCGGCGCCGGTGTTGTGCACCAGCACCGGCGTCCCGCCGGCCACGACGTAGAACGTGTGCGTATCGGCGACCGTCAGGTTGTGTACTTCCGCCCGAGCGCCGTACGCGACCACGGCCAGCACACGCACCCGGCTGCCGTCGGGCGCGAGCAGCAGGTCGCCTGCCCGCAGAGCGGCCGCGTCGGCCCAGGACTGCTTGCTGGCGACCCAGAACGGGTGGCCATGCGTCGCGATGAACGTCGCGGTGCCGTCGCCACTGTCCACTGTGATCTGTACCAGGCGCTTGTCGCCCTGGCTGTGGATACCGACCGCTACTGGCTTCGCGTCCGTCTTGCCGGTCTGCGGGTCGGTAGCCAGGACCGCGTCGCCGACCTGGATCGCCTCGATCGGCTTGACGCTCCCGTCGGCCATGAGGACCGGCGTACCCGTGACGAAGCTCTGCCCCGGTACCGGGCACGAGCCACCGCCGGCGTCGCCCACGTCGTCGGCCTTGGAGGCACCGGCCTCCGCGGCATCGTCGACCTGTTTGGCGCCTGCTCCGGCAACGTCGTCCACCGCCCCGGCCGCGGTATCGGCGACCGTGTCGGCGGCCTCGTCCGCCTTGCGGGTGGCTCGCTTGAGGATGTCCTTCGCCCACGAGAGCTTCTTCTCGAACGCCTTGTACGCGTCGTACGCCCGCTTGAGGGCCCTGGCGATCTTCGGAATCTTGGCGATCTTGGTCCATGGGATGAAGTTGGAGACCATCATGACGCAGGCCATGATGTCGCCCTTGGTGAAACAGTCGCGGATGTCGTTGAGCCCCAGGACCTCCATGAGGATCTCGCCACCGACTTCGAGGGCGAAGTCGAGCTTGTCCTTCTCGAGGATCTTCTTGGCCTCCGCGACCTCGTCATCCGACGGCTTCGGCGGATCCCACTGGATGTTGCTGTAGTTGTTGCTGTGGGAGTAGTAGTTCGCGTAGGCCGCGGCGATGCCCACGTTGCCGCTACTGCCCCCGCCTCCGCCGCCGCCGTCGTCCCGCATCAGACCGGTCGGGTCGGCGAAGGTCAACGGGCTGTTGTTACCGTACGAGTACCCATGCATCTGCTGCGGATCCGACGTGTCGATGATGGGATCGACGGACAGGAACCGCCCGGTGTCCTTGTCGTACTCGCGGGCGCCCAGGTGCGTCAGCCCGGTGGGATCGTTGACCCCGTTGACGAAACCGTGCGAGCCGGGCCACGCCGGGTTGCCGCCGCGCAGCTCCCCGAACGGGGTCTGCCGCCGCCGGGTGACCGCGAGGGTGGCCGAGTCGAACGTCAGCTGCGCCGTCTCCTGCCGATCCGCGGTCAGCCAGTTCAGCTTGTTGTCGTCGGTCCGGACCGCGACCGCCAGCCCGCCATGGGTGTAGTAGCGGGTACCGGTCTTCACGCTGCCCTGCAGCCTGATCTCCTCGGTACCGAGATAGAGCGTCGCGGAACCGTCGGGATCCTTGCGGATCAGCCGATCTCCGTAGGCGTCGTACACGAACTCGGTGGTGTTGCCGGCCTCCGCCAGCTTGCTGAGCCTGCCTTCGGTATCCCAGGTCAGCGTCTGCACCCCACCGGCGACGGTGGGCCGGGTGGTCGTGTTGCCGGTCGGGTCGTACCCGTAGTTGAGGGTGCGGGTGCCGCCGGCGTCGGTGTGTACGACCGACTGCAGCGTGTGCGGCTGGGGCTGCCCCGCGGCCGGGTAGTTGTACGTGCGGGACACATCGGTACCACCGGCCACGCCGTGGCGTAGTTCGGTCTTGCGGTTGCCCACCTTGTCGTACCCGAAGGTGGTCCAATATGGAGCCGGGCCACCGACGATGCCCGTGGTCGGCGCGGGCGCGCAGTCGTGGTTCGACGGCGTCCATGCCTCCTTGAGCCGGCGCAGGTAGTCGTACGTGAAGCACTGGGTGTCCTTCGGCACCCCGGTCGCGGACGGCGCGTCGACGATCTGCTTGACGTTGCCGATCGCGTCGTACGTGTAGGTGACGTTGCCCTGCACGGCACCCGTCGCCTCACGCTTGGTGTGGATGTTCGTCAGCCGGCGCGTACCGATCTCGTACGTGTTGGTCATCCACAGCCGCTTGCCGGTCGTACCGAGAATGAGCTGTCCCAGCTCGGACATGTCGGTGTACGACGTGCCCGACACGTAGGTCGCCGCGCCGGACAGAGTCGTCGGGTTGCCGAACGCGTCGTATCCGTACGTGAGGGTCTCGGCTGGTAGCGAACCGGCGGCCGGCATCGTGGACGTGGCGATCGTCCCGTCCTCGTTGTACGTGGCGCCGAACGAGTACGTGTTGGCCAGTCCGCCCTCGGAGGCAGGGATCGTGATGTCCGTGCCCGTCGGCAGGTAGTTCGAGTTGTACGAGGTGATCGCCGTCTTGTACTCGTTGCCATCGACGAACCGGCTCGCCGAGGTCGGCAGTCCGAGCACCAGCGTGTCGTACGTGTAGCTGGTCAGCACGGGCCCGGTGAGCAACCCGTCATGAGTGGCGGTCAGCCGGCCCAGCTTGTCGTACTCGTACGACACCTTCTTGCCGCGGGAGTCCGTTGTGGACTTCAGCTGGCTCGCCTCGTTCCACTCCATCAGGCTCTCGCCGCGGTCCGGGTCCACGGTGCGGATCTCCCGGCCACGCATGTCGTAGAAGTGCCGCCAGACATTGCCCGCCGGGTCGGTCACCGTGGCGAGCCGGCCCCTGAGGTCGTACGTGTACTTCGTCGCGTCGTACGACCCGGTCGGGGTCGAGCCGAGATACTGCCGCAGCTCGAGCGTGCGGCCCTGAGCGTCGGTGATCGCCGAGGTGGCGGTACCACCGGCCGGCGGGGTCACACTGATCTGGTTGGCGGCCACATAGGACGTCGACGACCGCCACCGCTCGACACCGTAGGCGTAGTGGACCTCGGCGATCGCCCGACCCGCGCCGTCGTGGATCGTGCGGTTCTGCCCGGGTACATCGATGTCGCTGACCCCGAACAGGTCGTTGGCCGGGGCGGCCGCGTTCCAGTACGCGCCGTTCTGCTTCGGAGACGAACCCAGCGAGTCGTAGACGGTGTCGGAGATGATCCGGCCGCCGTTCGGACCCGGTATCTGGGTCTGCCGGGTGCGCAGCAGACCGTCGTACAACTCGAGCATCGTCGTGTAGGTACCGTCGCCGCGCAGCGACCGCGTGGTGACCGTGGTCGGGCCGGTACGGCCCCGGAAGTCGTACGCGTACTGCACGTTCGGCGTGTTCGGGAAGCTGGCCTTGCTCCGGCCGGGTAGCCAGCCGCCGGTCATCCGACCTAGCGCGTCGTAGGCCATCTCGGTGACCTGACCGTTGGGATCGACGCTCTTGATCGGCGCCCCCCAGGCCGGTTCGAGCTCGGTCCGTCCACTGTGGTTCAGCTGGTTCCTGGTCACGATCGCGGTCAGTGGGCCGCCGGTCGCCGGCTCGTACGACATCGTGCTCGGCTCGCCCAGCGCGTCCCATGACGTGGTAGCCCGGCCGTAGTCGTCGTACGCGGTCCGCGACGTGGTCACGTAGGTGTTCGGGAACGCCGACAGCTCCTCGACCTTCGTCACGTCGCCCTTGGTGGCCGGCGTGGTCCAGTCGGTGGCGTTGTCGTAATAGGTGCGGACATCCGAGATGACCTGGTCGGCCGAGGTAGGCGTCTGTCCACAGGGGAGGGCGTAGGTCTGCACCCGGTTGGCGGGCGTGAGAACCCACGCCGAGTCGTTGCGCGCGTACGTGAACGTCGTGCACTTCTCGTCACCGGTGACCACGACGTCGCCGTACTCGTAGACCTGGGTCGGCAGGCCCTGCGCGTTGAACGACTTGTCCACCCGCTGGTTCTGGTTGCCGCCGCCGGCTTTGATGGTGCGGCTACGCGTGGTCGACGTGTCGGCGACGAACGCCTTGATCATGCCCCAGGTGTGGTTGGCCGAGGCGGTCTGCTGGATCCATGGATCGGTGATGTTCGCGGTGACCTGCGGACCACCGACGCCGTTGTAGACGATATTCTCGCGGGTCATGCCGGTGTACCGCTCGTGGTCGGTCACCTGGGTGCCCTCGGAGTCGGTGACCTTCACCGACTTGGTACCGCCGTTGGCGAGCTTGTCGCCGTCCATCCCGCGGAAGAACAGCGTCTCCCGGTACATGGGCACGTCCGGTGAGACGCCGGTGCGGACCCGGACCTTCTCGTACCCGCGCCACTGGGCCCAGGTCTTGTCCTCCTCGGGCACGAGGCCGTCGGCGTCGTCGAAGTGCCAGGCCGGTGTGCCGGGGTACTCGTAGAAGGTGCGCACCTGTGGGCCTGCACCGATGTAGTCGTTCTCGGTGATCTCGGTGACGACGTACTTGTGGAACCAGTCGAGCCTGTTCTCCTGGCCCGGCCAGGTGCCTTTCACCGGATGGCAGCGCAGCGTGTTGGTGTCCGCCGCGGCCGGCATGCGGGAGCCGAACACGCAGTCCTTGCCCGAGTACACCACCCGCATGTCGCCGCCGCTCTCGTAGTCCACGACCTGCAGGCGCAGCCACTTCATCGGCGGGCGGCCGCTGTCGTCGACCACGCGGTTGTCCATCTGGACGTAGCCCAGCTTCACCTCGGGCAGGGACACGCTGCCGCCGACCAACCCGGTCTGGGTGATGCCGGCCAGCCACATGCCGGCCCGGGTGGCATCACCCGGATCGGGCCACGTGTGCCGCAGGGTCCACCGGTCGACGTCGCGGTGGGTCGTGCCGTTCCACACCTGAGTGGTCACTGTGGACAGTCGCTTCTGGGTCCAGAACGTCGGCGACAGCACGTCGGTACAGGGATTGCCGGTGCAGTTCTGGTCGAGCGGGGTGTCGGTCCAGTTCTCCGGGTGGGCGAAGTCGCACGTGGTGTTGGGCAGGCAGCGGTCGGCGACCGCGAAGACCACCCGCGCCACCGGGCTGACCGTGTAGTCGCTGCCGGACCGGCTGCCGTAGTCGATGCGGCTCAGCGTGCCGCCGCGAATGTACTGGGTCGCCTTGTTCGGGTCGGCGTTGCGCCCGTAGTAGTTGGTCTCCGGCGCGTACCAGTAGGACATCGTGTTGCCGTGCGTGTCCACGACGTAGTCGAGATTCCACCGCCATGCCTGCTGACACCACGAGGTGTCGAACGTCGATCCCTTGCACGGCTCGCCGGTCTCGTTGCCGAACACCGGCAGAGTCCACGTCGACTTCGTCTCCGGCTTGCCGGACGACCAGCCGGGCAACCGGTTCCGTCCAAAGTAGAACTGCGTACCGTCGGTCGTGGTGACCCGCCAGTACTCACCGTCGTTGTCCCCGTTGCCGAGGCCGGTGTCGGTGAACCGTTCGATGCGCGAGCCGTCGTCACTGCGTGGGCGCCAGGTACCGGTCGCGTCATCCTTGACCAGCTCCCCGCCGCTACCGCTCAGCGACATCGTCGCGTTGTCGGTCTCCCAGCACTGGTCGCCGGTGTTGGTCTGGCCGTCGTCGGCACAAGCCTTGTACCGCCGCTCGATGAAGCCGGGCCAGTAGTCGTGACCCTCGCCGATCCACGAGGGCTGGTTGTTCGTGGCCATCGACCGGCCGTCCACGGCACCCGACGAGTACGCGAGCCCCACCGCCGGCGCCGGCCCACCGAGCGCGGTCGGCATCCGCATCGGGTAGCTCCACGTGAAGTCGCCGGACGAGCCGCCGCCGCTCCAGGTCGAAGATGGCGACAAGCCGCTCGCGGCGAACGAGCCGGTGGTCCCGCTGGCCCCGGCGGTCAGCGCGAGGAGCGTCCCTCCACTGGGGACACCGGCCGCCCCAGACACACCGGTCACCTCGACCGAGGCCGCCACGTCGACGTCCGCCGTCAGTTGGCCGGCCATCACGTCGTTACGGGACGGCAGCTCCACGCCGCGGCAGGCCGGCGATGCCGGAGTGGACAGCGCGCACTGCGGCACGGCACGCAGCCGTAGCCGGGCCGCCCAGTCCCCGCCGTACGCCTTCTGGAATCCCGAGTAGTCGATCGATACCGATGCCTTCGCCGCGCCGGCGACCCCGTCGTCGCGGGCGACCCGCAGGAGCAGACCGGCGAACGACGGGCCGCCGCGTACGAGGTCCACCCGGGCGCTGGCCGGAGCGCCTCCCGCCGCCGCCCGGCCGACCGAGACCGGCAACGCACCGGCCCGGGCCCGGCCGGTGGCCGGAACATCCACAGTGGAGACTCCGATCGCCGGCCAGGCCACCGGTTGCGGCCCGGACAGCTCGGGTAGCTGGTTCCACGCCTCCGGGGTTCGCGGACGGATGACGGAACCCGGTACCGACCTTTCCCGTTGCACCGGTGGCGCACTCAGATCCTCGGCGGCCAGCGCCGGAACCCCGGGGACGAAGCCGGCGGCGAGTACCACCGCAACGCCCAGCCCGAGATACCGCACCAACCGGCGGCGCCGGGGATGCCAACGCACGAACGAACTCATCACGGTTTCCTCCCCCGTCAGGCGGGTCGCAGGTAGAAGTCCTGAGCTGCCGTGTTGTTGCAGGTCCACTGCTGGATGAGCGTGCCGTCGGCGGTACCGGAGCTGGCCACGTCGACGCACATGTTGGAGAACACGGGCTTGATGTGGACGACGATGTCCGCGCCGGTACCGGCTACGTACTCGAGCCGGTAGATGTCGTTGCCGTAGACGAAACCGCAGTCGAACTGGATGACGGCCGCACCGTTGGTGGCCACCCCACCGGAGATGTTCACGCACTTGTTCGAGGCCGCCGAATGCTTCGGCTGGAGGTAGTAGAAGCTATTGAGCGGGTTGATGTAGAAGTCGTCGTTGAGGGCGGTGGCGGCCTCGCACTTCGTCACCAACTGCACCAAGTTGGCCATCGACGAGCCCGGTACCTCGAAGCACTTGTTCGAGTGGCTGGTGACGACATGCATGGTCGTGTAGTAGGCGAGCGGGTAGACGGCCCCGTAGTGCGGCGGGCCGAGGGCGCCGGTCCACGGCGCGTAGCTGCCCATTTCGAACGGGAACGACAAGCCCTCGTACCACGTCACCAGCGACGCCTGCATCGGCCCGCAGCACCGTTGAACGACCATCGGCTCGTCGTCGCCGTCGCCGTTGATGTCCGTCTTGGCCAGCGCCTCCCAGGTGGTCCAGTCCCACGACCAGTCGTTCGGGTACATGTCGTCGCCCTCCATCAAGGGCGGGTAGAACGCGTCCGCGTCGGTGCGGGCGTAGAAGCCGTACGGGATCACCCTGTAGTTGGGCCATTGGTAGTACGCCACGAGGTCGTCCCGGCCGTTGCCGTCGAAGTCGCCGGCCGCGAACTTGCTCAGCGACCAGTTCCAGGACCGGGCCGGGTCGTCGTACCAGCGCACCGAGCTGAAGGCCGAGCCGTTGGAGATGTGGATCCAGAGGCTGATCCGCGAGCCCAGATCCTGGACCTCACCGACGTCGGTCCTGCCGTCGCCGTTGAAGTCTCCAGCATGGACAGTGATCTTGTTGAGGTCGGACGTCATCGTCTGCCAGACCGTCGGGGTGGCGAACGACAGCGCCGTCGGGGTCGACGTCGACCGGAACACGCGCAGCTGCCAACTCGCGGTACTGAGCGGGTACGCCACGACGATGTCGTCGAGCTGGTCGCTCCCGGTACCGGTGACGTTGCCGGCGACCACCCGGGCCTGCGTCCAGTCCCAGGCCATACCGCCGCCCGCGGTGGCCGAGTCCCACACCGGGAAGCCGGTCAGCGCGTTGCCGTCGGAGCGCAGGATGTGCAGCGTGCTGCGGCCGGAGCCCTCGTTGCGCAGCGCGGCCACGTCGGCCTTGCCGTCGCCGTCGAAGTCACCGATCGCCGTCTTGAGCTTCGTGGGGTCGAACCCCGGCGCGTCGAAGACGTTCACCGGCTCCAGCAGGGTGCCGTCCGACTTGCCGAAGAAGCTCCAGAACTGGGTACGGTTGCCGCCCGCGTTCTGCATCACGATCAGGTCGCCGTAGCCGTCACCGTTGAGGTCGCTGTCGCGGTGCGGGAACGGCCCGGCGTTGCCGATCGCCTGGAACAGGTAGAGCGCCATGCCGGTCGCCGGTGTGCCGTCCGTACCGATGCTCGCGTTGCCGGCTCGGTCGATCGACTGCACCCACAGCTGCGCCGGGTTGTCGTGCCACATCGTGATGGGTGCGTCGGCGGTACCGTCCGGCCGCGCCCGCACGGTCATCGTGAGCGCGTCGTTGCGGAAGCCGTACCGGTACGCGACCACGTCCGTCGCCCCGCCGGGACTGAAGTGGAACATCCCGGGCTCGCCTACCAGTCTCGGCCCGAAGTCGTCGTAGACGAAGTCGTCCGAGGTGACCGTCGGCAGCGGTGGACTGGTCCCCACCCCCGGCGGCTCGATGGTGAACTCGCAGTACTCGGTGGCGCCGCTGTTGTCCACGCCGTCCGTGGCGTACACCCGCCATCGCCAGTTGCCCGCGGTCAACGTGGGCGTATGGCTGACCGGGGCGTTGTCGCCCACCACCCCCGTGGTCAACGAGCCGGCACTCGTACCGTCCACTTTGGACCACTCGAAGACCGCGCGGACCGAGTCGTCGCCGTCGTGCATGGTGGCGGCGAAGGTCGGCGTCGTGTCACCGAGGTACGGCCGGCCCGCGCCGAGCACGCACCGGCTGTCGCTGTTGGTCGACTGGGCCGTCGGCATACCGGGCACGGTGTTGTAGTCGATTTCCAGCACCGGGTTCCTGGTGTCGGTGCGGTTGCTGATGACCTGGTACCGCTTCCAGCTGTACTGGTTGGTCTCGGACTCCGCCCGCAGCCCCAGCGTGATCGCCGAGCAGCCGCCGCTGCACCACGTGTTGCCCGCGTTGGTGGCGATCCGGCCGGTGACGTCGAACCGGATGTAGTTCGGAGCACATCCACCGGTCGAGTCGACGCGGCGTACCGACTTGTTGTCGCCACCCAGGTTCGCGACCCAGCCCGAACCGTTCGAGTTCCAGGCAGTGTTCCAGACCGTGCCGGAGCTGATCGCGTTGATGTGCCAGACGTCGACCGGTGCGCCGGCCTCCGGTCCGTTGCCGCAGCCCTTCGACGCCCACGTCTGGTACACCCGGAAGTTCGCCGACAGGATGTGCTTGCCCCGTACGCCGGACGTGTCCAGCTCGACGGCCGCGCGGACGGTAGAGATACCGTCGCCGAACCCGGACTGGTGGCCGGCCCGGAACACGCCGTACGTGCTGTCACCGGTCGTCACGGACAGCGTGTCGTAGTACGAGGTGCCGCCGAACTCCTTCCACAGCAACGTCCAGTGGTTGCGCCAGCCGGACCAGGACGGGTCGACGATCACCGGGTACTTCACGTCGGGCCCGGTCAGCAGCGCCGGGTCGGTAGCGAGTTCCAGCTCCCCCGGCCGTACCCGCGCGCGCAATGGGCTCTGCCGGGTAGGCATCTCGCCGGCGCCGGCCTGCGTCGCCGGCAGCCCGGCTACCCGTGTATCGATGATGTCCCGAGCGATCCGGGCCGGGTCGGCCGCGGTACCGGTGGCGTCCCACATCAACGGCGTCGCCCCACCGAGGACGATCCGGCCGGCCGCGTCCCGCGCGCTCACCGCGCCGGTCGCCGAGTCGACGTGAAGGTTCAGGCCCTTCGTCCGGGTGGTGAGCTTGATGGTGCGCAGCGCCGGATTGGCCGCGGCCGCGCGGTTCTTGACGACGAACGCGTGGGAGAAGCCGTCGACCGCCGCGTCGATGCGCAGGTCGACGCCGGGCAGCACCTCCTGATAGATGGCGGTACTCCCGCTGAGTACCGGTGACGGCAGCCGGCCGGGCCAGCCGAGCCGCAACTCGGTACCGTTCCGGGCGACCGTGGCCAGTGGCGCATCACCGCCGCCGGAGAACGACATCGGGAACGTGGACGCCGCCGGCACGACCGATCCGTCCGCGGTCCGATGCAGGGTGGCGTCGGGCCGCGCCCAGCCGCCGTCAGCGGATCTGGCCCAGATCGGGCGCAGGTGCTCGTACCAGGTGAACGTACCGTCCGGGTTGGCCTTGACCTCGGAGGTCTCGCCCCGCTTGGCGAGCACCTCCACTTGGACGCCGAACCGTTGTGCGGCTTCGCTTGCCGACTTCTCGTCGGGCAGCGCCTCGGGTGCGGCCGGTGCCGGCTCGGATGCGCCCGGTGCGATGGCGGCCGCACCGGACGCTTCCACGCCGACCAGCGGTACGACGAGGACACCTACTACTGCGATGCGAAAGATAGGTCGGGAAAAGACCGAACCGCGCACGCGGCTCACCCCCGTCGTCGCTCCGATAGGTCGAAGGACAGAATCAGGGGGTCAGCCGATACAACCGCTTTACGTCCACTTGACAGCGGCAGCGGCTACGAGAAGAGGTCGCCGATCGTCCGCAGGATCTGCGCGTAGAAGTTGCCTTCGATGTCCCGGAACAGCGAGAAAGGCATGTCCGGACTGCCGAAGAACGGGCGAAGTGTCCAGGCCAACTGCGTACCCACGAACCCGAACAGCATGATCCACACGTACAGCAACGTCATGCTGGCGGGGCGCTCGGTCGTCGCGGTGGCCGGCACCGCGACCTTGACGGGCAGTGGCTGGCCGACCGCGACGGCGGCCGGCGCCGGCGCGGACTCGACCGGATCGTGCGCGGCGCCCACCTGAGCCGGAACGAGCGCCGGCTGACCGCCGTTGCCGACGGCGGCCGTGACCGCGGGCGGCTCGTCCTGCTTGTCGTTGAGCGCACGCATGCCACCGACGAGGAAGCGCAGCCCGACGATCGCGGTGAGGGTCAGGATGCCCACATTCAGCACCTTGAAGAACGCGTAGTCGTGCGCGGTGATCAGGAAGAACAGGCTGATCGGCGCGAACGCGACCGACAGCATCGCGGTGACCGTGATGGCCACCATTACCAGCGCCAAGGCCTGCCGCACCGACAGCCGCGCGCCGAAGACCAGATTGAACAG
>DASRII010000489.1:0-2169 GCA_035650075.1 Micromonosporaceae bacterium | reverse complement strand
CGCTTGGCGCAGGACGGGCACTTGGTTTCGAGGGTGGCGCCGCACGGTAGGTCGATCACCTCGGTGCGGCCGGTTGCCAGGTCGGTGCGGCGCAGTGAGATCGGCCTCACGCAGACGCCGTACTCGACCGCGAGCGCCTTGAGCGCGTCGACCGCCCGCGGCATCGCCATCCGGGCCGCCCGCGACCCCGGCCGGGCCGTGGTAACGGTCGGGGCGGTCATCGTGAGACTCCACCGTGGATGTCGTGGTTGGTGCGTGTGAACGCGTGCACGGGCACTGGGACCAGCTCGGTCGAGCGGGCCGGCGTGATGTCGGCCGCGACCGGAGCCTCCGGCTCCGTCGCCGGCTGGTCCGGGTCGGCCGTGGTGGGTTCGGCCGCGACAGCGAGGGTGCGACCGAGGACGATCTTCACGCAGGCGAGGAACGCGAGTGCCGGCAGCGCGGCGGCTAGCCAGCCGATCAGCGACCGTTCGGCCTCGACGACCTGCGCGGCCAGGGAGAGTGCCACGGAGGTGACGAGGACGGCGAGGACGAAGCCGGCGGGGCGGCCGGCCCTGGCGCGGCGTCTGATCTCCAGTCCGGTGGCGATCGACATCAGTTCCAGGACGATGGCGTCGGCCCAGGCCAGCCAGCCGGGTTGGCCGTGCGCGGCGGCTACGTCGTGCACGTGGGTGAACGAGGCGGCCGCCGCGACGGCGCCGATGGTGAGCAGGATCAGCACCTGTACCGCACCTTCGAACCGTTGCCAGACGATGGCGTTCATGCCAGTCGTCCTTCGATGACCTGTCCGTCGATGACGCGCAGCGGGTCGTACTCGCGAGCCATCGCCGCGATGTCGTCGTCGTGGAGGTAGCCGAACCGGACTCGCATCGGGGTCGGGTCTCCGTCGAGGACGACGAACCCGACGCCGGGCGTGGAGCGTGGAATGCGGTCGCACAGGGCGCCGCGGTCGCGGGCGCCGTCGCCCAACACCAGATCGACCTGGGCCGGTTCGGACAGCCGCAGCCCGATCCGGGTCGGGAACAGGTCCCGGAACGGCAGGACTTCCTTGCGTGGGTCCTGCAACGCGGCGACCACGTGCACGCCGACCGCGCGTCCTTGGGACAGCAGCAGGGACAGCGCTGCCTTGATGCGCTCCTTGATGTGCCGGTCGGTCAGGTAGGCGGTCAGCGAGGCCAGCTCATCGATCACGACCACGATCAGCGGTTCGGACTGGCTCGGAAGGTGCTGGCGGGTGCGACCGCGCAGCCGGTCGGCCCGGTCCTGCGCCACCGCGACCGCCTCCTCCAGCATCGCGGCCATCGCGGTGAAGTCACGGCAGGCGAACCGGGTGAACAGCGGCGCACCGGCGCCGAGTTCCATGCCACCCTTGGGGTCGATCGCCCACAGTTGCACCCGTCCTGCCCGCACGTCACTGGCGACCGCTCGGACCACCGACCAGATCACCGAGCCCTTGCCCGCGCCGGTAGCGCCGACGATGAGAACCTGGGTGCCGAACAGCCGCAACCGGTAGGTCTGCCCGTCCTCTTGCCGGCCGATGGGCATCGCGGCGAAGTCCGGCATCGCCGGCACCGGCAGCGCGGGCACCGTCGCAGCGAGCGGGTCGCCGCGCATGACCGACACCACGACCAGGCCGACGCGCGGCCCGGATTGGGCCTTGACCGCGCGGGCGGCGAAGGTGTGCGCGAGGCGTTCGGAGACGCGGGCGTAGTCGTCCGGGATCTGCCCGGTGACCATCCGCACGAGCAGCTCGTCGACCCCGGGCCGGCAGCGCACCCGCTGCAGGGTGGGCAGCACGATGTGCCGGTCGAAGGTCACCGCGAGCCCGGCAGTGGACATGGCCGGATACCACGAGCGGCGGTACCACCAGCGCCGCCACCGCGACAAGGCTGGGAGCCCGAACCAGCGCAGGAACGTGTGCCGGTGCAGCCACCACCACAACCCGCACCCGGCCGCCGGCAGCACGACCGCGAGGACCGGGCCGGGCCAGCCGTACCGCAGGTACAGCCAGACAAGGCCGGTAGCCGGCACGGTCAGGTACCAGAACCGCACGTACGTTGCGACCAGCCGGGCCAGGCCCTTGACCAGCCACCACAGCACGACCATCCACAAGGGAATACGCACGATCGGGGTGCGGACGTTGAGCATCGCGTCCGGCACCTGCTCCCC
>DASRII010000488.1:0-24328 GCA_035650075.1 Micromonosporaceae bacterium | reverse complement strand
GTATTCCGGCGCGGACCGCGAGGTTGCCGCGGCGGCCTTCACCGACGAGGTCTTCGCGACCATCCGCGCCGGCGCCACGCGCACGACCGACGACGGCGAGGTCGTCACGTTGCCGGCGACCAAGGGCCTCCGCCTCCCGCGGCGGAGTCCGCCACCGTCCAGTGTGGAGTGTCCAGCGGGCCTGTCGTGCGAATGGCTGCCGGCGCCGAACGGCAACCACGACAAGTCGGATCGCCCTATGCGGCAACGGATCGAGTACATCGTTATCCACAACACCGAAGGCGACTGGGCCACGACGATACGGCTGGCGCAGGATCCGGAGTACATCAGCTGGCACTACACGCTGCGATCGGCCGACGGGCACATCGCGCAGCACGTGCGGACGCGGGATGTCGCGTGGCATGCCGGCAACTGGTACGTCAACACGAAGAGCATCGGCCTCGAACACGAAGGCTTCGCGAAGGAAGGTACGTGGTTCACCGAGGCGATGTACCGGACATCGGCGAAGCTCGTCCGGTATCTGGCGCTGCGGCTCGGCATTCCGCTCGATCGGCACCACATCATCGGGCATGACAACGTACCCGGGCAGACGCCGGCCCTGATTCGCGGCATGCACTGGGATCCGGGGCCGTACTGGGACTGGACGCACTACATGGAGCTGTTGCGAGGACCGACGCCAGAAGCGCCCAGGGCAGCCGGGCTCGTCACCATCGACCCCGACCGCGCCACGAACCGGCCAGCCTTCACCGGTTGCTCCGGCCCCTGTCCACAGCGCGGTGCCAGCTCGGTGATCCTGCGCACCGAGCCACGCCCCGACGCCCCGCTGCTCACCGACGTCGGGTTGTCAGAAAAGCCGGCCACAGTGCTGGCTCGACCTTCCGTCGAAGCGGCCGGCGCTGACGCGCCGACCCCTTCGACGATGCGAATCGACGACCACGGAAGCCGGGTCAGCGCGGGGCAGATGTTCGCCGTGGCCGACCGGCGAGGCGACTGGACCGCGATCTGGTACCTCGGCCAGGTGGGCTGGTTCCCCAGCGCGTACGCCCGCCCGTCGAACGGGCTCGTCGTGACGCCGAAGCCCGGCCGGGCCAGCGTTCCGGTGTACGGCAACGCGAATCCGGAGTCAGAGCCGATCGTGGCGCTGCCCTACGTGATGCCGAGCGGCCAGCGGTACGCCGTCGGTATCGGGCTCGTCCCGAGCGAGCACTACCGCGCGAACGAAGGGACCGTGGTCCGCGGCACGACGACGTACGTGCAGATCCAGTTCGGGCACCGCATCATGTTCGTCAAACGGTCCGATGTGGACGTTACTTCGGACGTCTGATCTCGCGGAAGTTCGCGTTGTTGATGTAGTCCATCTTGATCGGGACGGTCGGATTGGACGCGTGCACCATCAAGCCGTTGCCCACATAGAGGCCGACGTGATGCCGGTCGTTGTAGAAGAAGACCAGGTCTCCGGGTATCGCGTTGGACAAGGCGGTGGCACTGGTGGTGATCTGAGTGCTCTCCCCGATCTGATCGCCGGTGAAGTGGGTTAGGTGTTTGCCCGCGGCGGCCCAGGCGTACTGCGTCAGGCCGGAGCAGTCGAACGTGGTCGGGCCGGCGGTGTTACGGACGTACGACTTGCCGATCTGGGCGCACGCCACCTTCGCCGCGGTGCCTCCGCCGCCACCGGTGAACAGTGACGGGCACGGCCCGATCCGCAGCGAGCCGCCCGAGGTGCTCGAGCCGTACGCCTGGATGCGCAGCTTGTTCAACCGGTCCAGCTCGACCTGAATCGCCTTCCGCTTCGCCGCCAGGTCCGCATCCTGCTTGGCCTGAATCGCGATCAGCTCGTCCAGCTTCTGTTTCTCGGCGGCGAACTTCTCCTTCGCGTCGAACACGTTGGCGATCTGCCGCTGCTGGATCTTGGCGAGCTGGTCGAGCATGGTCAGCTGCTCGGCGAGGGTGGTGGGGGAGCCGCTGGTCAGGATCGCGTTGAGGGCCGAGGTGCCGCCGCCCTTGTAGTACCGGGCCGCGAGCGCGCCGACCTTCTGTAGCGCGAGGTCCACCTGCAGCTGGAGGGGCGCGATCTTCTTGGCCAGTGCCGCGGATGCCGCCTTGTTCTTCATCAGCTGGTTGTGGACGTTGTTGTACGCCTCGATGGCCGGCTCGAGCTTCTCCCAGATCGCGGACATCTGTGCTTCGATCTCGTCGACAGTCGGCGCGGCGTGCGCATGGGTCACCGGCACCATGCCGAAGACGAGCGCAGCAACCATCACGCAGATGGCCCGTACCAGATTTCTGGTGCCCACTGCTGTGTCGAAGCCCTTCTTCCCGACCGCCTACCGGGTTAGCTGACGGGTTCGGGCGGGAAGATCGCCCTACCACGGGCTCGCGTCCCCACGCACTACGAGCCCGCGGACTCACCCCGATGTGCAGATGGTTCCCCGGTTCACCGAAATGACTCGGCGGCGACCGCCTGGGGCCACCGGGGGGTGGTAGCCGACGTCCAGTACGGTCGGTCAACAACCCTAGGGACTCTCATATACGCAAGGCAACCCGCCGACTGACGGATTTCACTACGCGGTCGCCGACTCACTCACCGTGCTACCCACGACGGCAATGAGGACATCGTCGAGCGTCACTATACCCAACGGCACCGTACCGTCACTGACGAGCACGATATGCCGGGCATCCCGTCGCATCGCCAGCAGAAGCTCACCGAGCGTACGACTGGGCGGTACCACCGGCAACGGCCGGACGAGGTCGGCCGGAATAGGGGCACGCCGGGCGGCGCCGCTATATCCCAGAACGTCCTTGACGTGCACGAACCCGAGCACCCGGCGGGACTCCCGGGCGACGACCGGAAATCGTGAGCGTCCGGTACGGGTGGCGAGTACCTCCACCGTCGCCGGCGAGATGTCCTCGGTCACGGTCGTCACCTCGGACCAGCGGCGCAACGCGTCCCCGGCGGTCCGCTCGTGCAGGGCCAGCGCTCCGGTGATCCGGGCGTGTTCCTCCGGATCCAGCAGACCCTCGGTACGCGCCTGCGCCACCAAGCCGGCCAGTTCCTCGGCCGTGAACACGGTCTTGACCGCGTCGGTCGCCTCGATCCGCCAGAGCCGCAACGTCCTCCGCGCGAGCCACTTCATCGCCAGCAGCAGCGGCTTCGTCGCGGTACAGAACGCCAGCATCGGTGGACCCAGCCAGAGCACGACCCGCTCGGGCCCGGCGATCGCGATGTTCTTGGGGACCATCTCGCCGACGACGGTGTGCAGGAACACGATGATGGCGAGCGCGATCACCAGGGCGATCGGGTGGACGGCGCTGGCCGGCAGGCGCAGCGCGTGGATGGGCGCCTCCAGCAGGTGCGCGAGGGCCGGCTCGGCGATCGCGCCGAGGCCGAGGGAGCAGATCGTGATACCCAACTGAGCGCCGGCGATCATCAGCGGGATCTGGCTCATCGCCGACAGCGCCCAGGCCGCGCGGCGCGAGCCGGCCACGAGCGGTTCGATGACGGTCCGGCGGGACGCGATGAGCGCGAACTCGCTGGCCACGAAGAACGCGTTGCCGAACAACAGCAAGATCGTGAGCAGCACCTTACTCATCGGCGGACTCCGGGCGGACGATCCGTACCTGCTCGATGCGCCGGCGGTCCACCTCGACCACCACGAACTCCCAGTCGTTCTCCTCCACGGTCTCGCCGGCTACCGGAATGTGGCCCAGCCGGGCCATGAGGAATCCGGCCAGCGTCTCGTACGGTCCCTCCGGCAGCCGGAACCCGATCGCCTCGACCAGCTCGTCCTCGCGCAGCATGCCGTCGACCACGAACGTGCGCTCGCCACCCGGCGCGGTCAGCGGGGTGGATGGCAACTCGACGACGTCGTGTTCGTCGACGATGTCGCCGACCAGCTCCTCGACCAGGTCCTCGATCGTCACGACGCCGTCGGTACCGCCGTACTCGTCGACGACGATCGCCAGGTCCGCCCGCTCGGCCTGCAGCGCGGCCAGGACGCCGTCGAGGTCGAGGCTCTCCGGAACATAGACCGGCTCGCGCGCCACCGCGCTCACCGCCGTGGTGTCGCGCAGAGCCGGGGGTACGCCGAGCGCGTCGTTCAGGTGCACGACACCGGTGATGTAGTCGACGGTGTCCTCGTACACCGGGAACCGGCTGCGGCCCGTCTCGCGTACCGCGGAGATCAGGTCGGTGATCGTCGCGTCCCGGCGCAGCCCCGCCACGTCGACCCGTGGGGTCATCGCCTCGGCCGCCCGCTTGTCGCCGAACCGGATCGTGCGCTGGAGCAGGACGGCGGTCTCCTTCGGCAACGCCCCGGCACTCGCCGAGATCGCGGCGAGCAGGCCCAACTCCTCCGGTGACCGGGCCGACGCCAGCTCCTCCTGCGGCTCGACCCCGAGCTGGCGGACCAGCGCGTTGGCCGAGTTGTTGAGCAGCCTGATCAGCCAGCCGAAGATCGTCGAGAACGTGCGCTGGGGACCGGCGGTGGCCCGGGCGATCGGCATCGGCCGGGACAGCGCCGCGTTCTTCGGTACCAGCTCGCCGAAGAGCATCGAGAACAGCGTGGCGAGCAGGAACGCGGCCGCCGTGGTGACGGTGCGGTTGTCGATGATCGGCGCGAACAGCCTGGCCAGAGCCGGCTCCGCGAGGTAGCCGGTGAGCAGCGTGGTGATCGTGATGCCCAGCTGGGCGCCGGAGAGCTGGAACGACAGCTCTCGCACGGCCCGGCGAACCGTCCGGGCGATCCGGTCGCCGGCCGCTGCCTGCCGCTCGATCTCCGCCCGGTCGACGGTCACGAGGGCGAACTCGGCCGCGACGAAGAACGCGTTGCCCGCGGTGAGAAGCACGAACGCGAGCAGCGGCAGGGCTGTCAGCAGCACATCGTCGATATCTGGCTCACCCCGGTCGGGTGGAGCGCAACAGGTCTCACCTCTACGCCTCCTGAGTTATCCACATTGTGGATAACGCCTGGGGAAAACTACAGGAGTGTAGGGATCATCACCGCCAACGGGTGAGCAGGCCCAGCGCCGTGACCATGGCGCCGAACCCGATCGCGATGTTCCAGTACCCCCATGACAGCACCGGATACACACCCTGAGACAGGTAGAACACGACCAGCCAGGTGATGCCGAGGACGATGAGCGTCACCGCGCTGATCGGCAGCAGGATCGGGCTGGGCTTCTTCGAGGCGGCCGCCGTCACCGCGAGCGGCCGGTCGTGAGCCTGCGGCGTGTAGACCTTCTTCTTGCGGACATGTGACTTCGGCACGGTGTTCTCCAGGTGGGGCCGGCAGCCCGATCTTCGGCGGCTAGATAATGTTTCTCAACTAGCGTAGTCAAGCCATCGCGTAAGCGGCTGCCCTGGGGAGGTGCCGGTTGGAATACACATCGGGCGCCTCGTCCTGGGGTGAAGCGCTGCGGCGGGTCCGACAGGCTCTGCTGCTCCGCGGGAGCCGTAAGGGTCCGGGCTGGTCGTGGGGCGTACCGGTGATCGTCGCCGCCGCCGGCCTGCTGTTCACCGCGAGCGCGACCACCGCCCAGGGCACGGACCTGCGTGAGGACCGCCGGCCGCAGCTCGCCGAGCTGATCGAGAAGCACAACGCCCGCGTCGCCGAGGCCGACACCCGCGCGAGCCAGCTGCGCGGTGAGGTGGAGGCGCAGACCGAGGCGCTGGCCGGCTCCGACGAGCCGATCGCCGAGCAACAACGGCGGGCGAACAGCGCGCGAGCGCAAGCCGGGCTCACCGCCGTGCACGGGCCGGGTCTGACGGTACGCCTGGACGACGCCCCCCGCCGCTCGGACGGCACCCGGCCTGGTGGCGCGCGCCCCGACGATCTCGTCGTGCACCAGCAGGACGTCCAGGCCGTCGTCAACGCCCTGTGGGCCGGAGGCGCCGAGGCTATGACGATCATGGGCGTACGGGTGATCTCGACGAGCGCGGTACGCTGCGTCGGGAACACGCTGCTCCTGCACGGACGCGTGTACTCGCCTCCCTTCGCGATCACCGCGATCGGCGACCCGGCGGCGCTCCGCGGGGCGCTGGACGCGTCCGAAGGGGTGCGACTGTTCCGCAACGCTGCGGACGCTTTCGGCCTCGGCTACCAGGTGACGGTGGAGCGTGACGTGACGGTACCGGCGTACGACGGTTCGACGTCGTTGACGTATGCCGGGGTACCGCGATGACGTTCCCGCGGCGCGGCAAGCACCGCGCGTACGACCCTGACGAGACCGCGATGCTGCCCGTTCTCGTCGAGGACGACTCGACCACGATCCTGCCGATCATCCCGACATCGCCCGCTGTCTCGCTGTCTCCGCCGCCGCCTCCGCCGCCACCGGTCGCCGCGTCCACGCCGGCGGAGGCCGGCGCCGGAAGCACAATCGGTGTCTCGCCGCCGCTGGAGGAGCACCACACGACGCTGATGCCGGTGATCCGAGACGCCCAGCCGCCGCCGGCCAAGCCGAAGTGGGGCGAGCGCATCGTCCAGCTGCGCGCGATCCGGACGAAGGACGAGTCGTACCGCAGCATCCACTCCGAGCTGACCCGCACGACCGCGGGCACGGTCCTGCGTACCACCGCCCGCAGCCTCGGTGAGGTGCTGATCACACTCGGCCTGATCGTGCTGCTGTTCGCGGCGTACGAAATCTGGGGCACCACGGCGATCATCGACGATCACCAGAACGACCTGCGCAACCAGCTCGAGCAGTCGTGGGCGGCGCAGGGGGACCCGACCGTCGGTCCGAGCGGCACGCCGAACCCGAGCGACCCGCCGGCGCGTACCGGCACCGCCATCGCCCAGCTCTACATCCCGAAGCTGAACAAGAACTGGGTCGTGGTGCAGGGGGTCAAACCAGGCGATATCAGGTACGCCCCCGGCCACTACCCGGAGTCCGTCATGCCCGGCCAGGTCGGCAACTTCGCGGTCGCCGGGCACCGCAACCGGGCCACGTTCTGGGACCTCGACCGGCTGGGCAACGAAGACGTGATCATCGTGAAGACCAAGGCCTTCTGGTACATCTACCGGGTCAGGAAGGTCCGCATCGTGGTACCGACCCAGACCGAGGTGGTGTCGGCCGTACCGCCCGGGTTCACGCGGGGCAGCCGGCTGCTCACGCTGACCACCTGCAACCCGAAGTTCAACAACTACCAGCGGCTGATCGTGCACGCGGAGCTCGCCGAAGATCCGCAGCCGGTATCCCAAGGGACTCCGGCGGAGCTGGGGGGCTGAGGCGTGTACGCGTGGATCTGGCAACACCTGCCGTTCGGCCGCTGGGGGAAGCTCGTCGGCTCGTTCGTGCTCGTCTCGGCCGTCGTGGCCCTGCTGTGGTACGTCGTCTTCCCGTGGGCCGAGCCGATCCTGCCGTTCGACGACGTCCAGGTCGGTACCGAGGTCCCCGGCGGGCCGGCCGACCCCGCGAACCCGGGTGGGCCTAGCCCGACGGATGATCCGTACGAGATCCTCTACCCGACTCACACCGACAACCCGTCGCCGTCGAACAGGTGAGGTCGCCGATGCGCATACTCGTGATCGACAACTACGACTCGTTCGTCTACAACCTCGTCCAGTACCTCGGCCAGCTGGGCGTCGACTGCGAGGTGCGGCGCAACGACGAGATCACCCTGGCCGACGTCGGCCGGTGCGGCGCCGACGGGGTCCTGCTCTCACCCGGACCGGGTACGCCGGAACGCGCCGGCATCTGCATGCCACTGATCCAGGAGTACGCCGGCCGCCTGCCGATCTTCGGTGTCTGCCTCGGCCACCAGGCATTCGGCGCCGTGTTCGGCGCGATCGTGACCCGCGCCCCGGAGCTGCTGCACGGCAAGACGTCCGAGGTGCACCACAAGGGCGAAGGCGTCCTCGCCGGCCTGCCCGACCCGTTCACCGCGACGCGGTACCACTCCCTCGCCGTCGTCGAGTCGACGCTGCCGGACGAGGTCGAGGTGACCGGCCGTACCGAATCCGGCGTCGTGATGGCGATGCGCCACCGCGCGCTGCCGATCGAGGGAGTTCAGTTCCACCCCGAGTCGGTACTGACCCAGGGCGGGCACCTGATGCTCGCCAACTGGCTCGCGATGTGCGGCTACCCGGCCGCGCTCGACCGTGCACCGGCGCTCGTCGCCGAGGTCGAAGCCCGCCGCCAAGCCGCCTTCGCCGCCTGATACCAACCCCTCTTCAGTCGATCATGAAGTTGGTGGTGCGACACGCCGTCGAGCCACCAACCAAGTTCATGATCAACCGGAAGGTCGCGGTCAGGGACCTGTCGGTGGTGGTGTCGTCGGTGGAGTCTCGAACCGGCCGACGTTGATAACCACCCGGCTGCCGGTGTTCGCGACCGCGTTCGCCTTCGGGTTCTGGCTCTGCACCCGGTCGGCCTGTTCCGGATCCTGAACCGCGACGTCGACGATGCTGACCTGGAAGCCGGCGGCCTCGAGGATGGCCTTCGCCTCGGTCTCGCTCTTGCCGACGACGTTCGGGACCGGCTTCTGGTTGCCCTTCGAGACCTCGAGCTTGACCTCGCTGTCCTCGGCAACCTTCTCGTTGGCGGCGGGAGTCTGCTTGACGACCTGCCCGGCCGGTTCCGGCCGGTCGACCTGGGTCACGGAGACGCGTAGGTTGAGCGCCCGCAACTGGGCCTCCGCCGCCGCTTGGGTGGAGCCGACGACGTTCGGCACGGTGACGGTGGCGGGTCCACCGCAGAGCTGGATCGTGACCACGGTCTGCTCCTGGACCCGCTCGTTGGCGTTGGGCTCCTGGGCCTGGACCCGGTCCTTCTGGCAATTGCCCGTGATGGCGGCGCCCTTGTTGAACGCCAGGCCCGCGGCGACGACCGCGGCTTGTGCCTCGGCTTCGGTCTTGCCCTTCAGATCCGGGACGCTGACCTGCTTCGGCTGGTTCATCAGGATCAGGCCGACGGTGAGCGCCACGACCGCGAGAACGCCGAGTGCCGTGAGCGCCGCGATCACGAAGGACGACGCACGCCGGCGCCGCGGATCCGGTACCCGTGCCATCGTGCCCGTGTTCCGGGCTCCGGCGGGCCGGTTGGCGACCCGGGTGGGCATCGGAGCGGTCGCGAACTCCTCCTCGCGCATGACCGGCGTGGCGTACACCGGCCGGCCCGCCGCGGCGCGCAGCAGGTCGCCGCGCATCTCGCCGGCGCTCTGGTACCGGTTCATCGGGTTCTTGGCGAGCGCCTTGAGCACGACGGCGTCGACGTCCGGTGTGACGTCGCGGTTGGAGTCGCTGGGCGGCCGCGGGTCCTCCCGCACGTGCTGGTACGCCACGCTGACCGGATTGTCCCCGACGAACGGCGGGTGTCCGGTCAGCAGCTCGTAGAGCACGCAGCCGGTGGCGTACACGTCGGAGCGGGCGTCGACGGCCTCGCCCCGCGCCTGCTCGGGCGACAGGTACTGGGCCGTACCGATGACCGCGGACGTCTGCGTCATCGTGGTCGCGCCGCTGGCCAGGGCCCGGGCGATGCCGAAGTCCATGACCTTGACCTGGCCGTTCTGCGTCAGCATCACGTTGCCGGGCTTGATGTCCCGGTGGATGATGCCGTGCCGGTGGCTGAAGTCCAGCGCGGCGCAGATGTCCCCGGTGATCTCCATGGCGCGCCGGGGCAGCAGCCTCCCCTCGGCGGCCAGCACCTCCTTCAGGGTGCGACCGTTGACGAACTCCATGACGATGTAGGGCAGCGCTTCACCGGTCGGAGCGCGTTCCTCGCCCGTGTCATAGACCGCGACGATCGCCGGATGGTTGAGCGAGGCCGCGTTCTGCGCCTCGCGCCGGAACCGCATCTGGAACGTTTCGTCCCGGGCGAGGTCCGTCCGCAACACCTTGATCGCCACGTCGCGCCCGAGCCGGAGATCGCGCCCCCGATGCACCTCGGCCATTCCGCCATAGCCGAGCAGCTCGCCGACCTGGTACCTGCCGCCCAGCAGGCGCGGCTGCGCAGTCATCGTGTCCGTCGTCCTTCGGTGTGCTTCATCTCTACCCGTTCATCCTGCCCTGTCTGACAATCCTGGCTCAGTCGCGACCCGTCCGTACCACGATCGTGATCTCCGACCCCGCAGTTGCCCGACAGGGCTTGATGTCCTGGATCTGGTTGGCGCGACCACCGGATGTCGGTACCGATTTCACCCGGAAGCCGCGCCGCTCGAGCTCGGCTGCCGCGGTGACCGCGTTCCCCTTCTTCAACTGTTCGCACGGTATCTGGACCACGTTCTGGGTGTCGCTGGCATTCGTACCGACCCCAGCCTTTCGCACCACGTATCCGATGATGACCGAACAGGCGAGGATTGCCAGCGCCGCGGCGACGATCGCGAGAATCAGCAGCCCGGTTCGGCGGGGCGCCCGTTGGGAGCCGGTGTTGCCGGTCGCGGGACCGTACCCGTACGTGTGCTCCAGGGGCCGCGGTGGCGGTACGACCGCCGCACCGCGGACGAATCCGCCCGGGCTGACTGGCGGCGGCGCGGGCGGGCCCGAGGTCGGGCGGCGGGGCAGGCCGCCGGCTGGTGCGGGAGCGGCGCCGCCAATGATCCGCGTCGGCCCGACCGGTGGCAGGGGCACCGGCATGGGCGGGGACATCGGGCCGGGCGACGTCGGCGCGCCCGACACGGGACGCCCGGGCGCACCGGACGACGGCACCGGGGGTACCGAGATCGGGGTACCGCCGGGACCGGACGAGACCGAGACGGTGGCTGACAGCGTGGCCGCGGCCTGCCGGGCGACCGCGGCGAGCGTGGC
This sequence comes from Micromonosporaceae bacterium, assembly GCA_035650075.1. Taxonomy (GTDB): domain Bacteria; phylum Actinomycetota; class Actinomycetes; order Mycobacteriales; family Micromonosporaceae; genus DASSUC01. The sequence goes on along the minus strand of DASRII010000488.1, from coordinate 13,589 downwards.
CGCGGTGGGCCAGCGAGCCGCGGGATCCTTGGACATCGCGCGATCCACGATCGACCGCACCACCGGCGGGATGTCGCCGGGCAGCGGTCGCGGTACCTCGCGCACGTGCTTGAGCGCGATCTCCAGCGGGTTCTCGCCCTCGAACGGGCGGTGTCCGGCCAGGCACTGGTACGCCACGACGCCGAGCGAGTACACGTCGGAGGCGGGGGTCGCCACGCTGCCGGCCGCTTGCTCCGGCGACAGGTAGGACGCTGTACCGAGAACCGAGCCGACCGCGGTGAGCTGGCCCACCATGGCCGAGCGGGCGATGCCGAAGTCGGTCAGGACCAGCGTGCCATTGGGACGTACCAGAAGATTTCCTGGTTTGACGTCGCGATGGACGATGCCCTTGTCGTGCGCGGCCTGGAGGGCGTCGGCGGCCTGGGCGACCAGTGCCATGGTCCGGGCCGGAGTGAGCCGACCGACCCGGGACAGCGTCCGGGACAGCGCGTCGCCCTCGACGTACTCCATCACCAGGTACGCGACGGACTGGTCGCTGCCGTAGTCGTAGATGTCCACCACGCCCGGGTGGTTGATGGTGGCCATCGTGCGTGCCTCGCCGCGGAAGCGCTCGGCGAAGCCGTGCTCCTCGAGCAGCGCGGGCAACAAGGCCTTGACGGCGACCGTGCGGCCGAGCACCTCGTCGGTGCCGCGCCACACGTCACCCATCCCACCCGACGCGATGCGCTCGTCGAGTCGGTAGCGACCACCGAGCAGGACGCCGGGGCTCAGCATGACAGGCTCCTCACTATCTGAGCCCTTTCTCCCCGAGATACGCCTTCATCACCTGGCCGGCGATCTCGGCGGCGTTGCCGCTGCCGCCGGTACCGGCGTTCTCCAGGAAGACGCAGATGGCGGCGATGGGCTCGCTGTTTCTGTCCTTCTTGACGAACCCAATGAACCACCCGTGATCCTCGGCCGACTCCCCCGCTTGTGCCGTTCCGGTTTTGCCGCCGACGGTGAAGCCGTCGATGCGCGCGCCCTTGCCGGTGCCGTTGGTCACAACGCTGATCATCATGTCCTGCAACGTGCGGGCCGTATCGGCACTGACCGGCCGGCGCAACTCGTGCGGCCGCGCGGTCTCGATCGACACGAGGTCGGGGCCTTGCAGCTGCTGAACGACGTACGGCTGCATCTGCACGCCGTCGTTGGCGATGGCCGCGGCGACCATCGCGTTCTGCAACGGAGTCATCGCCACGTTCGCCTGTCCGATACAGGACTGGGCCAGCGCGGGCCGGTCGTCGGTGCCGTCCGGGTCCTTGATGGTGCCGGTCTGGCTCGCCACGACCCGGTACGCGTTGTCGTCGTCGTCCGCGAACGTGTTCGGGCTCTCGAACCCGAACGCCTGCGCCATCGACTTGACCCGGTCGGCGCCCAACTTCTCGGCGCAGAGCCGGGCGAAGGCGGTGTTGCAGGAGATCGTCAGTGCTGTCTTCAGCGTGAGCGTGTTGGGGCAGGTGACGCTCGGCGCATTCTTGATCGGCGTACTCGTGTCCGGTGCCGTGTAGAGCGCGCCACCCTGCAGGACCGTATCGGCGGTGATGCCCAGACCGGATTGCAGCGCGGCCGCCGCGGCGATCACCTTCATCGTCGAGCCGGGTGGGTACCGGTCCTGCACAGCGCGGTTCAGCAGCGGCTTGTTCGGGTCGGCGTTGAGCTGGTTGAACGCGGAGTCCGAGGTCTTGTTGTCGTGGCTGACCAGCGGGTTCGGGTCGAACGCCGGCATCGACGCCATCGCGAGCAACGCGCCTGTCCTCGGGTCGATCATGATGACCGCACCGTGCTTGGCACCGGTGCGGTTGCCCTTCAGCTCGGCGACCGCCCTCTCCTGCGCGGCCTTGGACACCGTCAGCTGGACGTTGGCACCCGGGGTGGTACTTCCGGTGAACATGTCGCGCAGCCGGTCCACGACCAGCCGGTCACTCGTTCCGGCGAGGAGATCGTTGTCCAGCTTCTCGATACCGGTCGACGCACCGCCCACCGGCTTGTAGCCGACGACGTGGGCGTACAGATCCTTGAACGGGTACGTGCGCAGGTACTTCAGCGCGTCCTGGGTCTCGACGCTCTGCGCCACGGCCACCCCGCCGTCGAGGAAGATCACGCCGCGCTGCCGCTCGTACTCGGCGAGCTGCACCCGGCCGTTGAAGTCGCTGGTCCGGTAGTCGTCGGCCTTGTAGCCCTGGACCCAGTTGAGGTTCACGAAGAGCAGGCCGAACAGGACCATCATGACGATGCCGACGCGCCGCAGGGGAGCATTCACGTACTGATCACCTCCGTCGGCGCACCGTGCAGTTGGGTCGGCGCCGGTGCGGTTGTCCCGCCCGAGGCCGTCGTCGACAACGACGAGGAGACCGGTCGGCGGGCCGCGTCCGAGATCCGCATGAGCATGGCGATCAGCAGCCAGTTCGCCATCAGCGACGAGCCGCCGGCGGACAGGAACGGCGTGGTCTGACCGGTCAGCGGGATCAGCTTGCTGACGCCGCCGACGATCACGAAGACCTGCAGGCCGAGCGTGAAGGCCAGGCCGCCGGCGAGCAGCTTGCCGAAGGAGTCCCGGACGGCCAGGCCGGCCCGCAGGCCGCGCTCGACGATCAGCAGGTACACCACCAGCAGCGCGGTCAGCCCGAACAGCCCGATCTCCTCACCGAGCCCGGCGAAGATGAAGTCGTTGTGCACCTCCGGCACCTGGCTCGGCGATCCACCGCCCGGTCCGGCGCCGAACAGCCCACCGGTACCGAGCCCGAACAGCGACTGGCTCAGCTGGTACCCCCGGCCGAGCGGGTCGGCGAACGGGTTCAGCCACACGTCCACCCGCTGAGCGAAGCTGGCGAACGGCCCGTGCACGGTAGCGCCCATCGTGTACGCGAAGAACGCGCCGCCGAAGAACAGCAGCAGACCGATGATCAGCCAGGACACCCGCTCGGTGGCGACGTAGAGGGTCACCACGAACATGCCGAAGTACAGCAGCGACGTACCGAGGTCCTTCTCGAAGACGAGCACGAGGAGGCTGAGCCCCCAGACCACGAGGACCGGACCCAGGTCCCGGCCGCGGGGAAAGTCGATGCCGGCGATCCGCCGGCTCGCCAGCGAGAGCACCTCACGCTTGCGCACGAGGTAGTACGCGAAGAACGACAGCAGCGCGAGCTTGGCGAACTCGCCCGGCTGGATCTGGAACCCGCCGAACCTGATCCACAGCTTGGCGCCGTTGATCTCGGAGAACCGGCCGGGCAGGACCGCCGGGATCATCACGAGGACGATGCCGGTCAGGCCGAGCGTGTAGGCGTACCGGGAGACCGATCGGTGATCCCGGACGACCGCGAGGAGCGCGGCCGCGAGGATCACGCCGCCGATCGTCCACGCGAGCTGCCGACCGCCGACACCCGCGAAGATCGGGTAGTCGGGACGCTGCGCCCCCGGCGTGTCCGCGAGGTCCAGCCGGCGCAGGAACGCCACCCCCAGGCCGTTGAGCAGGGCGACCGCCGGGAGCAGGGCCGGATCCGCATACGGCGCGAGGAAGCGGATCACTACGTGCAGCGCCACGAACATCGCGGTCAGCAACGCCGCCGGTACCCAGAAGTCGGCCGTGACCTGCTCCAGCAGCGTCGCCTCCACGGTCGCCGCGTACGCCGCGACGATGACCATCGAGAACAGCAGCAGGACCAGTTCGGCGTTGCGGCGGGTCTTCCGGCGCGGCGCGCGCGGAGCCGCCGCAGCGCCGGGAGCGGGCTGCGGGGCCGGCACGGAAGGGGCGGTCACGTCAGTTCGATCTCAGTTGTCTCGGCAGGTCGGGGACGGGTTCGGTGAGCTAGGGGATGTGACGGTCGGCGAGGGCGTAGGGCTCCCGGTTGGGGTGGGCGTCACAGTTCCGCCCGGGGACGGCGTGCTCGTAGCCAATTCGGAGCCGGTGGCCGTTGGGCTCGCCGAGCACAGCGGAATCAGGTTGGCGTCGTTGTTGGTCAACTCGGCCAGCTTCGCTCGCGCGTCCGCTTCGCTGTCCGCCTCGATGCCCTGCTTCACGGTGTCCTGGGCGACCCTCGTCAGGTCTTCCAGCCGCGTATCGCTCGTCTGATGCACCGAGGAGAGGCTGAGCCCGGCGATCTGGCCCGGTACGCCACGGAAGATCGCGACCTGGCCGTCCTCGGTGACGCCGACGTAGTACTGCCGTTGGGTCCAGTCCCAACCGAACCACAGGCCGCCAGCGAGCAGGACCAGCAGCAACAGGGCCAGTAGCGAGGCGCGCAGCGGGTGCCGGCGTGGCCGCTCGTCGTCGTCGCCGACCCGTACCAGGGCGTTGCTCGGCGCGTCGGGAGCCGCCGCTCGGGGTGCGGCGAGCGCCGCCGACGCGCGGGCGGCCGGGGTCGACTCGGCGTCGGCAGCGGTGGCCATCCCCCGGTCGCGGGCGGCAGCGCCGCCGACCACCGGGGACTCCTCGACGATGTCCTCGTCGCTGGCGTCCGCCACGATCACGGTGATGTTGTCCGGCCCGCCGCCGCGCAGCGCGAGCTGAACGAGGCGCTCGACGCACTGCTGCTGGTCGGTGTACTCGCGCAGGGTCTCGCCAATGGTGTCCGAGCTCACGACACCGGACAGACCGTCACTGCAGAGCAGGTACCGGTCACCGGTCAGCACCTGGCGTACCGAGTAGTCCGGATCGATGTCCCGGCCGTCCATCGCCCGGGTGAGCAGGGACCGCTGGGGGTGGCTGCTCGCCTCCTCGGCGCTGATCCGGCCCTCATCGACGAGCATCTGTACGTACGTGTCGTCCTTGGTGATCTGGTGGAACTCGCTGTCCCGCAGCAGGTACGCCCGGGAGTCCCCGATGTGCACCATGCCGATCTTGCTGCCGGAGAACAGCATCGCGGTGAGGGTGGTGCCCATCCCCTCGAGGTGGGGGTTGGCGTCGACGGTGTCGCGCAGCTGCTGGTTCGCCGTTTCCACGGCGGAGCGCAGCGCGTCGACCATCGCGTCGTTGGGGACGTCCTCGTCGAGGGGCGCCATGGCGGCGATGACGATGTTGCTCGCGACGTCACCGGCGGCCATGCCGCCCATGCCGTCGGCCACGGCCAGCAGCCGCGGTCCGGCGTACACGGAGTCCTGGTTGCCGTCGCGGATCAGGCCGCGGTCACTGCGCGCGGCGTACCGAAGGGTAAGGGTCATGCCGGGCCTCCAGCGATAGCGGAGGGCCGGTATGACCAGGCAATAGTCGGCAGCGTCATGCCGGGCCTCCACTGGAGGACCGGCTCGATCGGGATCTAGCTGACAAGGTCATGGCCGTAACTCGAGAGACGTGCGGCCGATCCGGATCGGCACGCCGAGGGGTACGGGGGTGGGACCGCTGACCTTGGCCCGGTCGAGGTAGGTGCCATTGGTTGAGCCAAGGTCTTCGATGAACCACTGGCCGGCGCGCGGAACGAGTCGCGCGTGCCGGGCGGAAGCGTAGTCGTCGGTGATCACGAGTGTCGAGTCCTCGGCTCGGCCAATTGTAATGGTCGCCTCGCCAAGGGTGATTCGCGTACCCGCCAGTGCCCCCGCGGTCACGACCAGCTGGTGCGCCGCCCGCCCTCGCTTCACCTTTGCCGGCCGTGCATGGCCCGGCGCCCCGCCAACCCCCCGCGGCGCGGCGACGAGCCGGCTCGACCGGCTCCCGGCAAACAGGTCACGCCGGATCACCCCGACCACTGTGAACACGAAAACCCACAGGAGGACGAGGAAGCCGAACCGGGCGACGGTAACAACGAGCTCTTCAGGCAATGTAGTTAGCCATCCACTCGGAACGTGAGGGTGGTCGTTCCGAGCTGGATCATGTCACCAGGGTTCAGTGCGACGGCGGAGACGCGCTGGCCGTTGACCATCGTGCCGTTGGTCGACCCGAGGTCGGTGAGGACGACCTGGGCCCCGTCGAAATCCAGCCGGGCATGGCGCCGCGAGATGCCCACGTCGGGCAGGCGCAGGTTGGCCTGGTCGCCGCGACCGATCACGGTGGAGCCGATGGCGAGCGGGTAGGTCCGCCCGTCACCGGAGACCAGCCGCGCGTTGCGGGCCGGGCCGCCACCGGGCGGCGGTCCACCGGGGTAGCCACCGGGCTGCTCGTACTGCGGAGGGTAGCCGGCCGGTGGTGGCTCGTAGGCGGGCGCAGGCGCGGGTGCGACGTCGCCGCCGGTGTACACCTCCGCCGTGACCCGGAACATTCCGGTGTCCAGACCATCGCCGCGCTCGATCTCGACGATCACGTCGCCGTAGACCGTCCACGCCTGCTCACCGATGAACTCGGCCTGCGACTGCGCCAGCTCCTGGGCCAGCGCGGCCGCGTACGGCGCGAGCCGGCTGTGGTCGTACGGCGAAAGATCGATCACGTAGCGGTTCGGTACGAGAGTACGCCCGCCGGCCAAGATCGCCTTGTGCGCCTCCGCCTCCCGCTGCATGGCGTTGAGGATCTCCACAGGGTGGACGACCCCTTTGAAGACCTTCGCGAAGGCGCCCTCTACCAGGCCCTCTAGGCGCTTCTCGAAGCGTTGCAGCACACTCACCGGCTCCTCCTCGCCCTTCCGAGGACATGATGGTATCCGGCCGCCGCACCCCCTGTACGCGCGCAATCGGCCGGGTCATGCTACTCTTCCCAGGCGCTGCGGAGCGTAACCCAGTTTGTCCACTCGTGACTGATCGGGCTGCGCCAGGGGAAGTGGCGGAATGGCAGACGCGCACGGTTCAGGTCCGTGTGCCCTAACGGGCGTGAGGGTTCAACTCCCTCCTTCCCCACCCACCAATGGTCAATATCACGACAGACCGCGTGGCTACAGCGCCGTCAGTTCGTGGAGCGCGCTCTGGAGGTCGCGGTCGGACCGCACGGTCCGTTCGCCGAACTCACACATGTCGAGTGCGAGCAGCAGCCGCTGGGCGGCCCGTTCGTCGATCACGTAGTCAAGCCTAGTTCTTCGATTCATCGTGGCCAGGGACCAGGGCGGCGAGACGAGCCCGGGTGGCGTCGTCGCAGAGCGCCCCGGCGAGGCCGGCCTGGTACGCGTCGGCCGCGCTGACGCCGAGCGACGCGGCCGCCTCGAACTCGCGCCCGAGATCGGTACCGAACATCGCCGGGTCGTCGGTGTTGATCGTGCACGGCACTCCCGCCGCACGGAGCACCGGTAGCGGGTGCTCGGTGAGCGCGCCGACCACCCGGGTACGCAGGTTGGATGTCGGGCACACGTCGAGCACGATGCCGCGGTCGACGATATCGGCGAGCACGCCCGGGTCCTCGATCGCGCGGATGCCGTGCCGGATGCGCGCCGGGTCGTACCCGAGGATCTCCCGCACGGAGTCGGCGCCCGCCGCTTCGCCGGCGTGTGGCACGAGCGCGAGTCCCCCGTCGCGGGCGATGGCGAACGCCCGGGCGAAGACGGACGCCGGTACCGCCGACTCGAGGCCGCCCAGCCCGAAGCCGACGATCCTGCCGTCCCGGTGGCGGACGCACATCCGGGCGCACTCCTCGGCGAGCTGGGGGTCGAGGTTGCGGTAGATGTCCGGCGTGAGGTTGACCGTGACGCCGTACCGGTCGGCCGCCTCGACCGCGCCCTCGGCGAACCCGGCGAAGATCTCACTCCAGCCGACGCCGCGCTGCGCGTGCTCGGCGGGAGAGAAGATGCCTTCGAGGTACACGGCGCCGAACGACGCGGCCTCCGCGGCGTAGTCCACCACCACCCGCCGGAAGTCGTCGGCGGTACGCAGGCAGCCCGTGGTGAGCCGCCACACCTCGATGAAGTGGCGGAAGTCGGTGAACTCGTACAGCGCCGTCAGCTCGTCCACTGTGGAGGCCGGTAACGCCAGGTCGTTGCGGCGGGCGATCTCCAGCAGCGTGGCCGGGCGGATCGTGCCCTCCAGGTGGACGTGCAGCTCGATCTTCGGGTACCGGTCAACCACAGCCGAGGCGTCCGTCATGCCGCTCAGCACAGCATGCCGGACGCCTCGGTCGATCAACGGGGTCTACAGGGTCAGGGTCCAGCTGTCCAGGAAGCCGGTGTTGTTGTTACGGCGGTCGCGTACCCGCAGGGTCCACGTGCCGTTGGCCGCCTCGCTCGACAGGTTGACGGTGAACGTCGTGTGGATATCGTCACCGGTGTCGTTGCTGCGCGCCTTGAGCAGGTAGTCGGTACCGTCCGGAGCCCGCAGCCGGATCACCACGTCACCGCGGTTCGGGTGGATGATGTGTACCTCCACTGTGGACGCGGCGGAGGCGTTGCGGTTGCAGCCCGAAATCAAGATCGTGCTCGTGACGAACGGACCGTTGTCGGGGATCGACACGTCGGTGCCGTTGGTCCCCGAGCAGGTCGGCGGCGGCGGTGTGCCACCACCGACGAACAGCAGCAGGTTCGGCGAGCCGGTACCGGGGTTGACGATCTTCCCGGTAGTGGCGTCGGCGACGATCTGGTCGCGTACCTGCTGCGGAGTGAAGGTCGGGTTCGCCGACAGGACCAGTGCGGCCGCACCGGCCGTATGCGGCGTCGCCATGGAGGTACCGCTGAGCACCGCGGTCGCGGTGTCCGAGGTCATCCACGCCGAGGTGATGTTCACGCCTGGGGCGAACAGGTCCAGGCAGGTACCGAAGTTGGAGAACGACGCGCGGACGTCCGAGATGTCGGAGGCGCCGAGCGTGATCGCCGTCGGTACCCGCGCGGGCGAGAAGTTGCACGCGTCGGCGGCCGAGTTGCCGGCCGCGATCGCGTACGTCACACCGGAGGCGATCGAGTTCGCCACCGCGGTGTCGAGAGCGGTCTGGATACCGCCGCCGAGGCTCATGTTCGCCACGGCCGGCTTGATGGCGTTGGCGGTCACCCAGTCGACGCCGGCCACGACCTGCGCGGTCGTACCGCTGCCGGCGCAGTTGAGCACCCGGACGGCCACGAGCTGCACGCCCTTGGCCACGCCGAACGAGGTACCGCCGGTGGTGCCGGCGACGTGGGTCCCGTGTCCGTGGCAGTCGTCGGCGGCACCGCCGTCGATCGCGTCGAAGCCACTCGTGGCGCGGCCACCGAAGTCCGTGTGGGTAAACCGGATTCCAGTGTCCACAATGTACGCGTGCACGTTCGCCGCGATGGTCGGATACGTGTACGACTGATCCAGCGGAAGGTTCCGCTGGTCGATCCGGTCCAGCCCCCACGACGGCGGGTTGGGTTGGGTGTCGGCCAACGACAGCACGTGGTTCTGTTCCACGTACGCCACCGACGGGTGGGCGGCGAGCCGCTTCGCGGCGGCCTCCCCCATCGACACCTCGAAGCCGCGCAGCGCGGCCGAGTAGACGTGCCCGACGCGCCCGCCGTACGCCGCCGCCAGGTCACCGGCCGCGGCGGTGGCACCGGGCTTCAGCACCACGACATAGCTGTCGACGACCGCGTTCGGCCCGCCGGCGTGCAGGATCTCGCCCGTACCGGCCCCGGTCGCCGGTCCGGCGCCGATCGCCGCTCCGACCACCGCCGCGGCGGCCATGATCAGACCCAGTCTTCGGATGAACATGCTCGGTCTCCTCCCCTATGAGGTCTAGAGCGTCAGCACCCACCTGTCGAGGAAGCCGGTGTTGCCGGCTCTCCGGTCGCGGACGCGCAGCCGCCACAGGCCGTTGCGCTGCTCGCTCGACAGGTTCACCACGTACGTGGTGTGGATGTCGTCCCCGCTGTCGTTGCTGCGCGGCTGGAGCAGGTACTCGGTACCGTCCGGGGCCACGATCGCGATCCGCAGGTCACCGCGGAACGGGTGGATGATGTGCACCTCCACTCTGGACGTTGCCGAAGCGGCACCCGTGCACCCGGAGATCGTGATCGGGCTGTGTACCGCTGGTCCCGGAGCGTCGGGAATCGTCAGGTTGGTGTCGTTGCTGCCGGTGCACGCCGGCGGCGCGGTACCGCCGACGAACAGCAGGCGGTTCGGCGATCCGGCGCCCGGGTTGATCACCACGTTGAGCGTGGCGTTGGCGATCAGTCCCGCGCTCACCTGTGCGGGCGTCCACAGTGGATTGTCTTGCAGCAGCATCGCCGCGGCGCCGGCGACGTGGGCGGCCGCCATCGATGTACCGCTGATCGTCAGCGTCGCGGTGTCGCTGGCGAACCACGTCGACGTGATGCTCACGCCCGGGGCGAAGATGTCCAGGCACGGGCCGAAGTTCGCGAACGACGCCTTGGTGTCCGTCATGTCGGTGGCACTGACGGTGACCGCGGCTGGGATCCGACCCGGCGAGAAGTTGCAGGCGTCGGAGTTGCTCGCGCCGGCGCCGACCACATAGGACACTCCGGAGTTGATCGACGCCTGTACCGCATTGTCGAACGTGGTGTTGGCCGGTCCGCCGATCGTCAGCAGAGCCACGGCCGGCTTGATCGCGTTGGCCGTCAACCAGTCGATGCCGGCGACGACCTGCGCGATGGTCGCGGCCCCGTTGCAGTCGACGTTCCGGATCGCGACCAGGGCCACGCCCTTGGCGACACCGTGCGCGGCACCGCCGACGGTGCCGGCCAGGTGCGTGCCGTTGCCGTTGCAGTCGTCCGCGCTACCGCCGTCGATCGCGTCGAACCCGCTGACCGCCCGGCCGCCGAAGTCCGTGTGGCTGAACCGGATCCCGGTGCCGAAGATGTACGCGTGCACATTCGCGGCCGTGTTCGGATAGTTGTACACCCCGTCCAACGGCAGGTTGCGCTGGTCGATCCGGTCGAGTCCCCAGGACGGCGGGTTGGGCTGCGTACCGTCCACGATCCGGTAGAGCGCGTTCTGCTCCACATAGGACACGTCCGCGTGTGCAGCGAGCCGGCGGGCCACCTTGTCCGATGTGGACAGTTCGAAGCCGCGCAGGGCCGCGGTGTACACGTGCCCGACCTGGCCACCCAGTCCGGTGGCGATGCCCGCCACGGATGCGACGTTCGCGCCTGGGCGCAGCACGACCAGGTACGAACCGGCTACGGCCGGACCGCTGGCCGGGCGGATCTCGCCCGAACCCACGGCTGCCGCGGTACCCGGAAAGAGGCCGACTACGACGAATGCCGCGACGGCCGCAACGATGAGCTTCTTCATTGAAGAAAGGCTATTGGTCGAGCGCGCTCGAGGGTAGGGCACGACCCCTACGGGTTGGTCATCCGGGGTACGGTCCGGGGCGCTCCCGGATGTGGCTCGGGCCTCGACGGGACGAGACTCGCTGGCATGCGAGCGGTTGTCGTTCCGGCGTTGTGGGGGATTGCGGCGGTGGCCGCCGCGACACTTCCGGCAGCGGCGACCGCTCGCGCCCTGCGCGGCCGGGCCATGCTCGTGCTGCTGCTGGTCGCGGCCGCCTCCTTCGTGACGGTCGCCGGCCTGCGGCAGCTACCGCTGGCCGCGCTCGTCGGCGCGGGTGCGGTTACCGCCGGGTTGGTCACCGCGCCCGCGCTGCTGCGACTGCGGCGGGCGGCGCGCGGGATAGCCGCGGCCGGGCCGGACACTCCGGCACCTCCCGCGCTGCGGGCCGCGGCCGGTCACCCTCAGGTCGCGATTCCCTTGCAGGGCACGGCGTACGCAGCACTCGCCGGCCTGCTCGTCACGTGGACGACCGTCTCCGCTCAGGCGACGTTGTTGCCGATCACGCTGGCGACCACCGCCGGTTGGTTCGTAGCGGTCCTACGTCCTAGCGGCGCGCGGCCTGGTGGACGTAGAGCAGTTCGAGAATCGACCTGGCGGCTTCGAACCAGCGGTCCAGCCACTCCTGCGGGGGTTGGGAGCCCTTGGCGGGCAACTCCATCAGCAAACCGCGCAGCAATGGGTGGTCGGCGAGCTGACCGGTGGGCGAGTCCAGCCATACCCCGTTGAGTGCGGGCGGGGACAGGGCGGCGTCGGTGAGCGGATCGACGGCTACCACGCCGCCGTCCCGACGGCCGCGGTAGCCGGCCTGTGCCGCACCGTTGCCCAGGGTCTCGGCGCCAATGCTCATCGCGGTCCCCTCACTAATCCCGGCGAGTTTGCCAGGCTGTCGCTGTGCCGTCTGGTACAACGATGCTTCGCGGCGACCGGTACGCCGCCGCATTAGTGACAGTCCACATAGCGATCGAGGGCAGCCGTCGCGGGCTGCCCTCGATCGTCGTACTACTAGTCACACCAGGTCGAACTCGCCACCTTTGGTGCCGCCGACGAACGTGTGCCACTGTGCGAGGGAGAAAACGAGTACCGCATCGGTCGGATGTTTGGAGTCGCGTACCGCGACAGCGCCGCCGGCAAATGCAACTTCCACGCAGTTGTCGCAATTGGGACCACTGCGCGTGCTTTTACGCCAAACGGCTTGGCTCAGGTCCACCCTCTTGGTCTGGATTTCCACAACGGCTCCTTTGCCAATCTCGCGATGAGTGAGACGCTCTCTTCCGGCCCGAGGGCCGCCGCGCGGATGTGATCGAAGATGAAACGATACTTCCGCAGTTCCTCAGTTTTCTCCAGGAACAGACCCCCCGTGGCGTTTTCCGCGAACACCACATCAGCATCAGCCGGTTCGGGGAAATTGAGGATAGCGAACGTACCGTCCATGCCCGCGTGGGCGCCGGCCTCGAACGGCAAAAGTTGTAAAGTCACGCTCGGCAGGTCGGCTGCCTCGACGAGATGCTCCAACTGCCGACGCATGACCGCGTCTCCGCCAACCGGTCGGCTGACGACTGCCTCATCCAAGACGACCCAGAGATTGACCGGATCGTCTGCCTCCAACAACGACTGGCGACCCATCCGGACGCTGACCCGACGGTCTACCTCCTCCACACCGATGTCGGGCCGTGCCGCACGGATCATGGCTCGGGCGTACTCCTCGGTCTGCAACAGACCGGGCACGACCTGTTGGGTGTACTCCCGGATCTCTTCGGCCGCCGCTTCGAGACCCACATACGCCCCGGTCAAAACCTGGCTGTAAGGGTGCCACCAGCCCTTCATCCGGGCATCCCGAGCGATCTGCACCAACTCGTCGCACTCAGCACCACGGACGCCGTAAAGGTTGAGCATGTCGCGTACATCGCGCGGAGTGGCCCCGGTGTGTCCCGTCTCGATTCGAGAAATCTTCGACGAAGAGCACTCCAACCGTTCCGCAACGTAGTCGATGGTGACGCCTGCGGCCTCACGGTGCCGTCGCAACTCCAGCCCGAGGCGACGTCGGCGAATCGTGGGACTGCGGCGCTCAGTCACGTGTCACCTCCGCAGGGTGCTGTCGGCCGGCTGTTCTTCGGTAGGGGGATTCAGGGGAAGGGGGTTTGGGGATGCGACCCGCCGGCACGGGAGTCGCAGCTGCGCACGTGGTCAGCGGCGAAGTCGGTAGATCACCTTTAGTGTGCAGCCAGACTTGGGGGACATCAAGCACCATTCAGGCTGGAACGGCGCGGGCAACCACAAAGGCAATCTGCAACTTGCATTGATCACTAGGCTAGGGCAATCTATGTGTGGCCCGCGTCACTCGCCATCGGTGGCCGAGCCAGGGCAAAGCGGTGTGATGAGCACATACGTCACCAGCACCCGACGACTACCCGCTGTTCGGCTCGATCTGGTTAACGAATCGGATGGCAGTCGGCATCGGGCATGCGGGA
>DASRII010000487.1:0-8345 GCA_035650075.1 Micromonosporaceae bacterium | reverse complement strand
CGGCGCAGCTCGGCCCTTCCCGCATCCGGCAGCAATAGCCACAGTCGCGGCCACGCTGAGGGGAGATCGAGGCCGTACGCGTTCCGCACGCGCGTACTGGCCGCCATGATCCGGTCGCCGATCCAGGTCGGTGACTGCGGCTCGGTCAACGCGATCCGTGTGCGGCGCCGGGCGAACCGCTGCACCGCCTCCGGGTCGGCCGCGGGGTCGATCCCGTGCCCGGCGGCGTGCCAGCGGCGTCGGCGTCGGCGCAGCAGCAGCGTCGACAGCGGCCAGGGCACCGCCCGGCCCAGCCAGACCTGGCGTACTGCCCAGGCGAGGAGGTCCACGACGATGACGCCGGCCGCGGTCAGCAGGGCGAGCGCCGCAATGTTCTCCAGGACCTGCCCGGCGGCGGCGTCGCGGAGGTTCTGGCAGAGGTCGAGGCGCCCCCATCGGATGGCGCCGGCGCCGGCGACCAGCCATAGCACCGCCGCCGGCTCCACGAACCGCCGCCACTGCCCCGGCTCCAGCGGTTCGTCGGTCAGCATCCGGGGTCACCCGGCGTCCGCGAGCATGCGGCGTGGCTCGGTCCGCGAGAGGTGGCACAGCGGCACGGGGCCGCCCGGCGCCCGCTGTTCGAGTCGACGGCACAAGTGCAGTGGGCAATGGTGGACGTCCGGCTCGAACTCGCCTTCGCTGCCAGGGGTGCCGAACCGGGGATCGAACTGGGGACCGCCCATCTGGCGTACGAACTCCCGCAGGTCCTCGGCGCGCTCAATGCCGCCGAGGGCGTCGGTCCGCAGCTGCTCCGCCTCGGCCGCGCGGCCCAACTCGCCGGCGCGCCGCTCCAGGTCCGGGTAGTGGCGGCACAGCCAGCCGATGGTGTCCTTGCCGGTGCGGTTGGTGGCCGTTACCGTGCGCGCCTGGCGCCGGCTGGCGTTCGGGTACTCTCGCTCGAACTTCGCCGCGGCCCGGGCGGCGAGCCGAAGGAACCACAGCTTGGCCGTCTCCGGGGTCGATGTGCGGCCAAGGAATAGCATGGCGCAGCCGACGAAGGACAGCAGGGTCTGCTGCCGCCATCTGGTCTCCAGGCCGGTCGGCTTAACCCAGGCGATCGCCTCGTCGTGGACTTGGCGGATCACCAGGCTGAGCCAGCCGGGCACGAGGTGGCGGGGCCCTTCCTCGGGGTCGAGCAGCAGGTCGATGAGGGCGTCGAACTGCGCCGAGGAAAGGGTCTCCTTTTCCGCCGCCCGGGCGATGATGTAGAGCACGAAGTGCACTGGGTCGCGGGCGACCGGCCCCTGTTGCTCGTACAGCGCGGTGTCGATGAGGAAGAATGACCTGACGTCGAACGGCCTGACCATGACGAGGGCGTTGTCGGTGTGCAGGTCGCCGTGCGTGCGGCCGACGAACGGGTGCAACGTCACCCCGGTTGCGAAGTACTCTCCCTTCGCCACCGCGAACGGCGACGGCAGGGGCCCCGGCTCTTCGAGCAGGTGCAGCTCGTCGCCTTGGTGCCGGCTGGCGACGTCGAACAAGCGGCCGCCAGGCGCCAGCTGGTCGCCGATGTGGGCTCTGAGGAACTCGGGAACCGTCCAGGCCGTGGTGGGCGCGACGTACGGGGGGCCGGCCCAGTTATGCAGGACGCCGTGCACTATCGACCGGCAGGCGTCCGCGAAGATCTCGGGCGTGCAGGTGACGCCCAGCGTGCCGGCTGGCTCGTGCTCGATGGTGATTCGCAGCATCCGGCGCAGCAGCACGGTGAGTACCTCGGTGTCGGGCAGGTGCTTACCGGCGATGGTCTGGAACGTGATCCAGCGGCCGGAGCCCGCCGCGATGGCCTCGTGCTCGAACGTGGTGAGATGGCGCTCCGCGAACTCCGGCGCCTCCCGCACGGCGAGCCGGTGGCGCTTGTACTCCAGCTCGTGCAACCGGCCGTCCTCGGCGTGCAGGACCTTGAGCACGAGCAATCGGCTGGTGACCGCCACCTCGTCGGTCTCGTTGACTACGGCTACCGGCGCACGGCTCCGGCCGTTGACCAGCCAACGCTCCAGCGCGTAGTAGCGATCGTGCAGCTCGGCCCAGTCCTGCAGCACGGCGGCGACGTCCGGGTCCAGGCCCTGCCGCAATCCCTTATCGAGATGGTCAGTCATCGGCGCTCCTTGGGTGAGGGCTACAGGGACGCGCACCGTCCGGCGCTGAGGAGTCTCTCGCTTGCCAGGACAGCGCGCGGACGGCATCGCGGCTGGCCCTGCTCTGCGGGTGGTCGGCACCGAGCGTCTGCTGGCGGTCGGCAAGCACGGCGATCAACTCACGCTGGGCCGCCGGGACACTGCCCTGGTCGAACCGGATGAGCCCGAGCCGGTGTCGGCTGGCCAGCGTTGAGGGATGCATCTCGCCCAGGCGTCGGCGGCGTGCCGCCACGACGGTTTGGGCCAGCGCGGCGGCATGGTCGAGCAGACCCTGGTCGTGCAGGCAGTCGACCAGCGACTGACCGACGGCGAGCGTGCGCGGATGATGGATGCCTCGCACCGCCTGGTTGATCTCCCACAGCCGGGTCAGCTCCTGCCCGGCGATGCCGAGTTCGTCCAGGCGGTGCAGGACCTCCGCCAGGTAATGGCGCGTGACCAGCGTCGCCGGGTGCCTCTCGCCGAGCACAGACCGGCGCTCCTGCAGCACCTCCCGGTAGCAGTCGCGCGCCTCCACGAGCCGCCCCCTCGCGCGCATCAGGTCAGCCTGACCGTGCCGGCTGGTCAGCGTGTCAGGATGGCGGTCACCGAGCAGCCGGATACGCCCCGCGAGGGTGCGAGCCAGCAGGATGTCGGCCTCGTCGAGGGCGCCCCGCTTGCGCAGGGTGCGGGCCAGGTAGTGCTGGGTCATCAGCGTGTCCGGGTGCTCCTCGCCGAGCGTCTCGAGCCGGGCGGCGAGCACCGAGCGGTACCGGACTTCGGCCGCTGCCAGGTCGCCTTGGTCGTAAAGGACCCTGGCCAGGCCGTGGCCGAGCGCCAGCACGATGGGCTCACGCTCCCCAAGCCGGTCACCGGCAACCCGCAGCGCCTCGGCGAACGCCGAGGCCGCCTCGTCGAGGTGGCCGGCGGCCCGGAGGAAGTTCGCCGCCCGGGCGGCGAGGCCGACGACGGACTCAACCAGCGCGCGGTCGGCCGGCTTGACGTCGAGGAGGTCCAACTGGGCCGTGCAGTGGTCCGCGAGCAGCCGCCAGCGCCCCCAGGAGGTTGGGGATTTGGGATCGTCGTCGGCCACCGCCGGCGACAGGAGCGCAGTGGTCAGCGCCAGGTATTGCCCGAGCCTTCCGCGCAGCCCCTGGTCCGCGCGAACGGTGTCGCGGACCAGCGGATGCAGCGTCAGGGATGGCTCGGTGTCGCTGTCCGTCAAGGTGATCAGGCCGACCGCCTGCAACGCCCGCAGCGTGTCCCAGATGCCCAGCGACGGCATGCCGGCAAACAGCGGCGACCTCCCGAGTGCGTCGCTCTTGAGGATGCGGGTGAACGGGATCGGTGTGGCCCCGAGGCAGGCGAGCAGGTGAAGCAGGGGCTGCGCGTGAGTGAAGCCGCGGTCCACGAGCAGGGCCAGGGACAGCGCCCAGATCCGGTCGACGACCGGTTGGTTGGACCGGCCGCCCGCGGCGACGCCGGCCAGGAGATCGGCACCATCGCCGCGGTCAAGCGCCGCGACGTAGGCGGGAAACGTCCGGGCCAGGGCCGCGGTGGCGAGTCCGGCGGGGATCCGCCCTGCCTCGGCGATGTACCGGCCGGCGAGCATGAGGGCGAGCGGCAGGCCGCCGAGCCGCTCCGCCAGCTGTGCCGCCTCGCCGGGCTGGCCGGCCGCGCTCCCGCCTAACTCCAGCAGCACGGCGGCGCCGTCCGCAGGGTTGAGGCATACGATGCGATGTACCGCGATCCAGTTCGGTGGCGGCTCGTGCCACGTGGTGGCCAGCCCGTCCCGGGTGGTCACGACGACGGTGCCCAGGCTCGTGCTGGCCGCGCGCAGCCAGCCGGTCCCGTCGGTGAGCCGCTGCCCGTGCAGCCCGAGCGACCTCGACGGGTCGTCGGCGTTGTCGAAGACGAGCAGCCAGGGCCGATCGAGGGCGTCTAGGTACTCCCACACGAGGTCCGGCAGGCTGCCGCCCTGCAGGCGTGACACCGGGATGCCGAGCTCCACCGCGAGCACGTGCATGCTGGCGAACGTGGTGGCGGCGTCGTTGGCGGGGATCCAGAACGTCCGCACGCCTGCGTCGCCGGCGTGCTGCGCCAGCGTCAACGCGATCATGCTCTTGCCGCTGCCGCCGAGGCCCTGTAGCACGTGCACGCGGGGCATGGCGGTCAGGTGCATGGAGCCGGCCACGACGACGTCGAGCGTCCGGACGATGTCGTCGCGTCCTCGCAGGCGGGGCTCAACCAGGAGCCGCTGAAACGGCGGCCGGATGGATACGGCCACAGGCGGAATGGACTGCCCGGAGGACGCCGACATCTCGCCCGGCTGGTCACCGCCGGCCCGCAATCTCCAGTACGCCGCCTGCCATGCCTCAACGTCCGCAGGGTCGGTGATGCCGAGGGCCCGCACAAGACGGCCGACGAGATCGGGTGGCTGCAGGGCAGGCAGGTGCGTGCCCGCGAAGTAGCCGCCGACCGTGCTGGCCGGCACTCCGAGCGCACTGGCGACGCGGCGGACACTCATGCCGCTACGCTGGCGGGCCAGCGTGAGCTCGGTCCCGAAGGTCTGTCGGGTTATGATGCGTCGCGGATCGGGCTGACTGGTCATCTCGAGTCCGTTCGTCATCGCCGGGCCTCACCGCGACAATGATCCGCAGTGGACGAACGCCGCCCACTCGTAGGGGTTGGCCGGGTACCGCTGGCAGTGCTGCCGGGTCGCGACGTTGAGTGCCTGGTGGACCGGTTGGCTGGCGTGCGCGGTGTAGAAGGCGGTCGAGATTTGCCGGGCCGCCCGGTCGGGGACCCGCCATAACGTACCGATGACGTCCCGGAAACCGGCGATCTGGAAGGCCGACGAGATGTGGATCGCCTCGTCCGCCAGGCCGGGGCTACCCGCCGCCGACTCGCACGCGGAGAGATACGCCAGGTCACCCCTGACGGTCCGGATCGCGCTGATCTCCCGGACCCGTAACACATCGTCGGCCAACACCAGATGGCTCTCGGACGGGCGGAGCAGGTCGGTCACGGCGTGCCCGGCGACGTGCAGCCGCGTCGCGGCGGGCAGTTCGGCGAGGACCGCGGCCTTGGTCGCCGCAGCGCCCACCAGGGATGTCACAGGGTAGGCCGCCTGAGCTGCGGCCCCGGTGACCTCGCGCGCCACGTCCGGCAGCGGCATGGCTGCGGTGTCGGCGCCGACCACCAGCACCGCCGGGTCGCGGCGAGGCGCCGCCTCGTCGTCGGTGAGCGGCCGCATCGCTGGCAGGTACGAGCTCACCACCCGGTCAAGCGCCGACCGGCCGTCGCCCGCGCTGTGATGACCGGCCGCGTGCAGCGGGAGCAAGCTCAGCGGGCCGGTCGGCATCCACCAGACATGCGGGGTCTCGTCGCGGGGCCCGAGCGCGGCGATAACCGGCCCGACCGCGACGTCCCAGAGCCAGCCCAGCGTCGCCGACACGACGCCGTTGGTCTCCCACGTGTTGGCCGTGACTGCGGCTAAGAAGTGCCGGAGCCGGGACGCGCAGTCGTCCGCGGTCAGCTTCGGCAGGGGCACGATGCTCGTCCTCCCGGCCACGCTGATCAGCGCGTCGCAGCGGGCGGGAGCGACGTTGAGGGCCACGACAGCGTTGTCGCGGACACTGCGCCGCAGCCGGTCGGCGTCGGGTGGGAGGAGGAAGTCCGTGAAGCCTGGCCGGCTCCGGATTCGGTCCAGCACCGCGGTGCGGCGCAGCGCAAGACGCTGACGCTCGGCCATCGAGAGGCCGGCCGGCGCGGCCGCCATGGCGTCGAGGGCGTCGCGCAGTTCGCGGGCCAGCGCCGGTTCGCGTTCCTCGAGCCGGGTGTGCCGGGACCGGTCCTCGCGGATTCGGCCGAGCAGGACGCCGCGACCCTGCTCCAACAGCGTGATCGCGCGGTCGGCGTCGTCCAGCGTGATCGCACAGGCTGCGGCGGCCCGGCCGAGACCGCCGTACTCCGTCAGCGCCCGTTCCTGATCCTCCCGGCGCAGCCCTCGCCAGGCGACCAAGTCGAGCAGTTCCAGCGCGGCGGTGTAACCCTCCAGGGCCGCCGCGGCGTTGCCGCCCAGCTCATGCAGGCGGGCGAGTTGCCAACCGGCTGCCATCCGGACCTTCGGCGAAGCGGTCGCCGTGTGCAGCGCCTGCCACAGCGCCGCGGTGCCCTCCTCGTACGCTCGTCGGCTCCATGCGTTGCGGCATCGCGCCGCGTGCGCCAGCCCTAGGTTCTGGTGCAACTCGGCCCATGCCGGCGTGCCCTCGGCGCAGACCGGCAGCGCCTCAGCGACGGCCGCGAGCGCACCCTCGTAGAGCGCCTCATCCCAGCGCAGCTCCGCCGTGGCGACGAGAACCCCGGTCAGGTTGATGCGATGCATCACGCCGTCACGTTCCTGTGGCCCGGTCGCCTCCACGGCGGCCCGCAGCAGCGCGGCGGCCTCCGCCAGCGCGGCAGGGTCGCGCTCGATTGCGCCGAGGCGGTGCAGCACATGGGCCCGGTCACCCCACCACTTCTCCAGCCCGACGTGCTGGTCCGTGGCCGCGGACAGCACCTCGGCGAGGAGGTCCCCCGCCTCGTGCAGATCGGCGGTGTCGTGCAGCGCCTCGAACCGGTTCCGCAGGGACATCGCGAGGTTGGCCAGATAGCCGAGCCGCAGCGGGTGTGACGGCGGCGTGCGAGCGAGCACCGCGCGGCGAACAGCGACGGAGTCGTGCAACGCCTGGGTGTCGCCCGTGACGGCGTAGCTGCAACGCAGCGCTTCGGCGAGGCAGCTCAAGAACAGCGGTGCGTCGGGGTCGCTCGCCCGGAGCCGGTGCACGGCGGTCTGCAGCGTCGTGACGGCCTCGACGCTCGCCGCAACGTCGGCGTTGAGCGTAGCCGCCGTCGCGAGCGCCTCGCCGAGCCCCGCCAGGCAGCCCCGCTCGTACGCGTGACCGGACGGCACGGTGCGGACCGCCTCGTGGTAGACGCCTACCGCCGCCCGCAACTGCTGCCGATCGCCGGTCAGACGGAAAACCAGCATCATTGCGGCGGCGCGGTTAGCCAGCATCGCAGCCTTCAGGGCAGGTTCGCCGGCGGCAGCCACCGCCTCGCCGTGGACGGCGACGGCCTCGAGCGCGGGTACGGCCACCCCCGTGCGTTCGGCAAGTCTGACCAGCGCCAGCCCGTGATTGGCCAGGTAGGAGGCTCGGCGCCGGTCGTCGGCTTGGACCAGTTCCACGGCGCGGCGCAGCTCATCGCAGGCCTCGGTCAGCACGCCGAGCTCATCGGTGCACTCGTACCAGCGCAGTAGCGCGATGCCGAGGTTCGAGCAGAGCCGCGGATCGTCCCGCCCTGCGACGGCGGTACGGTGCTCGGCCACCGCCTCGCGCAACGACTCGGTGTCGCCCGTGAGGTCGAAACGTACGGTGAGCGCCGCCCCGAGGTCCGACGCGCGCCGCGCGGGATCGTCCCCCGAGGAGGTCCGCAGCAGCTCGATCGCGCGGTTGACCAAGGCCGGGTTGTCGTCAGCCACAGCTCGACGCACAAGCTCCGATGGTGTTCGCGGGGTCGGCGGCGTGCTGTCGTCGGTCAATGGCGGCTCTCCGATTCGCGTCGGACCCACCGTAACAACGCTGCGTGATCATTGCCGTACGAGGTTGTCCGGCCCCGAACGGAGTGTCTTCCCTTCCACTGGCAACCAGCGCTTGCATCGACAGGTGCCGACAGGGAGGACTCGCATGACGGAACAACCTCGCACGATCCGCACGGTCGATGCGCTCGCCGAGGCGGGCCTGCTGACGGCGGAGGCGGCGACCGCAGTCCAAGCGGTCGCCCGGCGGTACGCGATCAGCCTCACCCCGGCGATGCGGGAACGCATCGGCGGCGGACCCGACGACCCGGTGGCGCTGCAGTTCGTACCGACCGTCGAAGAGCTCCATGGCGGCGCCGACGACCTGGAGGACCCCATCGGCGACGCCGCCTTCACACCCTTACCCGGCATTACCCACCGGTACCGAGACCGGGTGCTGCTCAAGCCGCTGCACGTCTGCCCCGTCTACTGCCGGTTCTGTTTCCGCCGCGAGCAGGTCGGCCCCGGCGGTGAAGCGCTCGATGACGCCGAGCTCGATGCGGCGCTGGACTATGTCGCCAGACGGCCGGAGATCTGGGAGGTGATCGTCACCGGCGGCGATCCGTTCATGCTCT
>DASRII010000486.1:0-6410 GCA_035650075.1 Micromonosporaceae bacterium | reverse complement strand
GACCTCGGCGGCGGTGTCCAGCCGGGGCAGCATGACGCCGGCCGCGCCGAGGTCGAGGACCCGGCCGAGCCGGATGCGGGCGGCGGACTCGACCCGAACCACGGTCGGCACGCCGTACGCGGCGCCGGCCAGGACGACCGGGGTGACCTGCTCCTCGGCCCCCGCTCCGTGCTCAAGGTCGAGCAGCAGCCAGTCCACGCCTGCGGCGGCGCAGACCTCGGCGGTGATCGCCGAGGCGGTGCCGACGAAGGTGCCCAGGGTCTTCTCGCCGGCGGTGAGGCGGGTGCGGAGCCGGCCGTGGTCCAGTGGCGAGCTCATCCGTACCACCTCTGGAGGTCCAGGCCGGCTTCGTACTCGGCGCGGAGCTGCGCGACGGTCTCCTGGTCGGAAACCATGGCGGGGGCGACGTCCCACCAGGCTCCGGCGCCCGGCAAGTCGACGTGCGGGACGGTGGGTACGACGATGACGACGGGTCCGTCATGGTCGCGGGTGTCGGCGAGCGCGGCCCGCACCTGAGCGGAGGTAGTAGCTCGGATCGCCCGCGCGCCCAGACCGCGGGCGACCTCGACTAGGTCGACGTGCAGGTACTCGCCCTCCAACCGGCCGGGCTTCGCGGCGGCGTCGGCGAGGTCGAGGCCGCCGTCCCGGTAGCGGAACTCGTTGCCGAACTCGCGGCCGCTGCGGCCCATCTGCAGTCGGTGGATGACCTGATAGCCGTGGTTCTCGGGGATGATGACGGTGACCGCCAGGCGCTCCTGTGCGGCGGTGACCAGCTCGGTGGGGGCCATCAGGAACGTGCCGTCCCCGACGAAGGACACCACCCGCTTGCGGCGGTCCGGTACGGCCAGCCGGACGCCCAGGGCTGCCGGGATCTCGTAGCCCATGCAGGAGAAGCCGAACTCCAGGTGGCAGTAGCGGCCCTCGGTGGCGTCCCAGACCTTCTGTAGGTCCCCGGGCGGCCCGCCCGCGGCGGCGATGACGGTGTCGCCGGACCTGGCGTGCTCCTGCAGCAGACCGATGATCTGCCCCTGCGTGAGTACGGCACCGGTGACCGGCACCACGTCCGCGCCGGCCGGCACGGAGGAGATGTCGAACGGTGTGTCCGGGTCCAGTGCGGCCGCGCGCACCGGTTCCCACTCGGCGACACGGTCGCGGACCCGCTGCTGCCAGGCGGCGGGAGAGGTGATGCGCGCGGCCTCGGCGGCCCGGGTCAGCGCGGCCAGGGCGCGTTTCGCGTCGGCGTGGATCCCGGTAGCGCCGAGCCGGTGCGCGTCGTGCACGTTGACGTTGATGCTGGCGAAGCGCACGTCGGGGTTCTGGAACAGTGACTGCGACGCGGTCGCGAAGTCGGTCAGTCGGGAGCCCACCGTGAGGACGAGGTCTGCTTCGCGGGCAAGCTCGTTGGTGGCCGGTGTGCCTTCCAGTCCGATGCCGCCGAGCTGCCACCAGGCGCGCTGCTGCACCGCGCCCTTGCCGGCGAACGTCTCGGCGACCGGGATCCGGGTCGCAGCGGCCAGCGCCTCCAGCTCACGAGTGGCGCCGGAGTAGATCACCCCGCCGCCGGCGATGATCAGCGGTCTCTGTGCGGTGGCGAGCAGCCGGGCGACGGCGGCGACCTCGTCGGGGTCGGGCGGTGGGCGCCGGATCGTCCAGTCCCGCTCGGCGAACAGCTCGGCGGGCCAGTCGTATGCGTGCGACTGCACGTCCTGCGGCAGCGACAACACCACGGCGCCGGCCTCCGCCGGGTCGGTGAGCACCCGCATCGCGGCCGGCAGCGCGGTCAGCAGCTGCTCGGGCCGGGTGATGCGGTCGAAGAACCGGGAGACCGGCCGGAACGCGTCGTTCACGCTGACGTCGGCCTCGGTCGGATGCTGCAGCTGCTGCAGCACCGGGCCCTGTCGACGGGTGGCGTAGGTGTCGCCGGGCAGCAGCAGCACCGGCAGCCGGTTGACCGTGGCCAGGCCCGCGCCGGTGACCATGTTCAACGCGCCGGGACCGATGGAGGCGGTGACCGCGAGGGCCGCGTGCCTGCGGGTCGCCTTGGCGTAGCCGGTGGCCAGGTGCACGAGGGCCTGCTCGTTGCGGCCCTGGATGAACGGCAGCGCGTCGCTGATCTGGTCCAGCGCCTGCCCGAGACCGGCCACGTTGCCGTGACCGAAGATGCCCAGCGCGGCGGGAATCAGTCGGCGGCGATGCCCGTCGGCCACCGAGTACTGCCGGGAAAGGTAGGTGATCAGGGCCTGCGCGACGGTCAGCCGCACGGTGCTCCGGGATGTGTTGCTCATGTGTCTGTCTCCCCGCTCTACCAGGGCCGGCCGTGCAGGACGACGGTCTTGAGCTCGGTCATCTCCTCGACGGCCCAACGGGGGCCTTCCTTGCCGACGCCGCTGCCCTTGAGGCCGCCGTAGGGCATGAGGTCTGCGCGCCACAGCGGCGTCCAGTTGATGTGGATACTGCCCGCGTCGATCTCCCGGATCGCCCGGACCGCGCCGGCGACGTCGGAGGTGAAGACGCCGGCGGCCAGGCCGTACGCCGTACCGTTGGCCTGCGCGATCGCCGCTGCCCCGGCGGCGGTGCTGACTGTCACAGCAGGCCCGAACAGCTCCTGCTGACTGAGCGGCGAGGCGGGGTCCACGTCGGCGACGACCGTCGGCGCAACGAAGCTGCCGTCGCGCTCCCCGCCGGTCAGGACCCGCGCGCCCCCCTCGGCGGCGGCGACGATGGCCTGCCGCACCCGCTCTGCCTCGGCGGTGTTGATCAGCGTTCCCATCCCGGTCTCCGGCGAGGACGGGTCTCCGGTCCGGATGGCCTGGACCTTGGGTACGAGGGCGTCGAGGAAGTCGGCGCTGATCGCCGGGTGGGTGATGACCCGCTGCACCGAGATGCACACCTGGCCGGCGTTGACGTAGCCACCTGTTGCGACAGCGCTCGCCGCCAGCTCGAGATCGGCGTCCGGGAGCACGATCACAGGACATGAGGCGCCCAGCTCCAGCGACAGCTTCTTCACGCCGGCCATCCGGGTGATGCGCTCACCGATGCCGGTGGACCCGGTGAAGGAAATCTTGCGGACCCGCGGATCGGAGACCAGTGCGTCTCCCAGCTCACCGCCTGCGCCGGTGAGGACCGACAGCACCCCGGCCGGCAGGCCGGCGTCGACGAAGCAGGCGGCCAACTCGAGCGCCGTCAGCGGGGTGGTGCGGGCCGGCTTCAGGACGACCGCGTTGCCGACGGCCAGCGCGGGCGCGAGCTTGTGCAGGACCAGCAGGGCCGGGTAGTTGAACGGCGAGATCGCCACGACCACGCCGCACGGTTGGCGCAGCGTGAAGCCGATCTTGTCCAGGCCGGTTCCGGGGCTGGCATCCAGGGGAAGTGTGTTGCCGTACAGCTGCGCGCCCTCAAACGCCGCGAGCCGGATGATCTCTCCGGACCGGGCCGCCTCGCCGGTCGCCTCGGTGATCGTCTTGCCGACCTCGGCGCTGATCGTCCGGGCGATCTCGGCGGCTCGCTGGTCGGCGAGCTCCGCCGCCCGCAGCAGGATTCGCATCCGCTCGTGTGCGGGAGTGCGCCGCCAGGTCGCGGCGCCCGCCTCGGCTGCGGTGAGTGCCGCCTCGACGTCGTCCCTGCTGGCCACCGGCACGGTGCCGACGACGGACCCGTCGTACGGCGACGTCACGTCCTCGGTACGCCCCGCCTCGGCCGGCCGCCAGTCACCGCCGATCAGTAGATTCCTGTGCTCCATCGGTCTTCCTCCGAAGATGTCGCTGCGGGCAGCGCCCGAGCCCGCCTCCGTCCGAGGACAGGGCCGTTCGCCGACCTGGTCTGTTCCGGCTTGCTGGTGCTGCGCCGGGTCTCGGATCTCGTACTCGCGATTCCGGAAGACATCTGTCATCGTAAGAACCGCAGTCCATCAATCGAGCGCAGAAAACCATCAAAAAGCCATCAGGGAGCAGCAGCGGGCATGGGTCACCCATTCCGGATCAGGGCGATCGCCCAGCAGGCCGGCCTCAGCGAGGCCACCGTCGATCGCGTGCTCAACAACAGGGGCGGCGTACGCACCGACACCGTCCGCGAGGTGCACCAGGCGGTCGCCGACCTGGAGCGGCAGCGGACGCAGCTCCGGCTCGGCGGCCGGACCTTCGTGATCGACGTCGTGATGCAGGCACCGGATCGGTTCTCGTCCGCCGTGCGCCGCGCCCTCGAGGCGGAGCTGCCGGCACTGCGACCGGCCGTCATCAGGTCGCGCTTCCACTTTCGCGAGACCGGTCCGCTCGCCGACCTCACCGCGACGCTGGACCGCATCGCGAGCCGGGGATCGCAAGGGGTCATCATCAAGGCGCCCGACGTGCCGGAGATCACCGAAGCGGTGGCCCGAGTCGTCGCCGCCGGGATCCCCGTGCTCACCCTGGTGACCGACCTGCCTGCCAGTCGACGGCTGGCATACGTGGGCATCGACAACCGGGCCGCCGGCGCCACGGCGGCGTACCTCATCGGTCAGTGGCTCGGCGACAAGCCCGGCAACGTCCTGGTCACCCTCAGCCGCGGCTTCTTCCGCGGCGAGGAGGAACGCGAAATGGGC
Source organism: Micromonosporaceae bacterium (assembly GCA_035650075.1). Classification (GTDB taxonomy): domain Bacteria; phylum Actinomycetota; class Actinomycetes; order Mycobacteriales; family Micromonosporaceae; genus DASSUC01. Next base: position 1,834 of record DASRII010000486.1, on the reverse strand, counting down.
TTCCGCAGCGCGATGCGCAGCCGCTACCCCGATCGCTCCCTTGTGGAGATCGACAACAGCGACGGTCTCGACGAGACCATGCGCGGTCTGGTCCTGAGCGCCCTGGACAGCGATCCGGCCATCAACGCGGTCTACTCCATCGGCGGCGGCAACGTCGCGATCGGCGAGGCCTTCGTGTCGATGCGCCGGACCTGCTCGGTGTTCATCGCTCACGACCTCGACCAGGACAACATCCGCCTCCTCCGTGACGGCCACCTGTCCGCGGTGCTCCACCACGACCTCAACCAGGACATGCGCCGGGCCTGCCACTTCATCATGCAAGCGCATCGTGCGCTTCCCGGCGCCGCCAGCTCTTGGCCCTCCAACATCCAGGTGATCACTCCGTACAACACACCGATCCCCGTGACCTTCGAACCCTGAGCCACCGAGGTCGCGCCCGCAGATCTCGGGTGACACCCGCTCCTGCCCGCTTCATCCTCGCCCGATGAGCATGCGTCGGAATGTCGGCGCTGCGGCGTCCGATCGGCACGGCATGCAATACTCGCCGGCCCGCGTCCAGGGCGGTCAGCAATCGGTCGATGGCGATCTCGCCGAGCGCGCCGCGGTACCAGGCCTGGCCACCAGCGGTTAGAGGTGAGCGCCCGACGATCCAGGCGAGCCCGCCACGTGCCCGCTGCAGTGGGTGAACGCGTTGCGACGAGGCTGCCGCTGGTGCTTGGGCTAGGTCGAGAGGGTCCGTGGACGCGGTGCGTGAGGGACTACGACATACCCATACGTTTCGATTGCCTTGGCCCCCCGGCACCGCTCACAGGTCTACAGTCGCGGCATAGGCAATCCGTCAACAGTGGAGCGGTGATGAGAATGGCTGCTGAGACCCCGACGATCGTCTTGGTGCACGGTGCCTGGGCCGACGCGACCGGTTTCGACGCCGAGATCCGTGCCCTGCAGGACCGCGGGTATTCCGCCATCGGGTTCGGCAACCCGCTTCGTGACCTGGCTGGCGACGCCGCCTACCTGGCCGAGTTCCTGCGGACCCTGAGCGGTCCGATCGTGCTGGTCGGCCACTCCTACGGCGGCAACGTGATCTCGGCCGCCGCGATCGGCAGCGAGCAGGTCCGGGCGCTGGTCTACCTCAACGGCTGGATGTGCGACGTCGGCGAGAGCCAGCAGCAGCTGCTCGAAAGGTTCGAAGGCAGCCTGGTGGGGCCCTCGATCCGGCCCGTTGCGTTCACCAACCCCGACGGGAGCGAGGGCACCGACCTCTACCTCGCCCCGGAGGCCTTCCACGAAGCGTTCGCCGCCGACGTCGATGCTGCGACGGCCGCAGTGATGGCCGCGGCACAGCGGCCCTACGCCGCCGCGGCATTCGCAGCCACGCCGTCGGCCCCGCCAGCGTGGAAGACACTGCCGTGCTGGTATCTGCTCGGCACCCAGGACAAGGCCATCCCGCCGCAGCTGCAGCGGTTCATGGCCGAGCGCGCCAACGCGACGATCGTGGAGGTCGCGGCCTCGCACGTCTCGTTCGTGTCCCAGCCCGACGCCGCGACCCAACTCATCCTGCAGGCCGCCGAAGCGACAGCCATCGCCGGCTGACCAGCGCAGTGTGACGATCGCTCGTCTGGCCCAGACGCGATGATCGCCGGGTTGGCCGACGCGCTCGCCGCCGACACACCCGCACATCGGCTACTTGTTGCGTTTCGAGGTTGCTCGGGTCCGGGTCAGACGGGGGTGAGGTGCTCGGCCGGACGCTCTCATTGCGGCTGCCCGCCCGGTTATGGGTGTGGCTCTTGCATGGCGTGCGTCCTGGTCGGGTGCCGTGGTGAGGCGTGGCTCA
>DASRII010000485.1:0-7343 GCA_035650075.1 Micromonosporaceae bacterium | reverse complement strand
TTCCGCACACCCGGTTGGGCGGGTCGGGGTTGGCGTTGAGTGGGTTGTGGGTATCCGTGATCCGCGTCCGCACGTTCGGGGTGACGAGCGTCAGGTCGTTGCCGTCGGGTCCGCGGACCGGCCGCAGCACGATGCTGTTGGTCGGATATCTGTTGTCGAGGTCGGCTTCGATCGGGTCCACCGCCACCAGGTCCATCTCGCTGGCCGCCTTGCGGACCGCGACGACCCGGAACCGCGCGGATGTGCCGTTCGACAGCGCCAGCGGGCGGGTTCGCAACCGCACGATGTCCGTGCCCGCGACGAAGTCGCCGAGTCCGCCGAACCCCGGGTCCAGACGCAGGGTGACATGGCCGTCCGCATGGACGGTCGGTGGTTGGATCAGCACTCCGGCCGCGGAGATGCGTGGCCACCGCCCCCACTTGATGTTCGTATCGATCAGCTGATCCCCGGCGTCGACCAACTCGGTGCGCACCTGCAGGTTCGCGCGGGCGAGGACGTTGGCCAGGACACTGGCCGGGACGGGACTCTCGAACTCGGCGTACTCGTCACCGACGCCCCACGAGTGGGCCAGCTCGTGGGCGGTGGTCAGCCAGGTGTGGGTGCCGCAGCCGCATCCGACGTCGTCGGGCACCAGGTCGAAGCCGGCGGTGTCGCTGGCGCGCAGCCGGTGGAAATCCTCGGCGTCGAGGCTGAGCCCGAGCAGCTTGCCCTGATGCGCGGCGTCCGAGCCGCGGGAGGAGTTGGCTCCGCCGTGCCGGTTGGTTCGGCACAACACGACGATGAGGTTGCGATCCTTGCCCCGTGACCACGGACCTTCCATCAGCGGTAGCCCGGCCGGAGTCTGCAACGCGTCGAGGAACGCCTCGAAGTCCGCGTCCGCCAGCCGCAACGAGTTGGTCGCGATGACCCGGTCGACCACACCGACCAGGGACGGGCGGCTGCCGTAAGCCATGTGAAACGCGGTATCGCGTTCGTTGAGCAGCACCCGGTCATTGAGGGGCAGCCATTCGGCGTACTTGGGGCGCACGTGCGGATCGTCGATCGCCGCGCCGTACAGCGCTCGAAGCTCGGCGACCTTCCGATCGTCCAGCGGCGCGCCGGCCGGATCGTCGACCGAGTCGGGTAGCCCGATCGCGTTGACGAGATCCGCCAACGACCAGTTGTCGGCCGGCCGGTTCAGGCTGGGCAGCGGTACCGGGTACCCGTGAGTCTCGTTTTTCGGCCCGTTCCTCCGGTCGAGTTCTTCGAGCACCGAGACGCCGGCCTCGCGTGACGGTACCCAGGCCGAGAAGTAGTTGATTCTGCCGCTGAAGTCGGCGAAGGGCCGCGTCTGGGGTGCCCGGGAGAGCTTGTCGACGAGACGGCGTACGACCCGGTTGAACATCTGTTCCTCGTCCGCCCGGAAGCCGTCGGGCAGGAACAGGATGTTGGGTACGAAGTTCAGCGATCGCACCCCGGGACCGGATACGAGTTTGGTCCGCACCGGCGTCGACCACGGCGGTTTACAGATCGCGACGGCGCTGGCGGTCCGATCCTGGAACCGTACAGTGATCTTGGCGCTGCCGTCGTCGGCCGTGCCGTCGAGCACACCGGTGTCCGGGTGGACGCCGACGAGTGCGTCGGTACCCTCCGGAATGCCCTCCGCCGACCACCTCAGCACCCGGTCCTCGGAGCCGTTGGCGTGGACATGCTCGCCCACGACGGTCGGTGGCGCGAACGGCGACCAGTTGGTGATGTCGCCGATCGTGCCGTCGTCGAAGCTGGCCAGTACCGACATCCGCACGTTGCGCGCACCCCGGCGCACGGTCAACGGGTTCGGCGTCAGCCAGAGTCCGGTGATCGCCTGGTGGACGTTGACCCGGACGCGTATCGTCGCGGCGGCCGCGCCAGGCTGGGTCGCCGTCGCGGTCACGATGAACGAACGCAGCTTCCGCCCGGGCGGCAGGGGCGACTGGACGGTCACCGCGCCGGTGTTCGGGTTCACCGTCACCCCCGTGTCCGCGGGCGCACCGGCGAGCCCTCCCGCGAACGTGACGGTGACATCCGGCATGTTGTGCAGTTGCCTCAGCGTGGTGGTGGTACCGACCTGGTCGACCGCCCGCAGCGCCCGAAATAGTTCGGGCGACACGAGACCAGGCAGGAGATGTATGTCGCGGGCGCCGAGATCCGCCCACTGCAAACCGACAAGCGTCACTGTTGTCCCCCCAGGCCCCCATGGCACGCGGCTGGTCACCGACCGTGCCGCGGCCATCCTGCGCTAGGGGGCTGAAACGGCGCTGACGTGGCGCTGAAACCTTCTCCGCCGCTCGAGGACAGGGGTTAGACGAGCCGGGTCAGTGCGTGGACGAGAGCTGTCATCCCTTGGCGCAAGGCCGGCTCGGGCAGGTGGCCGTACCCGAGCACGAGCGCCGGGGGAGCCGACTGCGCCGAAGAGTAGTAGTCCGCCAGGGTGCCCACGCGCAACCCGCGCTCGCGCAACGACCGCGCAACACCAACGGCGTCGACCTCGTCGGGGAGGCGCACCAACGCGGTACCGAGGCCGAGGCTGACCGGCAGTCCGGCGAGCACCGTCTCGACCACCTGCCGCTTGCTGTCGTAGAGCTGACCGAGCCGGTGCATCCGCCGCACCACCGTGCCGTCCCGCAACAGGCTGGCCATGGCCAGTTGGGTGACGTGCGGTGGCCGCGGCGAGTCACCGACGATGTCGACCAGGCCCGACGGCACGACCGCGTAGCCGAGCGCCAGCGCCGGTGTCAGCAGGTCGCAGAACCCACCGACCATCACCACGGCATCCGTCGACTCGTGCAGCCGTGGAACACGCGCATCGGCGTGGAAGACCGTGTCGCACGCGACCTCGACGAGCCAGCCGCCGGTACGCCCGGCCCAGGCCACGGCCGCGCGCTGGTGCGCGGCAGGGAGCACCGCGTCCCAGGATGGCGGGCTGACCACGAGCGCCCGACACGACGGATCGCGAACGGGCATGGGGTCGCCACGAACCGCACGCCGCAGCGCCGGCGCGATCGGCTCCGGCAGGGCCACGTCGGATCCGCGCAGGCCGAGCCCGTCGAGCACGAGTCGCAGTCCATCGGCCGTACCGCCGGTCACCACGATCTCGCGCCCGGTCAGGTCGAGGCCGCGGGTGCGCACCAGGTGTTCGGCGATCGCCTGCCGCAGCTCGTCGAGACCGAGCGGCGGTGGGCTGGCGGGGGCGGGGTGGAAGCTGGCCCGCCGCCACGCGGCACGCCACTCGGCCAGCGGGAAGGCCTCGCGACAGAGTTGGCCCGGCGACAGGTCGAGCGCCACGCGAGGTCGCGGCCGCACGACGTTCGGCTTGTGCGGGGTACCGGCGACGTAGGTGCCCGAACCATGGTGGCTGTCGAGATAGCCGCGGGAGAACAGCTCGGCGTACGCGGCCACGGTCACCCCGCGTGACACGCCGAGCAAGGACGCGAGGGTACGGGTCGACGGCATGCGCGCGCCGCGGACGAGCGTCCCGCGAGTCACGGCCGACGCCACCTCCCCGGCGATCTGGTGGTGCAGCGGCGTGGCCGCGTCGCGGTCGAGCGCGATGGCGATGGACAGGGGTTCCCGGTAGCGCATGTCATCGATGTACGGACGCTCAGCTCGAGGCAAGGTTGTCGCAACGTTGTCGGATACGCTGACCCGGTGTCCGTCCGGCCGCGTGCCGAGGTGCGCCTCCTGGGCCCGATCGAGGTCATTGGCCCCACCGGTAGCGCGGTCCTGCCCGGCAGCCGGCAGCGGGCGTTGGTCGGGCTGCTCGCGCTGCGGGCCGGTACGGTCCTCGCCCAATCCAGCCTGATCGATGCGCTGTGGGGTGACGAGCCACCGCGTACCGCCGTCAAGACGCTGTACAGCCACGTGACGCGGGTGCGCCAGGCACTCGCCGCGTGCGGCCTGCCCAACGCGCTCGTCACCCGGGATCCCGGGTACGCGTTGCGTATCGAGCCGGCGGACGTCGACGCGCGTCAGTTCGAGGACCTGCTCCGCAAGGCAGCCGACCACCTGGCCGGGGGAGCGCTGGAGGACGGCGTCGCCCAACTGCGCGCGGGCCTCGCGTTGTGGCGCGGTGACCCGTTCGCCGACGCGGTACCGGCCGGCTGGGGTGCGGGCGAGGTGACCCGATTGCACGAGGTACGGCTGACCGCTAGCGAGGATCTGTGGGACGCCGAACTGCGGCTCGGCCGCCATGCCGGGGCAGTCGGCGAGCTGGACGGGCTCGTGGCGGCACAGCCGTACCGGGAACGCCTCGTCGGTCTGCTGATGCTCGCCCGGTACCGGTCCGGCCGGCACGCCGACGCGCTCGACGCATACCAGCGGCTGCGGGCCCGCCTCGCCGACGAGCTCGGCGTCGATCCCGGACCCGAGCTGCAGCGCCGGTACAGTATGATCCTGCGCCACGACGCGGCGCTGGACCTCCGCGCGCCCGACCGCACCGCGACCGCGTCGGTCCCGTTGCCCAGGCCGGCCCAGCTACCGGCACGGGTCGGCCACTTCACGGGGCGTACCGCGGAACTCGACACGCTGTGTCGGATGCTCGACGATCCCGGCAACGAGACCCACATCGTGGCCATCTCCGGTCCGGCCGGCATGGGCAAGACCGCGCTTGCCGTGCAATGGGCCCACCAGGTGAAGGACCGGTTCCCCGACGGTCAGCTCTTCCTCGACGTACGCGGGCACGACCCCGCGACGGCGGCCGGTACGGCTGACGTGCTGGCGCACATGCTGCGCAGTCTCGGCGTACCGCCCGAGCGGGTCCCCGCCGAGCTGGCCGAGCAGACCGGCTTGTACCGCTCGTTGCTGCACGACAAGCGGATCCTCGTCGTGGTGGACAACGCGGCCAGCGCCGACCAGGTGCTGCCGTTGGTACCGGCCAACGAGTCCAGCCTGCTGCTGATCACCAGCCGCGGCTTGCTGACCGCACTGTCCGCGCACCACGCGGTACGCCTGATCGGTATCGACGTACTCGAGCGGGACGATGCGCTCCGGTTGCTGGACCGGGTGCTCGGTGCGCACCGGGTGGAACGGGAACCAGCGGAGGCCGCCGAGCTGGTCGAGCTGTGCGTACGCATGCCGCTGGCGCTGCGGATCGCGGCGGCCATCCTCGCCGCGCGGGCCGATCTGCGGATCGCCGAGCTCGCCGCGAGCCTGGCCACCGAACACCGGCTGGACGCGCTGACCATCGAGGGCGACTCGCGCAGTGTCCGGGCGGTCTTCGCGAGCGCGTACCACGCGGTAGCGGCCCCCGCGGCCCGGCTGTTCCGCCTGCTGGGCCTGCACCCCGGCGTCACCTTCGGACCTCACCTCGCCGCGGCGGCCGCGGCGGTACCGCTGGCCGACGCCCGCCGGTGGATCGCCGACCTGGTCACCGCGCACCTGGTCGGGGACCTCGGCGGCGAGCGGTACCGGTTCCACGACCTGATCCGGCTATACGCGTACGAGTGCGCCCAGCTGGAGGAGTCCCACGCCGAGCGCGAGGAGACCACCGCCCGCATCCTCGACTGGTACCTGTCCGTCGCCGCGGCCGCGAACCGCACGCTCGACCCGAGCCGCAACCGGGTCGTCCCCGAAGTCGGATACCCTCCGGCCGAGCTACCGGACACCACGAGCCACGCGGGCACGTTGGCGTTTCTCGACGGCGAGCGGCCCAATCTGGTACCGCTCGTGCGCTACGCGGCGGACCGCGGCCACCACACGACCGCGTGGCAGCTGACCTATCTCTTGACCGGGTTCTTCGAGTTCCGCGGGCACTGGGGCGATCGCATCGAGATCTGCCGAACGGCCGTGGCGGCGGCGCAACGGCTCGGCGATCCGACGGTGGAAGGGTTGATGCACAGCAGCCTGGGCGTCGCGTACGTCGCGGTGCGCCGCTTCGACGAGGCGCTCGGCCAGCTCGGTCAGGCCCTGGTACGCATGCGGGCCATCGGCGACACCCGCGGCCAGGGCACCGCCCAGCACAACATCGCCGTGGCGTACACCGGACTGCGCCGGTTCGACCAGGCGCTGGACGCGTTCCAGCAGGCCGTCACGCTGTTGCACACCGCGAACAACCCGTCGCCTTGGATCGCCCTCGCGCTGAACAACATCGGATACGTGTACGCCCAGATGGGCCGCAGCGACCTCAGCTTCGAGTACCTGGCCCGCGCGCTGGACCTCATCCGCGGCGTCGGCGATCCACGGATCGAGGCCGCGGTCCTGCACAGCGTCGGCCAGACACACCTGCGCGACGGCGACCACCGGGCCGCCATCGACCATTTCGCACAGGCGCTGGCGATCCGGCGGGACATCGGCGACCGGCAGAACGAGGTGGACACCCTCAACCACCTCGGAGCCGCGCACCTGGCCCGAGGCGCCGGCGGCACCGCGCTCGAGCAGTTCCAGCGGGCGCTGGACATCAGCCGCGACATCGCCGACGAGCACTTCGAGGCGGTGACCCTGCAGCACATCGGCCGGGCTCGGCTCGGTCTCGGCGATGTGGATGGCGCCCGGGAGTACCTCGAGCTCGCGCTGGCGGTACGCACGCGGGTGGTCGACGCGTACGAGGAGGCGCACATCCATCGCGACCTGGACGAGCTCGAAAGGCGGTGTGGCAACCCGTCCGCCGCCCGCCGTCACCTGCTGCGTGCCATCGAGCTGTACCGCCGGGCCAACGCGACCGCCGAGGCGGAGAAGCTGAGTGTCGATCAGGCGGTTGGGGTGCCCGACCCTCGGGCACCCCAACGCCGCTACCGTCGACAGTCGGTAGACACAATGGTGATCTCGCCGACCCCGTCCTCGACCGTCCCGTCGGAGGGATCGAAGATCGCGACGTAGAACACCTCGTCCGGTTCACACACCCCGTCTGCCCGGATCTGTAGCCAGATCGTGCCCGACAACTCGCCTTCCATGATCGTCACGACCTCGTCCTCGACCGGTACGAAGTCGTCCGCCCCAGCCGTGCCCGCCCGGGTGGCGTAATGGATCCGCATGTCGACCCGCGCAGGCACGTCCAAGATGATTTTCACCGGGCACGGTGGTGGGTTGGGGCTGCCGTCGGGGTCCGGCATGCCGTCGATGCAGTGCGCGCTGTCGGTGCTCGCGCTCGGCGGCTTCATGATCGCGTAGCCGGCGGTGGCGAGTCCGCCGATCCACACCGCCGGTACCACCACGAGCGCGCCCAGCACTCGGAAGAGTCTCATCACACCGTCCCCAGGTAGGTGTCGGTCACTGTCTGGTCAGTGTCCGCGAGACCACATGTACGCCCTCCGGGTTGTCGAAAGGTTGTCGCGAATCCGGGATAGCCGGCAAGACGATATGGTGGCCCACCGGCAGCAGGGCGAGCAGCA
>DASRII010000484.1:0-2011 GCA_035650075.1 Micromonosporaceae bacterium | reverse complement strand
CGGTCCGTACGGTGCAGCAATCCCCCGGGGCTGGGCATCATCAAGTGGCGTCGAGCCGTCCCGGCGCCTGGTCGGTGGCCGCCGACGTGCCGTCCGAACTGAGGCGGCGGGTCATGCGAGCGCTAGCGACCGACCGCTCCTTCGGTGGGGCGGGCTGCTGGAACCCGTCGGTCGCGGAGATCTCCGCGGCGCTGACGCCGGCGCCCGCCGATGTCCTCGAACCTGGCTCCGTTCGACCCTAGACGCCGGCGGCTGTGGTGGTTCCCGGACAGGTACGTCGGCCACGGCGCTCTTGACGTCAACGATACGAATGTCCGCGTCAGGGCGGGGCGAGGAACGGCGGGCGTCAGCGGCGGCGGACGGCCTCCCGGCACAGCAGCCGTACCAGCCGTACCGGCGCCACGACGCACCAGGTGAGCAGCTGGCAGTAGCCCCGCCACACGGTGTCGCCCAGCACCGGTACGAACCGCCGGAACAGCAGTAGGGCGATCGTCGGCAACAGGAGCACTGAGGCGATGCTGCACACCAGACCGGTCATGCCGTCTACAATGGACTGCAACAAGGCGTACCTCACTTCGACTCGTACACCGTCTTGTGGCTGGTCTTGTCGCCGTGCTCGAGCTTGTCGCCACTGACGACGTCACCGCCGATGACGTCTCCGTTCACGTTCTCGATCCAGACGGTGTATTCCACGGCCGGGTTGTCGATCGCGGTCACGACCCGCAGCCGCAACTCGTCGATCTTCGATTTGTCCAGGCTGACGACGGCCGCCCGCGACATGCCGGCCATCTGTACCCGCAGGACGTGCAGGGGCGGCCAGGTCAGGCGTTGGACCAGCCAGTACACCTGGAAGCCGTTCACCGCCAGCACCCCGAGGCCGACGAGAACCAGCAGCGTCGTCGGTGCCGACGCGCAGCTGAGTACCAGCAGCGCTAACAGACCGAGGGCAAGCCGGGCCCCGCCCTTGCGCACGAACTGCTTGACGACGCGCCAGCGTTGGACCTTGTACTCGACGGTGCGTACGTGGGTCACGTTCGGCAGCGGATAGGCCGACTCGCCCACCCACAGCACCCGCTTGCTGATCCGGACCTCGATGGACTCAACGGGGAGAAGCTGCATCACGTACCCCTCACGGCGGCTCGACCAGGAATGTCTGTTCCGCGATGCCCGGCGCCGCGGCCAGTACCGGCGGGTGGGCGCTGATCTGGCGCAGTGACAGCCGGTTCTTGCCGAGATCGAAGGCTTGCCGGACCGACATTCCGTCCGCGGCGGCGGCATAGAACCCCGCGGCGAAATGGATGGCGATGTCGTCGGGTACCGGGCCGCGCATACCGACCACACAGGGCCCGCGGCCCGCGATTGCCTCCGCCTGCGCATCGGTGTAGCAGGCGTTGAGAACCACGCACCGCAGCGGCGGCGTGAAGATCGCGACCAGATCGGCGAGCGCCGCAGCCGGGATCCGTCGGCGGTACCCGTCGCTGTCCTCGATCACCACGCCATCGGTCGAACCGTGGCCCGCGAAATGCAGCCCCACCGGCCGGTACTGGAGCAACCGGTGATGTAGGTCGTCGACCTGGACGGCGTCGGCCATTCGTACGTCCAGCCGGGTCAGCGCCTGCACCGCCGCGATGCTCTCGACGATGCGTCGGCGCTCGTGGTCGAGCCGCAACGGCGTGGTGTCACTCGGGTTGGCACTCAGCACGAGCAGGGTCGGCCGTTCCGGTACTCCCTCCGCCGGGAAAGGCGCGACCACCTTGGTGCCAACGACCTTGTCCCCGTACACCAACTTGTCGCCGTGGACCACGTCACCCATGCCCGTTCCTGACGGACGGCCCGCGTGTGTCCGTCAGGTAGAGACGTCCAATCCCATTTAGCCTCGATCCGTGGACTGGTCGTTGAGTCTGGCCGGCGAGTTCAGCTAAAAGATCTTGGCCTGGCGGTGTGTGGCTGGTCGGCTGGCCCGGTGTCCAGCGTGCTCGGTTCGGTTCGTCCGGTTGGTTGGCAAGGCGGT
>DASRII010000483.1:0-4307 GCA_035650075.1 Micromonosporaceae bacterium | reverse complement strand
GGAGTGCCCTGGCGGGATCTGAGGTACGACACGGGCGCTCGAAAACCAGTGGCGCAGCGCCGCTGTGCGCCATTACCGTGCTGCCGAACCGAGTCGTCTAGTCAAGGACGTGCCGTTGTACACCCTGTGAGACCTCCCGAGCGCTGATCTGTCGCGCGTCGCGCATGTGCGCCGCGCTCCTTTGCTACGGACTTCTCACTGAAACCGGTGTACTTCTGTGCTCGAAAACTGGATGGTCGTGCCCATCTGCCTGCCGCTCGTTCGCCGCCGTTGCCACGCGTGCGCGTCCGAGCGCTTCCGGGCACGCGGTAAATTTCGCGTCAACGCAAACCACAAGCTCATCGACGCCTGGCTCCTCGCGCTCTGTACCGCTTGCGGGGAAACTGCAAAACTCACGGTCCTGGAGCGGATGACTGTGCGCTCGATACGACCTGAGCTGCTGGACCGGCTGCATCACAACGACCCTGGCCTGACAGCTGAGCTGCTCCAGGATCCGATCGTGCAGCGCCGTAATCGCATCGCCCTCGACTGGGACAACGCCTGGCGCCTCGACACCGACGGATCGGATCACCCGGACCGCGAGGTGATCGACGTCTCGGTCCGCTTTGCGGCGCGGATCCCTGTCCGGCCGGTGCGACTGATCGCTGAAGGTTGCGGTCTTTCGCGGGCCGAGGTCGACAGACTGATCACGGAGGGAAAGCTCGTTTCGGCAGTCCGGCTGAGCGGCAAGCTCTCCGGCGACTTCACCTTCACGCTCAAGCGCTGAGCCCTCCTCGGGACCACGGGCCATGAGCACACAAGGCTCACGTGTCAGGGTGTCGTTGAGGCTCCGCGTCAGGACGGGGCGAGGACGCAGAACTCGTGGCCCTCCGGGTCGGCCAGGCACGTCCACGGGACGTCGCCCTGGCCGACGTCGAGGTCGGTGGCACCGAGGGCCCGCAGCCGGGCCACCTCCGCTGCTTTGTCGTCGCCGGGGTACGGCAGCAGGTCAAGATGGACGCGGTCTGGCACGGTCTTCACGCCGGGCGTACGGAGGAACTCGAGATACGGGCCGACACCCTTGGCGGAGCGCAACACCGCATGATCGTCGGTCACCTCGTGCAGGGTCCAGTCCATCGCCTCGTCCCAGAACCGGGCCATGGCCCGCGGATCCGCGCAGTCGACCACCACCGCGGCGATCGGCCCGGTGTCCCGGTAGATCTCCCGGGGCTCCAGCACGCAGAACTCGTTGCCCTCCGGGTCGGCGAGGACCGTCCACGGCACGTTGCCCTGGCCCACGTGGGCGGGCGTCGCACCGAGAGCCTGGAGGCGCGCGACCAACTCCGCCTGATGGGCCGCAGAGGTGGTGGCGAGATCGAGGTGCACACGGTTCTTTGTTGTTGTCTTGGGTTCCGGGACACGAACGACGTCGACGCCGACGGCGACCGGGTCCGGCCAGACGAAGCCGCCGACGGGTCCGACGTAGGTCGTCACGCCGGGTGTCCCGCTGGAAACACTCCAGCCGAGCGCCTCCTCCCAGAACCGGCCGACCGCCGAGTCATCGAGAGCCTTTATGTTCACCTGTACAGGTCGCAGTGCCATGCCGGCGATACTATGCGCGACGGGGACCCTTCCCAGATGTGCCATCGGCCATGTCCTATTCGGACAGCCAGACCGATCCTCGAGTTCCTGGCCGGTGCCCCCAGACCCCTCGGGTGAGGCGCGCGAGCAACCTCAACCTGTCGCGGCCAGCACGTCAGACGACGTGCTAGCCGCGCCATGCTCAGGCAGCCTTGCTGGCTGCCGGACGGCAGTCGGCAAGACGGCCGCCCCGCCCGGGGCTCCGTCGCTTGCGTGTCCTGCCGCCGTCCACCCGCCGGGACGATCACCGTACGCTCGGCGGCATGGCTGCCCCGACGCTGGTGACATCCTCGACATACGGGCCCGTACGGTCGGGTGGCGCGCGATGAGGCGTGGCGAGGTCTGGACCGTCGGCGACCCGGACAACCTGCGCTACCGGGTCGTCGTGCTGTCCGCGGACGCGCACAACGACCGGCCCAATGCGGCGCCGTTCTGCGCGCCCATCGTGCGCCGGCAGGGCAGTTCCGAGCTGCCCCCGTACGCCGTGCCGCTTGCGGAGATGGACCCGCTGACGGGCGTCGTGGTGGTCAGCCGGGTCCGCCGCATGCCGGCCAGCGCGGGCGCCGAGCGCCTGGGCATGGTCACGGGCGCGAGCATGGCCCGCCTGGAGCAGGCGTTGCGGGACCTGTTCGAGGTGTAGGTACGGGTGCGGCGAGGGCCGGCCGGGCAGAGATCAACAGTGCCGACGAGGATTGACCATACGGTGCGTAGCGGCTTGACTGCGATGATCTGGCGGGCGTGGGCTGGAGGGCGCCGTGCGACGGTCTGGTGCGGGACATGCTGCCGCGGCCGCGGCGAGCGTGATCATCGGCGCCGCGGTCGGTGGTCTGGTCAACGTCCTGACCTCGGGATCGGGCCCGAACTGGACGCTTGTCGCGTTCGTCGCCGTCACCGTGATCGGCTGGGCCGCGATCGAGGCGTGGCGAGCTACCCGCGGCCGTCCCGCCCGGGCGGGCAAGCGGTCCGCCGGGCCGGTTCCCGAGATGGACGGGCCCCTGGTGGCTCGGCCGGAGCAGCTCAACGACATCGTGGGCGCCCTGACCGGCGGCGGCCGGCGGTCCGGCGCGCTCGTCGCTGTCGTCGGCGGTGGCGGGTTCGGCAAGACCACGCTCGCCCGGATGGCCAGTCAGCACCCTGACGTCCGGCGCCGGTTCACCGACTGCGTCACGGTCTCGCTGGGGCAGGACGTCTCCGGCGCCGCGCTGGCCGCGAAGATAAACGACGTCGTCGAGGGAATCACCGGGGTCCGACCGGGCTTCACGACCGCGGAACAGGCCGCCCAGCACCTGGGCGCCGAACTGGATGAACGCGGTCCGTTGCTGCTTGTCGTCGACGACGTGTGGACCGGTGAGCAGGCACGCCACTTCCTCTACGGAGGTCAGCGCTGCGGCCGCCTGATCACCACCCGCCTGCCCGACGTGGTGCCGGTGTCGGCGACCACGATCGAGGTCGGTCCGATGCGCCCCGACGAGTCGCATGACCTGCTCGCGGCCGGCGTACCAGGCCTCTCGCCGCAGGTCGCGCAACGGCTGATCGACCGTACCGGGCACTGGCCGCTGCTGCTGGCGATCAGCAACGGCATCCTGCGGCAGGCCGCCAACCGTGGCGACGACCCCGATGTGGTGGCGACCAGAACGATCGAGATGTTGGACCAGGACGGCCCGACCGCGCTCGACACCGTGAGCGAGCGCCGTCGGCAGCGGGCGGCCGGCCGGACCATCGACGCCAGCCTGACGGCTCTCGCGGCAAGCGACCGTGAGCGGTTTGTCGAGCTCTGCGTCTTCGTCGAGGACGCCGAAATCCCTGCGGAGTTGGTGGCGCGGCTCTGGCGACGAACCGGTGGACTCTCGGCGGAAGACTCGGTCCGGCTGTGCCGTCTTCTCGCCGGGCTGTCGCTCGTCGCGGACTACCGGGAGAGCGGCCCGACCCTCCAGCTTCACGACGTCGTACGCACGTACCTGCGCGCACGCTGCGGCGCGGACCGGCTCGTGGACATCAACAGCACCCTTCTGGACGCCATCGCTGACTCTCTCGAAGCACCCGGACCGCCGATCCAGTGGTGGACCCTTCCCACCGCCCTGACCTACCTGTGGCGCAATCTCGGCTACCACATGCGCGCCGCGGGCCGGTCGGAGCAGTTCGCGAACGTCGTGTCGGACCCGCGCTGGTCGATGACCAAACTGCGACTGTTCGGCGCCGCCGCGCTGTCCGACGACCTCACCGGTGTGGAGACCGAGGTGGCGACCGTCCTCAGCCGGGTCCTCGATCAACACGGTCATCTGCTCGCCCCCACCGACCCGCCGGACGCCGTCGTCTCGGTGCTCCTCGGACGGCTGCACTCAGACCCGGACCTGGCCGACGCGGTGGCGGCGTACAAAGGCCCCGCCGCCGGCCACCGGCTGCTGCCACAGTGGCCACCGCCCGACCTGCCCGACCCGGCGCTGCGGCGGGTGCTGCCCGCGAGCAGGTTCATGATCGAGCCCAACCCCGTGCTGTCCGCTGACGGGACGCTCCTGCTCGCGGAGCGGGGCAACGACGAGGACGTCGCGCTGTGGAGCGTCGACACAGGAGAGCCGGTGGTGACCCTCGCGGGCTCGGCCAATGCGCTGTGGCCGGCCGTCTTCGCCGTGGACGGCACCTGGATGGCGGCCGAGGTGGAGGGAAGCCGGATGCAGTTGTGGGACACC
>DASRII010000482.1:0-21797 GCA_035650075.1 Micromonosporaceae bacterium | reverse complement strand
TAGAACTCCCGGCGGGCGGCGACGAGCGCGACGAGGGCGACCCCGGCGACGACCGTCGAGACGCCGAAGCCCACTCTGTCCAGTGTGGAGAGTAGGGCGCCGCCCTCGTCCACCAGCCGGCCGTGGGGCAGCAGGACCGGCAGTGCCGCGACCAGCAGCCCGCTGACGAGGCTGAGCGAGAAGTAGCCGACGAGTACCCAGTACGCGATGCGCTTTCGCCGGTTGGTGGCGGTGGCGAGGACGAACAGGAACGCGGCGTACCCGAGGTTGGCCGGCGCCGGGATGAACAGCGCGTTGATGGTCTCCCGCACGGGCTGGAAGCGGTGGCGCAGTGCGCCGCCGACGGCGGCCACCACGCAGACGACCGCCACGATGCGCAGGAACGTCGCGAACGCGTGCGGTACGCGAGCACGCCAGTGCGTCATCGGCTACCCCTCACGGTAGGGGAGAACTCGTCGATAAACTGCAAAACGGGCACATCATCGTAGAGCGGGGGGACGCGGTGGGTGAATGGTTCCACCGTACGGTCGTCGACACAGGTCGGCTGTCGCTGTTCTGCTTCTTCGCCGGCATGATCGTCGGGTTCGCGTTCATCCGTTTCTCGGTACGCATGATCCGCGCGCAGGTCAAGTGGTGGCCCGGCAACGTGTCCTCCGGCGGCACGCACATCCACCATGTCGTGTTCGGAGTCGTCTTCATGCTCATCGGCGGCGTGGCCGGCCTGGTCATCCCGTCCGACGTCCGGAGCTGGACGGCCGCGATGGCGACACTCTTCGGCATCGGTAGCGCGCTCGTGCTCGACGAGTTCGCGTTGATCTTGAACCTCGAGGACGTGTACTGGGCCGAGCGGGGGCGCGCCTCGGTCGACGCCGTCTTCGTGGCGGTGGCCGTGACCGGATTGCTGCTGCTCGGCCTGCGCCCCGTCGGTGTGGAGGACCTCCAGCAGGCGATCAGCTCAGGCGGTGGGCCGGTGGCCTGGGTGGCGGCCTCCGTGGCCCTCCTGATCAATCTCGGACTAGCGGCGATCACGCTGCTCAAGGGGAAGATCTGGACCGGCTTGGTCGGACTGTTCGTACCGCTGCTGCTCTTCATCGGCGCCATCCGGCTCGGCCGGCCGCACTCGCCGTGGGCGCGGTGGCGGTACCAGCGGCCGGGGCGGCGCGCCGAGCACAAGATGGCCAAGGCGACCTGGCGCGAGGAGCGCATCCGGCGTCCGCTGGTCGGCGGCAAGGTACGGCTGCAGGAGCTTATCGCCGGCCGGCCCGATTCGCCGGATTAGAACCTAAATCTTCCGTACGATCGCGGTGTGGCTGGCACCCGTACCTGTGCGTTGCTGCTGTCCCTGTGTCTCGCGACGCTCTCCGGCTGCGCGGGTCCGGCACCGACCGCGAAGCTTCGCGCGGCCGAGCCGACGCCCGGCCCGACCCCGTCACTGTCCAATGTGTACGCCGCCGCCGGCCCGAACATGCTCAGCGCGGCAGTCCGCGACCACCGGTCCCTCGTCTACGTGCCCAACACCCAGAGCGACGACGTGTACGTCATCGATCCGGCTACCTACCAGGTGGTCGACCGGTTCCCGGGCGGCTCCGAGCCGCAGCACGCGGTACCGTCCTACGACCTGTCCACTGTGTACATCACGTCGAGCCGGGTGCCTGGTGGCTCGGTGCTGCCGATCGATCCGCGTACCGGGAAGCCGGGCAAGCTCATCGACGTGCAGGACGTCTACAACCTGTACTTCACGCCGGACGGCAAGTACGCGATCGTGGTCGCCGAGTACTACCAGCGGCTCGATCTGTACGACCCGGTGACCTGGCGACGGGTCCGATCCGTCCACTTCCCGGAGTGCGCCGGAATCAACCACATGGACTTCACCGCCGACGCCAAACTGGCCCTGGTCAGCTGCGAGTTCGCGAACAAGATGATCGTCATCGACGTGGCCGCGATGCGTGAGGTCCGCAGGTTCGACCTCGATGTCGTGCCGAACGGGATGCCCCAGGACACCCGGCTGACCCCGGACGGCTCGGCGTTCCTCGTGGCGGACATGCACGCGGACGGCGTATACGTCTTCGACGGCTCGGCGACCAAGCGCACCGGATACATCAAAACGGGCGCCGGTGCCCACGGCATCTACTTCAGCCGGGACGGGCGGCAGGCGTACGTCTCCAACCGCGGCGAGGGCAGCGTGAGCGTGCTCGACCTGGCCACCCTCCGCCCGGTGGCCAAGTGGACAGTCCCCGGCGGCGGTAGTCCGGACATGGGTGGCGTTTCGGCGGACGGAACGGTGCTCTGGCTCACGGGCCGTTACCACGGCGAGGTCTATGCCTTCGAAACAGCCACCGGCAAGCTGCTCGCCCGCATCAAGGTCGGTACCGGCCCGCACGGCTTGCTCGTCTGGCCCCAACCCGGCCGCTACTCCCTAGGCCACACCGGCAACATCCGCTAGCGACCCGCGCCCTACCCCGGCGATCATGAACTTAGATGGAGGCTCGGCGGCGTGTCGCGCCACGAACTTCATGATCGACCGGGTAGGGGCGTCTAAGGTCCCCGGGTAACCCCTCACTCGAGGAGAGTGCCTGCCATGTCAGACGCGTACACCCCACCGTCCAATGTGGTTAGTCGAGCCGGCGCCGGAGTGGTCGGTGGCCTCGCTGGCGGCCTGCTGCTCGGCGTGGCCCTGCAGGCGATGGGCGACGTGATGGACTTCGCGCAGATGGTCGGCGGCAAGACGTACTCGGTCGCCTGGACCGTGCTGCTGAGCTTCTGCGCGTTCGCGGGTGGCCTGTTCGGCGTGCTCTTCGGCCGTTGGATCAGCCGTCAGCTCGTGTCGGCGATCGGCATCGGCCTGATCTACGGCGGGCTGTGGGGCGCGCTGGTAGCCCTCATGGTCGTCCCGCTCCTCCTCAGTCGGACGATGTTCGCCTTCGAGGCGAACATGCCGATTCTCGGAGCGTATGTGCTATTCGGCGTCGCGACGGGTGTCGTCTATGCGATTGCCGGGCCACGCCGGCGGTACTGGTATTACCCCCGTCGCGGCGCGTTGGCCCTAGTCACGACGGTGTCCCGCCGCCGCCGGCGGCGCGACGACGATGACGAAGAGGACTAGGGGTCTGTCTCCTGGATCTACTGCCGGGCTGCGGCCGGCCCAGACGACGACCGGCGGCGCCCTCGCAAGCCTGGACTCGGCCTCGCTCCGGCGAGATCCAGGAGACAGACCCTAAAACCAACACTCTCGACGAGCATTTCTAGCCCGGACGCGCTACCTTCGAAGCAGTGAACGCATCCGTGGCTCCCGACGGCGTCGACCACGGCGGAACAGAAACCGCCGTGGTCGTACATGACCGTGCGGTGTCGCTTGTGGAGTATCTGCTGGCGGTGCGCGCGCTGCTCGAAAAGCCAACTCGGACCGTTCCGGCCACAGATGCCTTCTGGCAAGCCGATTTGCCCGACCATCCAGCATGCGAAATCGGGCCGCATCGGGCGGGCGACAGTTGGCTTCGGGTGGGCCGGCCGAGCCCGCCACCGCCGCCCGCTATTCCGACCGATCTGGTGCACCACCTCGTGTGGGATCTTTCCTACGCTGAGTCACCACGGCTGAATGAAGAAGCAACACGATCCGTACAGGACGAGTTCGCCCGGTGGCAGGAAGAGTCCTGGTTGCCGTGGTCGCGCGAGGCGATCGCCGCGGAGGCGACCCGCAGACTGCACGACCGGCTGTACGACCTGCGCTACCGACTCGACATCGAGGCCGCCCGGCTCGAGCTGGTCTGGGGCCACACGATCCTGGTGGCCACGATCGACGGCGAGCAGGTGCGGTACCCGTTGCTCGCCACCGCGGTCGCGATCGAATACGACCCGGACTCCACGACGGTCAGCGTCGTCCCGCAGGGTCTGGCCCGGCTCCAACCAGACGCACTGTCCGGATTGGACGATCATCGCATCGGGGATCTGCTCGATCTCGGCGGCACCGGTGGGCAGGTCGACGTCGACCCGTGGGATGTCGAAGAGCGACGTGACTTCGCCGCGAAGGCGTTGCGCCGCCTGGGATTCGACCCGGTCGTGACCGGCTCCGCGCCGGAAGCCACCGGTGTCCACGACACCGGAGTCCTGTTCGTGCGGCCACGCCAGCGCATGGTCCGGCGGTTCCTGGAGCAGATGCGCGACGCCCTTGCCACCCAACCCGATGCGTCGGTCGGCGCGCTGGCCGGCGTGCTTGCCCACGAGCCGAGCCGGCTACGGCTGCCCGACGACGACCCCGAGACCTGGCAGCGCATCGGCGAGCGGCTGCTCATGCCGATGCCGACCAACGACGCGCAGGAGTCGATCGCCCGGCGGTTGGCGGTCCACCGCAACGTCGCTGTGCAGGGTCCGCCGGGCACCGGCAAGACCCACACGATCCGCAACCTCATCTGCCACCTGGTCGCGCACGGCAAGCGGGTCCTCGTGCTCGCGCAGAAGGAGGATCCGCTGCGGGTGCTCCGCGACGGGTTGCCCGAGGAGATCCAACCACTGTGCCTGGCCATTCTCGGCCGCTCGGTGGACCAGCTGGTCCAGCTGCAGATCGCCGCTCGGGAGCTGTCCGATCGGGCCGCCACGCTCGACCGGGAGGCCGAAGCGGAGTGGGTCCGCCGGCTGATCGGCGAGATCTCGCAGGCCGAGGTCGAGCTGGGCGAGGCGCAGGCTCAGCTGCGCGCCGCCGCCGAGCGGGAGTCGGTCAGCTACGACGGGCGTACGCCCGGCGAGGTCGGCGACTGGCTGCACCGCAACGAGGACGCCGGGTTCATTCCGGACACCGTCCCGCCCGGAGTCCCCGCACCGCTCGAACCCGCCGAGTTCGTGACGCTGTTCGACCTGGCCCGCCGGCTGACCGCCGCGGACCGGACGGCCGCGCTCGGCGTGCTGCCGCCGGACGGGTCGCTGCCGACCGGCGAGGCGCTCGCCGCGCGGCGGGACGCACTGCGCGACGCGCGCAAGGTCGTCGAGGCGCTGGAGGATCGCGGTCTGGCCATCGCGGGAGTACGCCGGCTCGGCAAGTCCACAGTGGACGATCTGGCTCGCCAGCTCCGGGTCGCCACCGAGGACCTGACCCGGCGCGAGGACTCGTGGACCGATCGGCTCGGCCACCTCGTCCGCGACCCGAGCTGGCAGGCTGTCTGGGACGGCCACGTCACCGCCTGCCAACAGCTGCTCACCGAGCTGGGCGCCCGTACGACGTTCGTGGCCGGCCGCGACGTCGAGGTGCCGGCGGAGCTGGCGGCCGAACCCCGCCGCCTGCTCGGTCAGCTCACCGAGATCCGCACCCGGTACGCCGCCGGCAAGAAGGTCAACCGGCTGACCCAGGGCGACCTCCACCGGCTGACCGAGCAGTGCCGGGTCGACGGCGAACCACTGCGTACGGCGTCCGATGTGGACGTTGTCATCGCCACCGTGGAACGCACCCGGTTGCGGAACGAGCTGGACAAACGATGGGCGGAGTGGACGCCGCGGCTCGCCGCTCCGGTCCCGGCGGACGGCGGCACCGAGCCGGAGCTCTGGGCCGGGCGCCTGCTCGCGGAGGCGGTCCACGCCCTCGACTGGGAACAGCGGCGGTGGCCGGCGCTGCACGCCACGGTGGCCGAGCTCTACCCGCGCGTGGCGCGCACCCCCGACACACGGGAGCTTGCCGAGCTGGCCGGGGCCGTGGAGGCGGCGGAGAACGTCTTCCTCGTCGACCGCCTCGGCACCGAGGACCGGGCGATGGGCGAGTGGCTGGAGCACGCCGGAGCCGAGAGCCCGGTTGTCCGCCGGCTCGCCGCGGCCTGGCGACACGGCGACCTCCCGAGCTGGGACGTCGCGCTGGACGAAGTCCGTCGACTGTGGACGATCCGCCCCGACGCCACCCGCTTCGTCGCCCTGCACGAGCGCCTCACCGCTGTCTGTCCACAGTGGGCAGCATTGGTAGACGCCGGCGACGTGGACGTCCTGCCGGAAACCGCCGAGGACGCCGAGCGCGCCTGGCGCTGGCGGCAGGCACAGACGTGGTTCGAGGACGTCGTCGGTACCGTCGACACGGCCGCCCTCGGCCGCCGGATCGAGCGCTGCCGTGAGCAGATCCGCCGGCTGACCCGCGACCTCGTGGTGACCTCGGCATGGCTCGAGGTGTCGCTCATCCTCGACGACCGGCGCAAGGCCGCCCTCGCCGACTGGACCGCCGCTCTTCGCAAGATCGGCAAGGGGACCGGCAAGAGCGCCGCGCACTGGCAGGCCGTGGCCCGGCTCGCGATGGCCGAGGCGGTCACCGCGGTACCGGTCTGGATCATGTCGATCGACCGGGCGCTGGAGCAGTTCCGCGGCGGCGTACCGCTCTTCGACGTGGTCATCGTCGACGAGGCGTCGCAGGCCGACATCTTCGCGTTGCCCGTGCTCAGCCTCGCCCGGCGGGCCGTCGTCGTCGGTGACGACCAGCAGATCGGGCCGCAGCTGGTCGGGGTCCCGACCGACCGGGTCAACGCGCTCATCGCAAACCACCTGCCCGACGTACCGTCGGCCGCGCACTTCGACACCGAGAGCAGCCTCTACGACCATGCGGTACGCCGTTCGCCCGAGCGCATCCTGCTCACCGAGCACTTCCGCTGCGTACCGGCGATCATCGGGTTCTCCGGTGAGACGTACTACGACCGGAAGATCCAGCCACTGCGTGCCGACCGGCCGACGGGACTCGGCGAAGCCGTGACGGCGGTCTACGTACCCGACGGCCGGCGCGAGGTACTGCCCGAGTACGGCGAGGTGAACATCGCCGAGGCTGAGGCACTGGTGGCCCGGGTCGGGCAGCTGCTCGCCGATCCGGCGTACGACGGCAAGACGCTGGGTGTCGTCAGCCTGCTGTCCGGCAGCGGGCAGGCCGCGTATCTCCAACACCGGCTGCGGGAGCTGGTCGGTCCCGAGACGCTCGAGCGGCGGGAGCTGCGGGTCGGCGACCCGTACACCTTCCAGGGCGACGAGCGCGACATCGTGCTCATCTCGATGGTCGTGTCGACGCACGACGAGACGTTCGGCGCGTTCACCAAGCGCGACTTCCACCGCCGCATCAACGTCGCGTCGTCCCGCGCGCGGGACCAGATGTGGCTGTTCCACTCGGTACGGCTGAACGATATGGCACCGGACGACGCGCGGGCGATGCTGCTCGGGTACTGCCTGCGACCGCGGGCGGCGGACGACTCCGCAACGAGCGCCGAGGACCGGTGCGAGAACGACTTCCAGCGCGCGGTGCTCCGCCGGATGGTGGCCCGCGGTCTGCGGCCCGTCTCGCAGTTCCGGCTCGGCAACTTCGGCATCGACTTCGTGCTCTCCGCCCCGGACGGGCAGCGGCTCGCGGTCGAGTGCGACGGCGACCGGTACCACGGCGCCGAGGCCTTCGCGGCGGACCTGCGCCGGCAGGCGATCCTCGAGCGGGTCGGCCACTGTGTCTTCGTCCGCCTGCGTGCCAGCCGCTTCCACCGCGATCCGGACGCGGCCATGGAACCGGTGTGGGAACGGGCCGAAGAGTTGGGGATCGTTCTGTCCGGTTAGCGGCTGTTCGACCGGCCGGCGCAACAGGACAATGTCCGGCGTGGATATCACGCTGCAGGCGCACAGCGACAAGTTCGACCCGGACGACGAGAAGTGGCTGGCCCAGGAGGCCGAGCTGCTGGCCGACCTGCGCAGCGAGGTCGAGGGCGTCCGCCGGGAGATGGTCGCCTCGCCGGGCGACAAGGGATTCGTCGACTCGATCATCATGGCGGTCGTCAGCGGTGGCGCGCTCTCGGCCGCACTGACCTGCCTGCAGGCGTGGCTGTCGCGCGATCGCACCCGGCGCATCGAGCTGGCGTGGACCGTCGACGGGCGCGAGGAGAAGATCGTCCTTTCGGGTACCGGCATCGACAAGGACGCGCTCGACCGGCTGACGCAGCTCGTGCAGGCGCGCCTGGAGCGGTGATGACCGGTCGGCGGTACCGCGCCCTCCTCGTCGGGAACTGGCACTACCCGGAGGACTCCGCCAACCTGCCCGATCTCAAGGGTCCGCTCAACGATGTGTCGCGGCTGGCCGGCGTGCTGGCTGATCCCGAGGTCGGGCTGTTCGCGCCCGGGGACGTCGTCGCGCTCACCGAGCGGGCGTCGTACGAGATCACGGCCGAGTTGGAACAGTTCTTCGCCGAGGCGACGCGACAGGACGTCCTGCTCGTCTACTACAGCGGTCACGGCATCACCTCGGACGACGGTCACCTGCTGCTGTGCGGGCGCAACTCGCGTACCGATCGGAAGCTGGCGACGACGGTCAGCTCCGAAACGGTCAACCGGATGATCCAGCAGTGCCCCGCAGCCGCCATCGTCATCATGTTGGACTGCTGCCACGCCGGCGCGTTCAAGTCCGGTGAGTTCGCCGCTGAGCTGAGCGGCAAGGGCCGGTTCGTGCTGGCGGCCAGCCGTTCCCGGGACCGCGCTCCGGACGCCGAGCACGCGACCGGCCTGAGCCGGTTCACCGGACACGTGCTGCGGGCGATGCTCGGTGACGCGGCGCTGCCGGGAGCGGACCACATCACACTCTCGGACGTGTACCGGTACGTCCACCGGCAGATGACGAGCGAAGGCCCGGTGATCCCGCAGCGCCGCTTCGACGGCGACGGTGAGGTGGCGATCGCCCGAGCATCCATAGTGGAGACTCATGCACCGGGGCTGACCGTCTCCGAGACGCTCATCGAACTCGGTACCGTCGAGCCGGGCGAGATCCTTCCGGTGGAACGGGTTCAGGTCACGGCGAGCGGGCGGTGGAGCGCCACGACCGAGGCGGACTGGGTCACGCTGACCACGACCGGGACCATGCTCGAAATCACAATCACTCCGAAGGTGGGAGCGGAACGGGCGAACGTGCTCGTCCGCAACGAGGGCACGGGCGAGACGCGTACCATCCGGATCGTTGCCAGGGTCCGCGCACCGCAACCGGATTCCGCACCGCACGTCGTCGGCACCTGGGTTGCGGCCGCCGCCGCGACGGCCGCCGACCTGATGTCGCCATCGCGGACCCCGGCCCGCCTCGTCCGGCCCGAGGTGCCGGTGGGCCTGGCGCTGACCGCCTCCGGGATGCAGGGACTCGAGCTCGGCCCGCTCACCGCGCTCGGCAAGACGGGCAAGGCGGCCCGGAAGACCGCGCGGGTCGCCGACGCCGAACCGAACATGGCCCTGCTCAGTCTGCCGACCGGCGGAGTGGTGTTCTTCACGACGAGAGCCATGTACTGGACGGACCGGGACGACCACGTGGCGATCGCGTATCCGGAGTTTCCGGCGCGTGACTTCACGGCCAGGACCGCGACCCATGTCGACTTCGGTGACGGTTTGCCGCGGCTCGTCGGTTCGCGTGCGCGGGAGCTGGTTTCGCTGCTCGACGCGGTAGCCGCGAGTCTCTCGTCGTCAGACGAGGGGTGAGCCGCAGCTCGTGCAGAAGCGGCCGCCGCTGTGCGCCGCTCCACATTGGCCACAGAACCCGCCACCCGCGGGCGTTTGTGCGGCGGCCGGAACTCCGGCGCTGTCCGGACCGAGCTGCGCCAGGCCGGCCTCCACGACCGTGAGCGCCTCGTCGTCCACTTTGGACGCCTTGACGGCACCCCAGATCTGGGTCACGACGACGGGCCAGAAGACGAGCATCGTGATGACCGTCGGCAGTGCCTGCTGGCCGAGAATGCCCACGCCCGCGCGGGCCATGACCGCGCCGGGCTCGGGTTCGAGGCGGACCTTGAGGGCGGTACGCATGCCGGAGATCGTGCGGAACACACCCGACCGGGTGATGTCGATGTCCCACGCCCCGGCTCCGGTCTGCTGGTGCACGACCTCGTAACCCTTGCCCCGGAAGTGGGCGGCCACGTGCTCGGCGACCGGTGCCAGGTCGGTGACATCGGTCCAGATCCGGCGTTCGCTCTTGAAGACGCCCATGGTCACACCGTCCGGGGAGAGGGGATGGCAGCCGGCAGTTCGGCCGGAGTCAGCGTGCTTCCGCACGACCCGCAGTGCCGCCAGCCCGGCTCGACGCGATGCCCGCACGCGCCGCAGCGGGGCGCCGCCCGCACTCCGGCGGCGAGCTCCGCGAGTTTCGCGAACGCCGGGGCGGTCGCCCAGGCCTGAATCTCGCGTACCCGTACCGCCAGCAACGGGTGCGTCGAGCCCTGACCGACCTGCCACTGCAGGATGCGGTCCCATCGCGATTCGCGCAGAGCCTCGTACTCCAGCGCCTGGTTGGCGAAGAGCTCGACATTGTGGGTCAGCGGTGACCCGTGCCTGACACCGGCGAACCGGAACATGACCCGCGTGATGACCTCGGCGCTGCCCATGTACGCCGCGGCGGCCCGGTCGGCCGACAGCTCGCTCTTGCGGCTCCACGACGTCAGCGCCATCCGCAGCGGACCGGACGCGAGGTTGAGGAACATCGAGACGAACGGGATGTCCGCCATCCCGCCGGCCGTCACCGCGAGGTCGACGACCTGCGCCATCGAGTGGTAGAGCATGTGTTCGCAGAGGATGTGCCCGCACTCGTGGGCGAGTACCGCCTCGATCTCGTCCGGAGCGAGGTGGTCCAGCAGCTCGCTGTAGATCGTGATGGAGGTCCGGGTGTGCCCGGTCGTGAAGGCGTTGACCGGCCCGAGGGCGAGGTACAGCTCCGGTACCGGGATGCCGTACGCCTCGCAGATCGGCGGCAGCAGGCGGTAGATCTCGGGCAGCTGACCCGGGCCCAGCTGCAGGCACTCGGAGAGCTGTGCGTTGCGCAGCAACCGTTCACTGTAGACCTTGTGGTACGCCTTGACCGCCGCCTGTAGCCCCGACATCGACTCCAGATGTCGTTTGGCCGCCTCGTCGACGGGGTGTACGACGTCACTTGCCGAGAACGTCACCACGTGTCCAGACGTTAGGGCATGCGCGACGGATCTTCTGTCTACTTGAAGACGCCGAGCTTGGTGTACTTGTGGCCGGGGAAGATCTTCGTCAGGTCGGCGATGCCGAGCCGGGCGGTGAGCAACTCGCCGAGGACGTCGCGGTAGTCGTTCAGACCCGCTACGTCGCCGTGGTCGAGGGCGGACTCGGCGAGCCCCGGCCACTTGCCGTGTACCTTGCCGCCGTTGAGCCCACCGCCGAACACCATCACCACGCCGCCGTGGCCGTGGTCGGTACCGGCGTTGCCGTTCTCGGCCAGCCGCCGGCCGAACTCGCTCATCGTGACGACAGTGGTGTCCTCCAGGGACGGTCCCAGGTCCGCGGTGAAGGCGGCGATCGACTCGGCGAGGTTGGTCAACGAGTTGCGCATCTCGCCGCCGTCGACGCTACCGAGGCCCGTGTGCATGTCCCAGCCACCGACGTCGATGGCCGCTACCCGCAGGCCGACCTTTGCCTTGACCAGGCGCGCGACGTCGCGCAGCTCGTCGGCGAACCCGCCACCGGGGTAGGGCTGCACCGGGTTGTAGGGCGAGCCGGCGATGCGCCGGGCGGTAGCCAGCGATGCGAGCGTCGCGGCGGCCTGGGCGGCGACAGGGTGCTCGACGCCGGTGTAGAGCGCCTTCAACGCGGCGAGGGACTTGTCCCGTACGCTGCCGCCGGCGCCGTCGAGCCGGTAGTCGCCAATGCCCCGCAGCACCAGCTTCTCGCTCGCCCCGACGAGCGAACGCGGTAGCGAGGATCCCTCGGCGACGGCGCGGAACGTCGTACCGGGGCCGAGCGCCTCCAGCACGCGGTCGAGCCAACCACTGCGTACCGCGAGAGAGGCCGCGCCGCGCTCGAGGCAGTCCTGCGCCTGGAAGTGGCTGCGGCTCACGTCCGGCGACGCGACCGCGTGTACCGCCGCCATCTTGCCGGTCGTCCACAGTGGATGCACTGGTGCCAGTACCGGGTGCAGCCCGAAACGGCTGTCGCCGGGCAGCACCGCGGCCGCCGGCACGGCGATGTTCGGCCGCATCCGGTAGAGGTTGCTGTCGCGGGTCGGGACGACTACGGACAGGCCGTCCATGCCACCACGGAGGAACACCACGACCAGAGTCCGCTTGGTGGTCGCCGGATCGGCGAACGACAGCCGGGTCGTGGCGAGCTGTGCGCCGAGCGCCGCGACGCCGATGCCGCCGGTCGCGGTGATCACGCGCCTCCGCGTGAAGCCGCGCCGCCACCGGTCCCGCTGTGTCGCCAGCCGCGTGGTCACGTCCTCCGCGTGGACCCGAAGGGCCGCGTCGACCGGAGATGGTCCGTGCCGCCGCACCTCATCAATAGACACGACAGCCCCTCACCGCAGCGCGTGATAGACGGAGTCGAGAACGAGCGGTACGAGGTGCTGCACCTTGCCGCCCAACGTGGAGTTCGGCACCTTGCTCGCGTCCTTCAGCCCGAGGAACGCGAGCATGGCGTTCTTCTCGCGCGGTGCCAGCTTCTCGAACAGCAGCCGTTGGGCGAGCGCGTCCAAGTACGGCCCGATCGTGGCCGGCCGCGGCGTGGCGAAGTACTCCGGCTTGGTGTAGACCACGCCCTTGTGCCAGCCCTGGACGAGCGCGCGGTGGCTGTTCCAGATGCCGAGCATCGCGTGCGCCGAGTTCCACGCGCCGGCCACGTCCGGGTACCCGTTCGGTGGCCCCCACTGCAGCGGCGCATGGCCGAGGCGCTCGGTGGAGTAGTACAGCTCGCGCATCGCGTCCGGGATGTTCGGTCCGGGTGAGATGCCCAGCGCCCGGCCGGATGCGACGAAGTTCTCCAGTGGCCGCCGGGTCTTCAGGCCGCTGGAGATCCAGAACTCGAGCGATCGGAACAGCACCCGCAGCACCGGCACGATGGCCGTCCCGTTCTCCAGGTACGTCTGCGCCAGACGGTCCACAAGGGACACCGGAGGGTTGTCGGCGACGAACCGGACCGCGAGCTTGCGGGCGATGTACTTGGCCGTTGCCGGATGCCGGGCGAGGTAGTTGACGTACGCGTCGCCGACGGCCAACCCCTGCGAACCGGACTTGTTGTCGTGGACGAAGCCGAGCACCTTGACCTTGCCGGTCCAGTGACGGCGGGCCCGGTACTCGAACTCGCCGTCGTCGTTGACCGTGCGGCCCGTCATGATGTACGCGCTCTGCCGGACGTCGGCCTCGGTGTACCCGCCCTCGATGCCGACCGAGTGCAGCTCGAGCAGCTCCCGGCCGTAGTTCTCGTTGACGTTTCGCTTCTCCGACGAGGCGTTGTCCAGGTAGCGCAACATGGCGGGACTGCGCGCCGAGGCCAGCAGCATCTCGTTGAACCGGCCCAGCGCGTGCCGCCGGATGACCTCGCGGTCGTACACGGTCCGGTTGTCCCACCCGCCGTCGAACGGGTTGGTGATGTTGAGATGGTTGGCCCAGAAGTCGACCATCACCTCGTACAGCTGCCGGTGGCTCCACAGCTGTCGCGCGAGGGTCGCCTGGCCCAGCTGGAACATCGCGTCGTAGCTGCCGCCCTCGAGGGTGCCGCGCAGCTCCGCGGTGCTCATGTTGACGAGCGGGAAGGTGCTCAGCGCCCGGTCCATGGAGTCGTCCGGTACCTGTTCCGGAGCGAGTTGGCGTTCGAGCCAGGCGTCGATGCCCTCGCGGCGTACCTCCGCCAGGTCCGGCGCTGTCGGACCGAGCGTGGCGCGCCGCAGCAGGTGCAGGGCCGGGTCGCGGGACAGCGGGGTCGGGAAGCGGGGGGTCGCCTTACCGGCCGCCTCGGCCGCCTTGGACGGCAGGTCGGCCAGCCCGCTCGCGCCGAGGTCGACAGCACCGCCGAGAAACTGGACGTAGCTGGCGTCCCGGTCCGCGAAAGCGCCGAGGTCCCACGGTGAACCGCTGCGGTCCGTCGGGCTACCGGGGATGCCCTCGTCCCGGAACAGCATGAAGGCGGTCGAACCGAGGCCCGCGGTGGCGACGGCTCCGGCACCGACCGCGAGCAGGATGCCGCGCCGCGACCGGAGGATCCGCCGGGCGGGGTTGCGCCGGCGTTTGGGCTGCGGTCGGGGGCGGTACGGCGGAGTGTCCACACGCGACTCGTACCGGATCACCATTGGTGGCTACCTCTTCGTCACTCTCCGCAATGAGTTCCCCTCTTACCGGCCCGATCGCACCCTAGCGGCTCGACGGTCCACACTCAACGATCCAAAAGATCGATCTAATTGACTATCGATGGGTGTCACAGGTACCGTATCGCCAATCGATAGGAAACTTTCCTAAAGGAGGCCGCCAATGCGCAAGCATTTTGCCGTCTGTGCGGCAGCGGTACTCGTCAGTGCGCTCACGGTCCTCGTCGCCGAACCGGCGTACGCCGCCACCGCCACGTTCTCCCGGACGTCCACTTGGGAGACCGGGTACGAGGCCAAGTTCGTGGTCACGAACAACACCAGCACGACGATCACGAGCTGGAACGTCCAGTTCGACCTGCCGACGGGCACATCGATCGGCTCGTTCTGGGACGCGCTGATCACCAGATCCGGCCAGCACTACACCGCGGTCAACGCCGGCTGGAACGGCACGCTGGGACCCAACGCGAGCACGAGCTTCGGGTTCGTCGCGGCCGGTACCGGCAACCCGACGAACTGCACGGTCAACGGCGCGTCGTGTTCCGGAGGCAGCCCGCCACCACCGCCGCCACCCGGGGTACCGGGCGTGCCGGGCAACTTCCGCGTCACCGGTACGACGAACTCGAGCATCTCGCTCGCGTGGAACGCGGTCAGCGGAACGGTGACCGGCTACCGGGTGTACGAGGGCTCGACGCTGCGGGCGACGGTCGGCGGGACCAGCACCACGATCTCCGGCCTCGGTACCTGCACCGCCCATACCTATGTCGTGCGGGCGTACAACTCCGTCGGCGAATCGGCGTCCTCCAACTCGGCGAGCGCGACGACCGGCGGCTGCCAGGGAAGCGGCGCGATGGCCGCTGCACCTTATCTATACGAGGGCTGGGGCAACCCGCCGAGCCCGTCGACGGTGATGGGGGCGACCGGCATCCGGTGGTTCACGATGGCGTTCATGCTGTCGTCGGGCGGGTGCAACCCCGCATGGGACAGCTCGCGGCCGCTGCAGGGCGGCGTCGACGCCCAGGCGATCTCGCAGATCCGGGCGGGTGGCGGCGATGTCATCCCGTCGTTCGGCGGGTGGAGCGGCAACAAGCTCGGGCCCAACTGCTCGACGGCGTCGGCGTTGGCCGGTGCGTACCAGCAGGTCATCAACGCGTACAACCTGCGGGCGATCGACATCGACATCGAGAACATCGACGAGTTCGAGAACGAGGCCGTGCAGGACCGCATCCTGAGCGCGCTCAAGATCGTCAAGCAGAACAACCCGAACATCAAGACAATAATTACTTTTGGTACGACAACGACCGGCCCGAACTTCTGGGGCAACCGGCTGATCACGAGGTCCGCCGCGCTGCAGGCCAACATCGACGTGTACACGATCATGCCGTTCGACTTCGGCGGTGGCGCGAACATGGCCCAGAACACCATGAACGCGGCCGAAGGACTGAAGAACGCACTGAAGTCGGCATTCGGGTGGAGTGACGACACGGCATACCGGCATATGGGTATTTCGGGCATGAACGGGCTGTCCGACCAGCAGGAGCTGACGTCGCCGTCCACCTGGCAGCAGGTCCGCGACTGGGCGCAGGCCAGGCACCTGGCGCGGCTGGCGTTCTGGTCGGTGAACCGCGACCGTCCGTGTCCGGGCGGCGGCGTGGTCTCCGATTGCAGCGGGATCTCCCAGTCGAACTGGCAGTTCACGGCCATCACGGCGACGTTCACCGGCTGAGCCGGTCTCTCCTCGGCGAGGCCGCATCGAGCCCGTCCACTGTGGACAGTGGGCGGGCTCGTCTGTTCGGTTGGCGCTCGATAAGCTGAACGGATAGGCTCAGGTGATCCGACCGGAGAATGCCCATCGGCGCATGCCGCGACGCAGACGAAGGAGGGATCGTGGCCGCGTCTGTACATGTCACGGAAATAGAGACGGCCGGACTCTGCGACAACGACGCCAACGACCTGTTGCAGACACTGGCGGTGCTACCCCCGCACCATCCGTCCCGGGAACCACTGCGCGAACAGACCATCGAGGCGTGGATGCCCCTGGCGCAGCATCTGGCCAACCGCTTCAGCGGACGGGGTGAACCGGTCGACGATCTCGTACAAACCGCGACGGTGGGTCTGATCAAGGCAGTTGACAAGTTTGATTCATCCCGTGGCGTCGATTTCGCCGCTTATGCCGTCCCCACGATCATGGGGGAGATCAAGCGCCATTTCCGCGACCACACCTGGGACGTTCGGGTCCCGCGGCGGCTGCAGGAACTCCGGCTGAACATCGGCGAGGCGACCAGCACGCTCATGCAGCAGCTCGGCCGGTCGCCCACCATCGCGGATCTGGCCGAACACCTGGACGTACCGGAGGAGGAGATCCTCGCCGGCGTCGAGGGAGCGCGGGCGTACAACGCGGTATCGCTGCAGGCGCCGGCTCCGACCGGGGACCGCGGTACCCAGCTGGGTGACATCCTCGGCGAGGAGGACAGCGACTACGAGCTGGCCGAGCTACGGGTGGCACTCGGCCCGGCCATGGCCACGCTCGGCGAGCGCGAACAGCGGATCCTGATCTTGCGGTTCTTCGGCAACTTGACGCAGGCGCAGATCGCCGAGGAGATCGGCATCTCGCAGATGCACGTTTCCCGGCTGCTGGCCCGGTCGCTCTCGACGCTCCGTGAGGAACTCGAGCCGGCGGACTAGTAAGGACTGCGTTTCGTCCCCGCCGGCCACGGGTAACCGGCTGGTTATGGAACTTCTTCTCTGGATCCTCGCCGTGATCCTCGTGGTCTCCGGGATCTTCGCGCTGTTCCGCTCGCAGATCCTCTGGGGGATCGTGCTGATTGTCGTCGGTCTGCTGGTTGGACCGATGGGAGTCAGCGTATTCACGTAAGTCTACTGTAGACCGGCGCCGGCCTAACGCCATCTGTCCAAGGTGGATGGTAGGTCGGCGCCTACTAACGACCGCAGGCCGTAGCCGTATTCGATGTCCAGCGCGGCTGTGACGTCTCTGCCGATGGCGTCATAAGCCGACAGCCGGTCGTTACGCAGGCATTCCTGCGGTAGCGCGGCCAGCTGGGCTGCGAGTTCCTCCGCTTTCTGGCGGGCCTGACCGGTGGGCACCACCCGATCGGCCAGCCCGATGCGGTGCGCTTCGTCGGCCGGTACCGGGCGGCCGGTGAGGATCATGTCGAGTGCCCGGCCGAGGCCGACGATCCGGGGCAGCCGGACCGTCCCGCCGTCGACCAGCGGTACCCCCCAGCGCCGGCAGAAGACGCCGAACACCGCGTCCTCCTCGACCACCCGGAGGTCGCACCACAGCGCCAGCTCCAGACCGCCGGCCACGGCGTAGCCCGAGACCGCCGCGATGACCGGTTTGCGCATCAGCATCCGGGTCGGGCCGAGCGGGCCGTCCCCGTCCGGTGCCAGCCGGTTGCCGTCGCCCGCCGCCAGGGCCCGCAGGTCGGCGCCCGAGCAGAACGAACCGCCCGCACCCCACAGCACCGCTACCGATGCGGACTCGTCGGCGTCGAAGGCGCGGAACGCGTCGGCGAGTTCCTGCGCGGTACGCCGGTCGATCGCGTTGCGCACCTCGGGTCGGTTCAGGACGACCGTCGTCACCGGCCCGTTGCGCTCGATGGTCACCGCCACGCTTGCGACCGTACCGAAAAGATTAGGCTCTGCCTGTGCGGCGGTTCCTGACGCCTCGCTGGCTGGTGCGGCACGCGGTGATGATCGTGCTCGTCACCGCGTTCCTTGCGCTGGGCTGGTGGCAGGTGACGCGGGCGATCGCCGGCAACGCGCTGAGCTACGGCTATGCGTTCGAGTGGCCGCTGTTCGCGGCGTTCGTCATCTTCGTCTGGATCCGGGAGGTGCGATCCGAGCTGCGACCGCCGCCGGAGCCCGATGCCGCGCCGCCACCTGTCGCGCGGCAGCCGTTCCGCACCCGCCGGGTGCCGCCGGTACCCGCCGACGACGATGACTCCGATCCGGCCCTCGCCGCCTACAACCGCTACCTGGCGTGGCTCGCCGCCAACCCCGACCGCCGGCCGAGCGAGTACCGGTCATGACCCCCGAAGGAGCCCGATCCTTGCAGTCCGCCCTACGCCGGTTCCGCGTCATCGCGTACGTGGTCGGCGTCCTGCTGCTCGTACTGGTGTTCGTCGCGATGCCGCTGAAGTACTTCGCGGACCGGCCGACCCTGGTCGAGACCGTCGGACCCATCCACGGCTTCGTGTACATGGTGTACGTCGTGCTCGGGTTCGACCTCGCCCGCCGCGCCCGCTGGGCGCTGGGCCGGACGGTCCTGCTGTTGCTCGCCGGCACGATCCCGTTCCTGTCGTTCGTGGCAGAGCGCTGGGCGACCCGTACCGTGCGGGAAGCCACGGCCGCGGCCCCGGTATGAACACCGCTCTCGCGACGACGGTCATCGTTCTCTCCTTGGCAGTGGCGGCGTGGTGCCTGGTGAGCGCCGCGCGGAACAACGCCGCGACCTGGGGTCACCTCCTCGCGGCCGCTGTGGTGGAGTTGGCCGCTCTCGTCCAGGTGGCGGTCGCCGTGGTGCGGTTGGCCAGCGGTACGAAGCCGACCGAGCTGGCGACGTTCATCGGCTACCTCGTGGTGTCCGCGGTCGTACTGCCGGCCGGCGCCTGGCTCGCGACGCTGGAACGCAGCCGGTGGGGCTCGGCCATCCTCGGAGCTGCGTGTGTCGTGCTGACCGTCATCGTGCTGCGACTGCAACAGGTGTGGCATGGCTGAGCGGGCTACGAACACCGGACCGGGGCGCGTGCTCATCGGTGTCTACGTGCTGTTCGCCGTAGCGGCCGGAGCGCGGTCCGCCGTGCAGATCGCGACCAAGTTCCACGAGGCACCGCTGGCGTACCTGCTGTCGGCCTTCGCCGCCGTCGTCTACCTCGTAGCGGCCATCGGCCTCGCCCGGTCCGGCGAGGGAGGCCGGCGGGTCGCGCTCGTCTGCTGCAGCGTGGAACTGGTCGGGGTACTGGCGGTGGGCACGTTCAGCGTGCTCGTCCCGTCGGCGTTCCCGGACGAGACCGTCTGGTCCGGGTACGGCATGGGCTACGGCTTCGTCCCGCTCGTGCTCCCGATCCTCGGCCTGCTGTGGCTGCGCCGTACCAGAGCCGTGGCCGACGCGAAGTCGTGAGCTACGGCAGCTAAGTGGACGATGGGCAGGGACCGAGCGGCGACAGGTCGAGCGCCTCGGCGGCGTCCGCGACATGCAAGCCCGGCTCCGGGCCACCGGCGAGCACGTAGAGGACCGGACCGACGGTCACCACGCCGAGCCCGTGCCGCGGAGTGGGTAGCGGCGGCAGGCTCCGCCACGCACCGGCGCGTACGTCGTACGCCTCGACCTCCTCGAACGTCGTCGCCGCCTCGCCACCGACGGCCACCACGTGGCCCTGGCAGCTCGCGGCCGCGGCCAGGCCGCCGCGCGGAGTCGGTACGTCCGGCAGCTTCGTCCACTGGCGCGTAGCCGGGTCGTACGCCTCGAACGCCGCCAGGTTGCCGGCCGACCGGGCGCGTCCGGCGACCGTGTACACCCGGCCCCCGAGGGCGGCCCCGCCCAGGTGTTCGCGCGGCGTGGGCGGTCCCGGCAGGATCGACCAGCTGTCGGTACCGGCGGCGTACGCGAGCATCTGCGTGGCCAGGGCGCCGCCCGGTCCGATACCCCCGGCGATGTACACGGTGTCGCCGGCGGCCACGGCCGTCCCGGCGGCCCGTCCCTCGGGCAGGTCCGCGATCCGGGACCAGCCCTGCGGCCCGAGCCGGTACGCCCGTTCGCTCGGCGCTCCGTCCGCGCGGTAGCCGCCGAACACGTGGACCGCGCTTCCCACCGTTGCGGCCATCGCGTGGTTGACCGGCAACGGCAGGTCCGGGGCGGTCGTCCAGGTGCGGGTCGCGGTGTCCAGGACCTCGACGGTCGCGACCGTCCCACCGTCGGCGCGGTACCCACCGGCCAGGTAGACGCGCGGACCCAGCACCGTCGCGGCCACCTCGGTACGGGCCGAGGGCGGCGGCGCGAGCCGCTGCCAGGCCAGGCCCGGTGTGCTGATCGCGCTCGGGGCCGGGCGCGGCGGATCCGGCGTCGCGGTACAGCCGGGGAGAGCCGCGAGCACCACTACGGCCGCCACGCCAGCCCGTCCCATGAGCGCAGTCTCCCGCACCCGGAACCCGGTTGGCATCTCGATCCGATACCGTCCACGGGCATGACGACCGTCGGGACCGTGAGGCGCACGTACAGCGTGGTCGTCTTCATCGTGCTGGCGTCCCTGGACAACGTGGCGATCGGCCTGGTGCCCCCGCTGTACTCGAAGATCGCCGGCGAGCTCGAGGTCTCGGCGGCGGCGATCGGTCTGGTGACGGCGGTCAGCTTCCCGGTCAGCGCGATCGCGGCCGTCGCTTGGGCGTACGCGGGCGACCGTACCCAACGCAAGCCGATGCTGATGATCGGCACGCTGGTATGGGGGAGTGGCACGCTACTCACCGGGCTGTCCGACAACTACGCCGAGTTCTTCGCTGCGCAGATGCTTGCCGCAGTAGGGCTCGGTGCGGTCGGCTCGGTGGGCTTCTCGGTCGTCAGCGACCTCATCGCACCGCGCCGTCGCGGGTTGGTGATGAGCCTGTGGGGGCTGTCCCAGGGGGTCGGCACGCTCGTCGGTGGGTTGGTAGGCGGGCTGCTCGGGGCCGCGGACTGGCGGCTGCCGTTCTTCGTGCTGACCGCGCTCGGGTTCGCCGCAACGCTCGCCTACTGGTTCACGGCCAGCATCCAGCGCGGGCAGGCCGAGCCGGAACTGGCCGGCCTGTACGCCGCCGGTGGCGAGTACGACCACCGGCTCAGCCGTGCCGACCTGCCCGGCATCGCCGGCCGGCGGACGAACGTGTGGCTCGTCCTGCAGGGCTTCTTCGCGCAGTTCGCGTTCGGCTCCCTGCTCTGGGTGCCCGTGCTTTACCAGGAGAAGGCCATCCAGATCGGCTTTGCGGAGAAGCCGGCGATCCAGATCGGCACGATGTTCGCGACGCTGTTCCAGCTCGGCGGCGTACTGTCCATTGTGGGCGGACTGGTCGGTGACCGGGTGCAGCGCCGGAATCCGGGCGGCCGGGCACTGGTCGCCGCGGTCGGCGTGCTGGCCGCGGTCCCGTTCTACTTCGTACTCTTCTTCATGCCCTTGCACCTGGACGCGTCCAGGGACGCCGGCACCGGCGAGGTCGTCGGCGCCGTACTGTCCAGTGTGGTCACCGAACCCACGGTCGGGTTGAGCCTCTTGGTAGCCACGATCGGGCTCGCCCTCACGTCCACCAACGCGCCGAACTGGTTCGCCCTCGTCTCGGACGTGAACCCGCCGGAGCATCGGGGGACGGTGTACAGCATGGTGAACCTCGCCAACGCCGCCGGGCGAGCGGGTGGCAACCTGCCGACCGGTTACCTCGCCCGGGCGCTGGCCGGCCCGTTCCCTCCGCCGGTCAACTACGCGATCGCGCTCGCAACCTTCCAGCTGTTCTTCATTCCGGCCGGGATCGCGTTCCTGTTCGCGTCGCGCACCTCACCGCGGGACATCGAAACGGTACGGACGATGTTGCGGGAGCGCGCTGAGGAGTCCACTCCCGCGCCGGCTCAATCCTGAAAGCCAGGGGTACGCGTGACGGACAGGCCGACCCGGCGGGCCGTGCGGGCGAAGGCGACCGCGTCGAGGACCGCCGCACCGCCCGGGTCGTTGTTGAAGTAGACGTACACGGGCGGCTCGGCACCGTACTC
>DASRII010000481.1:0-2833 GCA_035650075.1 Micromonosporaceae bacterium | reverse complement strand
GTCATCCACGACGCCAACCCACGCGACAAGGCCGAAATCTACCGCCAGCTCGGACTACGGCTAACCTACTACCCCGGAAAAGCAGCCGTCCTCGTCCAATCGCGACCAGAACCGGTGTGCATAAGGTTTGTGTCCGAGGGGCAACACAAACCAAATCCCAACCGGGTCCGACGTTAACAGCGGTGATCCCGTTGGCGTAGCGATCGAAGAACTGGCCGCTTCCGCTGCCCGCCAACGACCTCGGCCTGGCGCACTCACCCACCGGCTCCCGCCGCCGCCGGACGGTAAGGCCCCCTGGGCCCAGGGTCCCTGGCCATAGATCCGGTCGATGGCGACGTGCCGCACGACGTCCTCCGGGCCATCTCGCATCGGGTACTGCGTTCGGCCACAGCCCTGCCGCCGAACTGCTGGCGTGGGCGGAGATGACGATGCGCGGGTCGCGGCGGACGTTGCGCAGCTTGCGCTACTCCAGGTTGAAGAACGTGGCCACGATGGCCTCGTCGTCCACGCCCGCCCACACCAGGATGACGTGCAGGTGCCGCTCGGATCGATGGTGGTCACATGCACGAGTGGACCGGTCTCGAACAACTCACGTGGCGATGTGGGCACACTGTTCATCGGCACAGTCCACGATCACCCGGACTCGCGGCTTGCCGTTATGCGAGCATGGGGCCGTGGACATCGGCATACACTTCCTGAATTTCACCAACCCGGGCGGCGACTCGGCCATCGCGCCACTGCTGGCGCAGACCGCGAAGGCGGCCGACGACGCGGGCTTTAAGCTCTTCACGGTCATGGACCACTACTTCCAGATGGACCGGGTGTGGCCGGCCGACAACCCGATGCTGGAGGGGTACACCGCGCTCGCCTTCGCCGCGGCGCACACCTCGCGTATCCAGTTGGCGACACTGGTCACCGGTGTCACCTACCGGCACCCGGGTCTGCTCGCGAAGGCCGTGACGACGCTCGATGTACTCTCCGAGGGGCGTGCCATGCTCGGCATCGGCGCCGCCTGGTACGAACGTGAACACCGCGGGCTGGGTGTGCCGTTCCCGCCGCTCGCCGAGCGGTTCGAGCGCCTCGAGGAGGCGCTGCAGATCTGCCTTCAGATGTGGAGCGGCAACGACGGCCCGTACCAGGGCAGGCACTATCAGCTCGCCGAGACGCTCAACCGGCCGCGACCGATCGGCCGCCCCCGGCCGCCGATCCTCATCGGTGGCAGCGGCGAGCGCAAGACGCTGCGCCTGGTGGCGAAGTACGCTGACGCGTGCAACATCCACGTTCCGGAGCTGGACGAGATCGGCCGGAAGATTGAGGTGTTGCGCCGGCACTGCGACCGGCAGGGCCGCGACTTCAACGACATCTGGGTTACCGTCCAAGGTGGACCGTCGGACCCGGTCGAGGATCCGGACGGGTTCCTGCGCCGCGCCGAGCACCTCGCCGCGTTCGGCGTGCAGCACGTCCACGTGCGCGCGCCGCAGCCTGACCCGGTCGGCTTCATCGCCCAAGTCTCCGACTCCGTGCTGCCGCGGCTCGCCGAGATCGAACCAGCTCGCTGACGTCTCTGGCTCGGCTCAGCGCGCCGCTCGCCCAGGTAACTGGTGGCCAGCAGCGCGCTGTCCTCGCGCAGCCGCAGCGCAACCAGACCGCCATCGACGCCGCCGCCCAACACGACGGCATCCACGCCCTACGTGCGCGACTGTTTGAACAGGGCCGCGCAGAGCACCAACAGTAGCGCGCTATCGGCCAGATCCGTGAAGATCAACCCCGCACCGAGAAGAATGAGCGCGAGCGAAGCGACGCGCGCGCCGCTGTCCGTAACGCCCCGACAGCGGCAGATCCGTGCACTGATCGTGGGCTCCAGCACGACGCAGTCGCCGTGCCTTACCGCGCGCGGGGACCTGGGCAGCGCAGTTTCAAGATTTGTCGAGCAGCCGGTTTACTTAGGCTGTGACTGCGATCTGGGGGTCGGACAACGGCGACGGTTGGCGGTTGCTCACCCCGAGTCGGTATCCGGCGGAGAAGGTGCTCCATGATCTTGTCGAGCAAGCTCCGCAAATGTGAGCCAGGCTGTCCTACCGAAAAGCTTCCATCCGGCTACCCGCGTGCCAAAGCCTCGCCACTCGCACATGCTCTGCTGTTCGGGCGTTCGGTGTAGGCCGCTCAGAAGACTGGTGCACGCCAAGCTCCGTCATACCGCCGGCATGGGTCTAACACGGGACAGGTCCTCCTCGTACGGAACCTACGCCCGCCGCTATTTACATCGACGGATGGACACGACCCCGTCGGCGTGAGGTCCCCGGCCGAGCGAGCCATCCATTACACTCAGCAATTCAGACGTCCGGCCGACACGGCCGTACCGACTTCTTCATAGCTTCCAGTTGTCCGAGGTCATCTCAGTGTTGCATGTTTGCATGATTACTGCGGGCGAGTATGACTGGCATCCGCGGGTTCGGCGTCAAGCGGAGGCGTTGGCTGCTCGGGGGGATTGTGTGACGGCGGTTGTGTTGCAGGCTGACGGCCGTCCTGCCCGGGAGGTTGTCGACGGGGTGAAGGTGGTGCGTTTGCCGGTTCGCAAGTATCGGGGCGAATCGGCGCGGGCCTATCTGAGGTTGTATGGCGGGTTCGGGGTGCTCGCGGCGGCGTGGCTGGGCCGGCGGGTTCGTGTTTTCGATGTGGTTCAAGTAAACACGATGCCTGAGGTGTTGGTGTTCGCGGCGGCGTTGCCGCGGTTGGCGGGAGTGCCGGTCGTGCTCGACATTCATGATCGCACCGTGGAGCTTTTCGCGTCGAAGTTCGGCCCGGGTAGCTGGATGGGCAGGGTGATCGGGTG
>DASRII010000480.1:0-6323 GCA_035650075.1 Micromonosporaceae bacterium | reverse complement strand
GCCGAAGAGCAAGACCAAGAGCAGTACACACCTATGCATCACGATCAGATTGGGGGGCCGCGTCGCCGAGCTACCTGCCGGTAGCAAGCGGCGGCGCGGGAGCGGCGCGGGCCGCCGTGCGGGGCGGTGAGGCGCTGTGCTGACGATCTCCAGCGGGCACAGCGCGAGCTACCTGACCGGCGCGGTCGCGACCGGTCGGGAGAACTACTACACCGGCGCCGTCGCGGCCGGTGAGCCACCCGGCCGGTGGTCCGGGCGAGGCGCGGAACGCCTCGGTCTGGCCGGCGAGGTCGACACCCAGGACATGACCGCGCTGTATGAGCGGTTCATGGACCCCCGCGACGAACGCTTCAAGGATCCGGTGAAGTGGGACGAGGCCGACACCCTGGGCCACACCGGCCGCAAGTACCTGACCGAGGACGAGATCTACGCGACCGCACTGGCCGCCGAGTCCGGTGCAGACGCCGAGCGCAGGGCCGCACTGCGCGTCGAGGCGGGGAAGAAGGCACGCAAGAATGTCGCCTTCTTGGATGCGACGTTCTCGGTGCAGAAGAGCATCACGGTGCTGCACACCGCGTTCGAGGCCCAGGAAGTGCGGGCCCGCTGTGCAGCCGAACGGGCCCGTGCTGCACTGGCCCCGCTGACCGGTGCACCGGCCAGTGCAGCCGGTGCAGGCAGTACACCCGGTTCACCCAGTGCACCCAGTGCGGGAGCCAGTGCACCAGGGACGGTGCGCGCCCGCGAGATCGCGCGGTTGACCGCCAAGATCGAGGACGCCGAGGTGGAGGCCGCATCCTGGGCGGACTATCGGCGTGCGGTGGAGGACGCGATCTGGGCCGGTAACCAGGCCGCGCTGGAGTACCTGTCCGGCAAGGCGGGGTATTCGCGGGTCGGGCATCACGGTGGGGCGGCCGGTCGGTGGGTGGATGCGCATGACTGGACGGTGGCGTCGTTCTTCCAGCACGACTCGCGCGATCGTGACCCGCAGCTGCACATCCACAACGCGGTCCTGAACCGCGTCGAGGGCAGCGACGGCCAGTGGCGCACACTTGACGCCCAGGCGATGTACCGCTTCCGCGGTGCGGCGTCGGCGGTCGGGGATCGAGTGATGGAACAGCACCTGTCTCGGTCGCTGGGGGTGCGGCTCGCGGCGCGCCCGGACGGCAAGGCCCGCGAGATCCTCGGGATCGACCAGGCCGTGATGGAGCTGTTCTCGAGCAGGCGACGCGCGATCACCCGCAAGACCCAGACGCTGGTGCGCGCGTTCGAGACCAGGTTCGGCCGCTCCCCGAACTCCCTGGAGTTGGACCGGCTGCAGCGCCAGGCCACGTTCGCGTCGCGCCGCGCCAAGTCGCACGACGGGGAGAGCGTCGAGCAGCGGCTGGAGCGGTGGGACGCCCAGCTGCGCGCCGAGGTCGCCGGTGGCCTGCGCCAGGTCGCCGACGACGTGCTGGCGCGGGTGGGGGAGCGGTCGAGGGGGGAGCGGTGGAAGACCCGGGAGGTGATCGAGGAAGCGCTGGCCGAGGTCCAGGAGACCAAGGCCGCCTGGACCGCCCCGGACCTGACCCGCGCGATCAGCAACGCCCTACCCGACGACCTCGGCACGCTCGACCCCGAGAAGGTCGCCAGGCTGCTGGACCGGCTCACCGCCAAGGCGTTGAAACTCGCCGTGCCGCTGGACGCCAAGCGGCCCGGCGACAAGCACGTACCGGACGAGCTGCGGCTTGCCGACGGCGGCTCTGCCTACGAAGCGCGCGGCGGGCGGCTGTACGCGACACCCGCGCACATCCACACCGAACGCCTGCTGAAGGCCGCCAGCACCGAGCGCACCGCACCCGCCCTGTCGGACCGGGCCGTGACCCGGCTGCTGGACGGGTTCGCCGAGACCGGCATCGAGCTCGGCGCGGACCAGGCCGCCGCGGTGCGCGGCATCCTCACCTCCGGCGCATCTGTCGAGACACTCGTCGGCCCGGCCGGCACCGGGAAGTCCTTCGTGGTCGGTGCGTTGGCGAAGGCCTGGCAAGACCCCGCCCTGTGGGGCGGACCCACCCGGCCCGCGACCGGTCGCCGGGTAGTCGGGCTCGCGGCCTCGCAGGTCGCCACCGACGTGCTCGCCGGCGAAGGCCTCACCGCGCGGAACATCGCCCGGTGGCTCGACACCCAAGAACGGCTCCTCGAGGCCGCTAAGGACGGCCGCCGCCCAAGCAAAGCGGACCGGCCCTGGGCGTTGCGCGCCGGTGACCTGGTCGTGGTCGACGAGTCGGCGATGGCCAACACCGCCGACCTCGCCCAGATCCACACCGTCTGCAAGGCCGCGAAGGCGAAACTGCTGCTGGTCGGCGACCACCGCCAACTCGCCGCCGTCGGCGCAGGTGGCGCGATGGACCTGATGACGTCGGCCGCCCTGGACGGCGCGGTGACCCATGAGCTGGCCGAGACCCGCCGCTTCCGGCAGACCTGGGAAGGCCCGGCGTCACTGCGGCTGCGCGACCGCGACGAGACCGTACTGGCCGAGTACCACAAGCACGGCCGCCTGCTGGACTGTGGCCCGGTCGAGCAGGCCGAGGCCAGCGCCGCCCGCGCCTGGCTGGCCGACACCCTCGACGACCAGACCTCCATCCTCGTGGTCGACACCAACGAGCAGGCCGCCCGCCTGTCCGCCCAACTACGCGCCGACCTCGTGCGACTCGGCCGCGTCGACGACGAGCGGCGAGTGCCACTCGGGCTGCAGGGCACGTTCGCCGGCGTCGGCGACCTGGTCCAGTCCCGCCGCAACGAATGGAAACTCGCCGGATACCACGGAAACCGGCGCGGCCCGATCAACCGCGAGATCTACCGCGTCGTTGGGATCCTCGACGACGGTGACCTGCGCGTCGTCACCCGCGACGGCGAAACCATGACGCTGCCGGCCGGTTACGTCGCCGAGCACCTGGCGCTCGGGTACGCATCCACCGTCCACGCCGCCCAAGGTATGACCGTCGACACCGCGCACACCGTCGCCACCGGCGCGACCGGCGCCGACGCTCTGTACGTCGGGTTGACCCGTGGACGACACAGCAACATCGCGCACGTGGTGACGGAGTCGATCCCGGCCGATGCACCGGTCGGCACCACCAAGCAGGCGCTGCACCGCTCGCCGCAATCTGTGCTCGCGGGGGCGTTCGAGACGACTGACTCGCAGCTGTCCGCGCTGGCCGAAGCCACCCAGAGCGCGGCCGAGGTCGACACGGTGCGGACGCCGGCTGAGCTGCTGGCGGATGCCGCGCAGATCGCGACAGCCGGACGGACCGCACGGTGGCTGGACGAACTGGTCACCGAGGGACGGCTGTCACCGGCCCAGCGGACCGAGCTGGCCGCCGAGGACGGCGCCACCACCCTC
The DNA here is from genome assembly GCA_035650075.1 of Micromonosporaceae bacterium. GTDB lineage: Bacteria > Actinomycetota > Actinomycetes > Mycobacteriales > Micromonosporaceae > DASSUC01. Next base: position 2,944 of record DASRII010000480.1, on the reverse strand, counting down.
ACCACCGTGCTGCGCCGCGCCGAACTGGCCGGGCACGACCCGCGTCGGGTCCTGACCGACGCGATCGACCGCCGAAGTCTGGACAATGCGCGGCAGATCACCAACGTGCTGCACCGCCGCATCACCGAGACCACCACCCTCGACCCCATCGGCGACTCCTACGCCGACTGGGTCCCGCAGGTCGACGACCCGCAATGGCGCGCCTACCTCACTACCCTCGCCACGGCAGCCGACGACCGGCGAACTGAGCTCGGCGAACTGGTCGCCGCGAAGCAGCCGCAGTGGGCGATCGAAGCGCTCGGCCCGCTTCCGGCGCGTCGAGGCAAGGAGCGCTCCGACTGGCTGGAGAGCGCAGCCGCGGTTGCCGCGCACCGCGAGTTCGTTGGACACGATGGCGACGATGACGCCCTCGGACCGGCGCCCAAGCCGGGCCAGGTCGAGGCGTATGCGTCGTGGCGCGCGGCGTGGCGTGCGCTCGGGCGGCCGGAGGCCGACCGGGCCGAGGCCGAGATGTCGGTCGGGCAGTTGCGGCTCCGGATCCGCGCCTACGAACGCGAAGCCACCTGGGCGCCCCGCTACGTCGCCAACGAGTTGGCCGGCACCCGCCAGGCCGCCGACAAGCACCGCCGCGACGCCGCCGTCCGGCGCGCCGAGGCCGAGGTTCGTGACGCCGAACACGAGGCCGCGGTCGACAAGGCCGCCGACATGGAATGGCGCGCGCAGCGATTGCTGGAGGCCGAGCAGGCCGAGGCCCTCGCCGCCGCGCTCGACACTCGCGCCGCCGAGCTGGCCGAGGCCGACGAGGCCCGCGCTCAGTGGTACGCCCATACCGCCGAGACCCGCGCCGCCGCAGACCGCGCCCGCGCCGAACTCACCGCCCGCCAAGCAGCCGGCGACCTCGGACCCGATGAACCTGCAGTGACGGCAGGAGAGTGGCTGGCGGCCACGGACGTCGAGGCACGCGCGGAGGATCCGCACCGCGCGATCACTGCAGAGCACGAGGTCGCCGACCTCGAAGCGCAGCGCGACAACGACCACCGTGATGCCCGCACCGACAACGATGCTGACCCAGACGGCACGATCGATTCGGTTCGGGTCGCTGGAGGACGCGGCCGCGAACAAGGTGTCGGGGCGATCGACATCCACCAATCTGGTGCAGCGATCGTCGAGCCGGAGCCTGCGCCGGTGGACATTCGCCAACAGGCCGAACGCGGCCCGGAGCACGACCGTCGACCCGACGCCGCCGAGGCCAACGCCGAAGCCGGCGCCGACACCACCGCCGCTGCGTCGCCCGTGTCCGACGACGATCGGCGCTCGCGGCGCAGCGCGGATCAAGACGAAGACACGGTGCGGGTGCCGTCATCGGACGAGACCGCAGAGTCGGTGCGCCGCGCACAGCGCGCCCTGGCCGAACTGCGGCAGCGCGAGGTCGTCGAGGCACGCCGGGCCCACGACGAAGCCCGTGACGCCGAACTCGCCCGATGGCACACCGACGACACCAGCGGCGCTGGCAGCGGCGACTCGGCAGCCAACACCGGTGCGGCGGGACACGCGGCAAACACGTCCGAGCCGACGTCACGCGCGAACGAGCCGGACGGCGCCGGGCCGGTGCTGGACAGGGCGCGGTGACCGCCATGCCCACGCCACGGTCAGTGGCAGCGAGCCGCCGGTTCGCGGCGATAGGGATTGGTGGCCTGCCTACCGTGCCGACACTCAGCGTCAAGGGTGCTTCGCATCGCCTTCGGCGACAGCCGCGAGCGGCTGCCCTTGACCCCGAGCCTTCGTCGGCACGGCGGGTGGCAGAAGCGGGCAGGCACGGCCTGCCCCAGCAAACGGCCACCAATGAGCGACCGCAGCGGCGGCGAAGGGAGCACACCATGCGCACACCGCACACGACCCCGAGCAGAAAGCCAACCAGGGAACCAACCAGGCTGCGAGACCGACGCCGCCACGACCTGACCCGGCACGGCGTGGAGCAGGTGATCGCGGTTGGGATCCCGCACGACCGCTACACCGTGGCCCTCCACCTCGATACCTGCCAGATGTGGGTCCTGGACACCGGCGGGCGTGCCGCCGACCGCGGACCGTACCTGTCCAGCCGGCAGGCCTGGATGGTCGCGAACGAGCTCAACTTCAGCCACCGCAGCGAGGTCGAACGGTGAGCGCGGGCACGGTCGGCGACCGGTGGGGACGTGACAGCGACGAGCTGCCGATCGTGCTCACGGGCGGACCGGCCGACGGGCACTGGTACCGGCGCGACGACTTCACCCAACGCCAGACCGCAGCACGCCGCATGGCCGCCATCCACCACCGCTCACCGCTAGACCCGGCCAGCTGGCCCCTGCTCTACAAGCCCACCGCCACGATCACCAGCCACCGCCGCGCCCCCACCCGGCAGGCGGTGCAGTGGCGCTGGACCGAACCGACCCGAAGAGACACGGGAAACTCGGTTCTCCCCGCGTACGGCGCGGTCCAGCGGCCAGGGCCGGCATCCTGGTCAAGGACCGGTGCAGCGTCGGCGCGTGCTTGTGCATTGGGTCCAGCACGTACCGGGAGTCACCGGGCAGGGAGAGGCTCAAGAGAGGTTTGCCCGGCCGAGCTGTTCTTCGACCCGGCCGACTCCCCGCCGGCATCCGCAACCTCCACGATCTGGCCCACCTCGCCGGGCTCGCCGATGCAGGGGAGGCGAATGCGCAGACCGTTGCCTGACACCACCAACTCCACCACCGAACGACGAACCATCAATCCGAATCAACCAAAGGAGACACGGCATGTTCACCACAACCACGATGTTCCAGGGCCACCTGGCCGCCGACCCCAACCTGCGCCACACCACCGGCGGCATCGCGGTCGCCGACTTCCGGGTCCTGGTCAACCACCGCATCAAGAACGGCGATGAGTGGATCGACGGCGAACCCACCGGCCACAACGTCAAGGTCTACGG
>DASRII010000479.1:0-21805 GCA_035650075.1 Micromonosporaceae bacterium | reverse complement strand
GTGTACCGAGGAGGACGTCGCCAGCGGTGCGACCAACGCCGGGCCGGTGGTCACCGGTGCCGGCCAGTCCGCTGCCTTGCCGAGGTTCTCGAGCACGCTGTGCCGCCGGCTCTCCACGGCCTCGCCGAAGGCGGTCTCGCTGGCCTGCAGTACGGTGCCGGCCAGATCCGCGGCGGTAGCCGGCTCGTCGGTCTCCATCACCTCGACGGTCAGCTGCGCGGTCTCCTCGTCATACAGCAGAACGAGCACCAGCGCGGCCTCGGCGACCTCGCGGGCCCGGCGGGCGACGAGCCGCAGCGCGTCGGTACGGCGGACCTCCCCGAGGAGTACGTGGGTGATCTCCGCCGTGGCGGCGAGCCACCGTTCCCGTCGGCTGGCCAACGCGTACAGCCGCGCGTTCTCGATGGCGACGCCGGCGGCCGCGGCGAGCGCGACGGCGATCTGCTCGTCGTCCTCGGTGAACTCGGCGGCACCGAGCTTCTCGGCGAGGTAGAGATTGCCGAACACCTGGTCGCGAATGCGGATCGGCACCCCGAGGAAGCTGCGCATAACGGGATGGTTCGGCGGGAAGCCGTACGACTGCGGGTGCTGGGCGATGTCCGGCAGGCGTACCGGTCGCGGGTCATCGATCAGCAGACCCAACACACCGCGGCCGGTGGGCAGGTCCCCGATGGCCGCGTGGACCTCGGGGTCGATCCCGTGGGTGATGAACTCGGCCAGCCGGCGATCGGGCCCGATCACGCCGAGCGCCCCGTATCGCGCGCCGACGAGCTCGCAGGCGGCCGCACCGATCCGCTCCAGCGTGCTGCGCAGCTCCAGATCGGAACCGATGACGACGACGGCATCGAGGAGCGCCCGGAGGCGTTCCCGGCTGGTGACGACCTCGCCGACCCGGTCCAGCAGCTCCTGCAACAACTCGTCGAGCCGGACCCGGGACAGCTCGGTCAGGCCCAACGACGGCGGTTCCGTAACCACTCATAGATCCTAGGACGGCTGGTCCTTCGTGCGGTGCAGCAGCCAGTCCCGGTCGGTACGGATCAATGCGTACCGAATGGAGTCCTGCCGGCCGTGCAGGGTGAAGAGGATCCGGCGCTCGGTACGGTCGTGCTCCTCCCACCAGCCGATGTCGGCGATCGACTTGTCGGTATCCTCGTAGGTCAGGTGTTCGAGCTCGTGGTCGTCGACCGCCACGGCGAGCCGATCCTCCTTGGGATCCACCGGCAGGCCGCGCGGTACCGCCCACGACCGCAGCACCCCGCGCTCCTCCAGCCGCAGGTCGTAGTGGAGCCTGGGCTTCCGGTGCTCGTGCAGTACGAAGGCTGGCCGGTCCATGCCTAAGGTCTACCCCTTCCACTCACCGGCGTCGTAGGCGCTGCGCGATTTCGGCGGCCTCGAAGCGACTCGCTATGCCGAGCTTCCGCAGGATGTGCGAGACGTGGACGCTGGCCGTCTTGACGCTGATCGTCAGCTCGGTCGCGATCTCGCGGTTGGTATAGCCGCGGGCGACCAGTTGGAGCACCTGGTCCTCGCGCGAGGTGAGGCCGAGGACTCGGTCCGGATCTGCCGGCCGCTCCGCCTCGAGCCCGACGAGGTCGAGGCGGGCCCGTTGGGCGAGCAGCTCGACCTCGCGCCGCAACGGGTCCGCGCCGAGATCGACGGCCGCGCGGTGTGCCGTCCGCGCGAGCGCCACGGCATCGGGGGAGGACCCAGGGGCCGCTGCCACCAGCGCCGAGGCGTGCCGCCAGCGGCAGTAGGCGACCAGGTACGGGCGACCCAAGGCCTCCCACGCTCGGGTAGCCGTGTCCCACCGCACCGGATCGACGTCGGCGAACTCCGCCTCGGCCACGCTCGCCCATGCCTGCGCGTCCGGAGTACGCCTGGCCGTCTTGTTCGCTTCCTCCACCAGCTGCCCGGCGCGCTGGTGGGATTCGGTCACGGCTGCCGCGTCGTGCCGGGCGGCGGCCAACCGGACGCGATCGGTCTCGGCTCGGATGCCGACCGCGCACAACCGGGCCAGCGCGAAGTCGTGGCCTCCCGATCGGGCGTACCGCAGCCCACCGTCCACTGTGGCCGCTACCTCGGCCGGGCGACCCTGCCAGATGGCAAGCTCCGCCTCGAGGCAGGCGTACGTCAGCGTCTGTGGTGGCTCCCGCGCGGCCTGCGCTCCGGCGTCCAGGTGCTCACGCGCGACGTCGAATTCGCCGCGGTACGTGGCTAGCTGAGCCACTTGGATGTGCAAGGAGTGGGACCAGAAGGAAGCGACGCTCCCCAACGCGGCCGCTAGTACCGCGTCGGCCCGCGTCCAGTCCCCGGTTCCCACCAACGCCTCCGCCAGATTGGCCGCCAGTACCGTCGCGACCCCCTGCTCGAGCCCTAGCCGGTACGCATGGCCGAGTCCGATCTCGGCGGCCTCCGCCGCGCTGGCCAGCTCGCCCGTGACGAGCAGCGCATCGGAGAGGAAGACGTGCGGTCGCATGAAGTCGGCCGGCGACCCCTCGTCGCGGGTGCCCGCGCAGGCTTTGCGGAGCGTCGGCAGACCTTCGTCCGCGCGGCCGAGGTAGCACAGATCGAGGCCCAGCACGTCGCGGGCGCGCAGCACCAGTTGGTCCTCACCGATCGCGTCCGCGTCGGCAATGGCCTGCGCGGCGTACGCCGTCGCCTCCTCGTGTCGGGCGGACAAGGACAGGGCGTTGGCCAGAGCCGCGAGTACCCGGACCCGGTCCGCGGACTTCGGCTCGTCGGGTACCAGCTCGACGGCGCGCCGGAACGCGGCCAGGCCACCGTCCCGGTCTCCGGTCGGGAGCAGATATGAGCCCAGCCGCTCGTACCAGAGCGCGACCCGAACCTGGTCCACAGTGGACGAATCGTCGATCGCTCGCCGGATCAGCTCCGCGGCCCGTCGCCCGCGCCCCGTCAGGTGGCCCAGCTCGGCGGCCCATGCGTATACCGCCGGACGGTCCATGCCGGCCAGCTCGGCGGCGTCGGGTACTGCCGGCCACAGCGCGATCGCCCGCTCCAGGTGGCTCAGCGCCTCGACCCGTCCCGCTCTCGCCTCGGCCGCCCGCGCGGCGCGGATCGACTCGGTGAACGCCTCGGCCGGCCGACCGGCGGCCGCCCAGTGCCGAGCCAGCTCACTGGCCAGCGAGCCCACAGTGGCCAGGGCAGGGCGATCGGTCAGCACCTCCGCGATGCGCGCGTGCAGCTCGTCGCGCTCACCGGGCAACAACGTCGAGTAGACCGCCTCGGCGAGGAGCGCGTGCCGGAAGCGGAACGTGCCGGCCCGCTGGTCGGCCACGAGCACGAGGTGGTCGACGGCTTCGCGGAGACCGTGCCGCACCTCGGCCTCGCTGAGCGGGGCCACCGCGACGACGAGTCCGTACCGCACGTCCCCGCCGACCGCCACCGCGACCCGCAGTACCGCCCGGCCCTCCGCGCCGACCTGCGCCACCCGCTGCAGGAGCGCGTCGCGCAGGACCCTCGGTAGCGCCTGTCCACCGTCACCGGCGGCGATCAGCTCCTCGGCGAAGAACGGGTTGCCCTGCGACCGTACGCAGATCGCGTCGACCTCGTCGGACCGCAGTAGCCGCGCACCGGCGAGCAGGGTCTCCAACTCGGCGCGGGACAGCGGCGGCAGCTCCACCGAGCTGGCCACGCGCGCCCGGTACAGCTCGACCGCGAGACGCCGCAGGGCCGCCCCGGATCCGACCTCGTCGACCCGGTATGTGCCGACGAGCAATACGCGGCTGTCGCCGACCGCATGGGCCAGAAACGACACCAGGTCCAGGGTCGACGCGTCGGCCCAGTGCAGATCCTCCAGGACGAGGACGACCGGCGCCGTCTCGGCCAACCGGTCGAGTAGCGCTCGTACCTCGCCGAACACCGGCGGTCGCTGCCCGACCGGCCGGTCCGTCGGGGTCGCCGGGTAGGTCGGCTCCGATGTCAGTCTCGCCAGCTCCGGCAGCCCGTCCAGCCGTGTCCGTACCGGACGCACGGCTTCGGCGAGCGGAAGGTACGGCACGCCGGTGCCGACGAGGTCCAGGCACCGTCCGCACAGGACCGTCGCCCCCGCACCGCGGGCGCGTTCCGACAGCTCGGCGACCAGTCGGGACTTGCCGATGCCCGCCTCACCGCAGACGAACAGCGTCGAACCCCGGCCGGCGGCCGCCTCCGCGAGAGCCGCGTCCAGAGCGGCCAGCTCGGCGGTCCTGCCGACGAACGGGCTCGACACCCAATCAACTCCGTTGGTCTCGCTCTGCGCCGACCGAAGGTCCAGGCGCCTGTTGCCACATTGTCCACCGCCGTGACCCACCCGTGTAGGCCGTCGCCAACGCGACATAAGGCGTTCTGCCCGATGCCGGCGCCGCTGCCTTACGTCGATCGTCGGTCCATGAGCCAGATGCCGGACGCCTTCACCACCTGGGAGGCCGAGGGCTGGGAGGAGCGGGCGGCCGCGTACCACCAGCATTTCACCCCACTCACCAGCCGCTTCGTCGAGCCGCTGCTCGATCACGCCGAGGTCGGGCCGGGCTGCCGGCTGCTCGACGTCGCGAGCGGACCGGGGTACGCCGCCGCGGCCGCCGCGGCCCGGGGAGCCGCCGCGACCGGCGTGGACATCGCCGGCGCGATGGTGAAGCTCGCGGGCCAGCTGCACCCCGAGGTGACCTTCGTTCAGGTCAACGCCGAACGGCTACCGTTCGACGACGGCTCGTTCGACGCCGTGGTCGGCAACCTCGCCATCCTCCACTTCGGACAGCCGGAGGAGGCGGTACGGGAGTTCCACCGGGTGCTGGTACCCGGTGGAAGGGTAGCACTGTCCACATGGGACGTACCGGCCGCCGGGCCACTGCCGGGCATCTTCTTCCAGGCCATCAGCGAGGCCGGCGCGGTACCGCCGGCGGACATCCCACCCGGCCCGCCGTTCTACCGGTTCGCCGACGAGGACGAGTTCGCCCGGCTGCTCGACCAGGCCGGGCTGGCGGAGATCGGTGTGGCCACGATCGGGCTCACGCACCGGTTCCCCGGTACGACAGAGGTCTGGAACTGGCTCCTCGAGGGCACCGTCCGCTCGAGCGCCCTCGTCCGCGGCCAGCCGGAGTTGATGGTGGCGCGCATCCGCCGGAACCTGGAGCGGCTCGCGGCGCCGTACGCGAACGCCGACGGCACGCTCGACCTCCCGTCCTCCGTCAAGATCGGACACGGCCGGCGCGGCTAGCGGGAGTCATGGAACCTGGTGGGGGCCGTCCGGCTCTACCACCTACATGGAAACAGTCGAGGCCGGCAGCCGACGGCGGCCCCGGCGCCGGCCCCGCGGCGTGGACGCGCTGGCCGCGCTGGCCGGTGTGGGTCTGGGCGCGGTCGTGGCGCAGTGGTGGGTCACGATCCCGTCGGTCGCCGGTGGTACCGCGAACCTGCTGCTCGCCGGCGGTCAGCTGGCCGGCCTACTCGCCGGTTATTTCGCGCTGCTCGGGCTGCTGCTCGCTGCGCGGGTGCCCATGCTCGACGCCACGATTGGGCTGGACCGGTTGGTCGGCCTGCACGCCAGACTCGGCCGGTGGACGCTGCTGCTGATGGTCGGCCACGCGGTGACGGTCACGCTCGGGTACGCGGCGATGGCCCGCGCCGGGTTCCTGGCCGAGTTGTGGACGCTGCTGCGCCGGTACCCGTGGGTGCTGCCCGCCGCACTGGGTCTCGCGCTGATGGTGGTGGCGGGGGTGGCCTCTTGGTGGCGCGTGCGGCAGCGGATGCGGTACGGCGCGTGGTGGGCGCTGCACCTGAGCATGTACCTCGGTGTCGCGCTCGCGGTGCCGCACCAGATTACGAACGGCTCGGCCTTCGTCGGTCACCCGCTGGCCCAGGCCCTGTGGCTCGGCCTCGTCGGACTCGCCTTCGGCTGCCTGCTCGCGTTCCGCGTCGGCCTGCCACTGGTGCGGGCCTTCCGGCACCGGCTGCGCGTCGCCGATGTCGTCGAGGAAGCGCCGGACGTCGTCTCGGTGGTGATGTCCGGGGTGCGATTGGATCGCCTACCGCTGGCCGGCGGCCAGTTCGCCCACTGGCGCTTCCACGCACCGGGATTGCGGTGCCCCGCACACCCGTACTCGATTTCCGGGCTCCTGCCCGGCAACCGGCTGCGCATCACCGTCCGCACCTCGGGTGACCACAGTGGACTGTTGCGCCGGCTCCAGCGCGGTACCGCCGTGGTGATGGAGGGCCCCTACGGCGCGTTCACCGCGCAGGCCCGGCACAATGGTGGTCCGGTCACGCTCGTCGCCGGCGGCGTCGGGATCACCCCGATCCGGGCGCTGCTCGAGGACCTACCGCCGGAGACCGCGCCGACCGTCCTGTACCGGGCCAGTCACGACGGCGACCTGATCCTTCGCGACGAGGTCGACGCATTGGTGCGGGAGCGCGGCGGCACGGTACACCACCTCGTCGGCAGTCGCGGCACCCAGCCGATGACCAGCCGTCGGCTGACCGAACTCGTACCGGACATCGCCGGGCACACGCTCTACGTCTGCGGGCCGCCGGGGTTCACCGCGAACGTCCTGGCCGCGGCCCGGGATGCTGGCGTACCGCGCCGCCAGGTGCACCACGAAAACTTCCGGCTGCACCCGGCAGACGCCAGGAAGCGGGAGTCCACATGAGCGAAGCGGAGCGCCGCGGCGCCTGGACTGAGGAGCGCAGCGACGAGGGAAGGCGGCGCACAAGGCGCGCAGCGAAGCGGGAGCCGGCATGAGACGGACGTTGATCGGGGTGGCTGGTGCGGTAGCCGGTGCGGCGGCGGTGCTGGCCGGTCACACGCTGACCGCGAGCGCCGTCGCGGAACCGACCCCGGTACCGAGCCGCGGTACCGGGCCGGCCCCGTCGCCCACGCCGCGGCAACTCCACGACGGCACCGCCACCGGTCCGCTCGTGCAGACCGACTACGGTCCGGTGCAAGTACGCGTCACCGTCCAATCTGGAGTGATGACCGACATCACCGCGCTGGTCCTGCCCACCCTGCACGAACACTCGAAATGGGTCGACGCGGAGCTGGTACCCCAACTGCGCCAGCGCGTGCTGACCGCGCAGTCGGCCGATGTGGACGTGGTGTCCGGCGCCACCTTCACCGGCGGTGGCTACCTGAGATCCTTGCAGGGCGCCCTGGATCAGCTGTCGTGATCGTCCGGCACGCGGTCGAGGCGATGGGGACGGTGTTCTCGTTCTGCCTCGTTGCCTCCACCGGCGGGGCGAAGGAGGCCATCGAGACCGCGGCCGCCGAACTGCACGCGGTCGACGCGGCGTTCAGCCCGTTCCGGACCGACTCGCTCGTCTGCCGGGTGCGCCGCGGCGAGCTGAGCCCGTCGAGCTACCCCCCGGACCTCGTCGAGGTCGTCGCCCGGTGCGAGGAGATGAACGTCGCCACCCGCGGCTGGTTCGACGCGTGGGCGCTGCCGGGCGGCTTCGACCCGAGCGGTCTGGTCAAGGGGTGGGGAACCGCGCGAGCCGCGTCGTGCGTAGGCGCCGCGGGCATCACCGACTTCGCCGTCGGTGGCGGTGGAGATGTCGTGGTACGGGGAACCGCGCCGCACGGCGGCCCGTGGCGGGTCGGCATCCGCGACCCGCGCGACCCGGGCGCGGTCGTGCTGGTGCTCCCGCTCACGGATGGGGCGGTGGCCACGTCCGGTTCGTACGAGCGCGGCGCGCACGTGCGCGACCCACACACCGGCCGGCCGGTCACCACGTGCGCGTCGGTGACCGTGGTCGGACCCGATCTGGGTACCGCCGACGCGTACGCCACCGCGCTCTACGCGGCCGGGGTTGGCGGCCTGGCCTGGTTTCCACTGGGTGGTGACTACCACGCGTTCACTGTGGACGATCGGCTCGTCGCGACATTCAGCGCCGGGTTCGACGAGAATGTGCTTTCGTGACCACGAAACTGACCTGGAACGGCGTCACGGCTCGACGGATGGCCCGGAGCGGGTTGACCGAACCGGCAACGGACCTTGGCCTGGCCGACATCGCCCGGGTGATGTGCGGCGCGCACGCGCAGGTGCTCAGCGCCGCGGAACTGTCGATCGGGCGGCGCCTCGCCGGGGCGACCCGCGCCGACGTGCAGCGCGCGCTGTGGGACGACCGCACGCTGGTAAAGACGTTCGGCCCGCGCGGCACGGTACACCTGCTGCCGACCGCCGACCTGCCCATGTGGACGGGAGCGTTGTCGGCCCTGCCGTCGTCGGTACCGATGCATCCCGAGCCGGTGCGCTTCACCACCGACCAGGCCGACGAGGTCGTCGCGGCCATCGGCGACTCGTTGGCGGACGACGAGCTGACCGTCGACGAGCTGACCGAGGCGCTCGCCGATCGGGTCGGCCCGTGGGCGGTCGAGCGGACGATGGACGCGTTCCAGGACAAATGGCCGCGGTGGCGCCAGCTGACGAGTACCGCCGCGCACCGCGGGGTGCTCTGCTTCGGAGCCAACCGCGGTCGGACGGTGACGTACACCAACCCGCACCGCTGGCTGCCCGGCTTCCGCCCGGACGACGGCACCGCGGCCCTGCGGACGCTCGTGACGCGCTACCTGTACGCGTACGGCCCGGCCACACCGCAGCACTTCGCCAAATGGTCGAACATCCCACCGCGGCGTGCGGTCGAGCTGTTCGACGAGCTGGCCGGCGACGTGGAGGGTGTCGAGTTGGACGGGCAACCGGCGTGGACCGTGGCCGGCGACACTGCCACACCACACCGGGCACAGCGCGGGATCCGCCTCCTGCCGTACTTCGACGCGTACGTCGTCGCCGGTCAGCCGAGGGAGAAGCTGTATCCCGAACGGGCCGCGGCCCGCGGACTCAACCCGGGCGGCCAGGCTGGCAACTATCCGGTGCTGCTCGTCGACGGCGTGGTGGATGGGGTATGGCACCAGAAACTGTCCGGTCGCAAGCTCGCCATCACCGTCGAACCGCTGCGCGAACTCACCGCGGCGCAACGCCGCCAGCTCGACGACGAAATCGACCTGGTCGGCACTGTCATGCAGGCGCCGCCGACGCTGACCGTCGGTACCGTGACGGTCGGCCCGCACGCCTAGTTCACGGCACCGATTGGACGCGTGATCGACACACCGATCAGGCTAGCTCGCGCATGAGTTGCCGCCGGAACGTCCGGTAGTCGACGGCGATCGCGTGCCGCGGCGACGGACCGGACCGCGCGTGCGATCGGCGGACCTCGTGGCGGATCCGTGTACCGATGTCGGGTGGGCGCCGCAGCCGCCCGCTGATCTGCAGCGCCGCGATACGCGCCTGGTAGTCGGCGAGCCGCCAGACACAGCCGACCGGCTGGAACAGCCCGATGAAGAACAGGTTGGGAATCGTCGGGTGCATCATCTTCAGGTACAGCGGTGGTGTGCGGGAAAGGTCCCAACCGACGACTCGTCCGGACAGGAATGGGAACGTGGTGCGGAAGCCGGTACCCATGACGATCGCGTCGAACTCCTCCCGCACGCCGTCGGTGAACCAGACGGTGTGTCCGTCGTAGCGCTCGATGGCGCGGCGCGCGACGAGCCGGCCGCTGCGGAGCGCCTCGAGCACGCTCGAATTCACCGTCGGGTGTTTCTCGAGCGGTGCGCCGGTCGGAGTCGGCAACCCGTACCCTTCCCACCTGCCGACCGCGAACCGCAGCCAGACTTTCAGGCTCAGCCGGAGCAGTGGCCGCGGCAGCAAGTTCTGCCAGTACGCATAGACCACGTCGATCGGATGCCCGAACAACAGCTTCGGCACGATGTAGGTGCCTTCGCGCACGCTGAGCGCGGTGTGCGAGGCGACGCGGGCGATGTCGACGGCGATGTCGACCGCGGAGTTGCCGGCACCGACCACGAGCACCCGCTGGCCGCGGAATGGTTCCGGGCGCTTGTATGCCGAGGAGTGCAGGATGCGTCCGGCGAACGTACCCGGAAACTCCGGTACGAATGCGTCGCGGTGATGGCCCGAGCAGACGACCAGGCTGTCGAAGACTTCGGTCGTCGCCGTGCCGTCCGCGACGACCCGAACCTCCCACCTTCCCCGGTCGTTCAGCTCGCAGTGCTCGACCCGCGTACCGAAACGGATGTGCGGTTCGAGGTGGAACGTTCGGGCGTAGTCCGTGAAGTAGGCGAGCATCTGCCAGTGCGAGGGAAAGTCGGGAAAGTGGGCCGGCATCGGGAAGTCGTCGAAAGACGACATGCGCCGCGAAGAGATGGTGTGTGTGCATTCATGGACACTGCCGCGGCCCGGATCGTCGGTGAACGCCCAATTGCCGCCGATGCCGTCGCTCTCCTCGTAACAGACGACGTCGCATCCGGCCCGGAGCAGGTTCTTCACCGCCGCGAGGCCGCAAGGGCCGGCACCGATCACGCAGGTTCGCTTGTCTGTTGTCGGCACGGCGCGGTCCGGTCAGAGGCGGTAGGCGACGAGAGCCGCGGCGAGCACGACGGTCGCGAGGGAGAGCAGTCGCAGTCCGGCCTCGGCGGCGGCGGTGAGCTTGCCGGCGTCGAGCGGTACGGTGCTCGAGTCGGCCAGCGTGAGGTCACCGCGCACCTCCACGACCCGGCGTCGCACGAACCGCACATGCGTCGACAGCACCCGCTGGGCGAGCGAAAGCACCACCGCGAATGTCGCGGCGAGTACCGCGACGGGTCCGATGCTTCCCGCGACGGCCGCGTACCCGTTGAGGACGGGGAAACCACCCCACGCGAGCCCGAACCAGATGTCCGAGTGGAACCGCCCTCCGGCGAACTCGAGGTTGTACGCCAGCACCAGAAACACCCCGACGGGAATGAGCAGTACGAGCCAGGCCTCGAAGACAACCGCGCCGACGATGCCGATCGCGCAGGCTACCGCGATGGAAGAGGCGGCGAGCGCGACGAGCACGCCGGTGGGGATTCGCGTACGCAGCGGTCGCCCGTTCAGCTCGTCCAGAGCGTGCGCTCCGACACCGAGCGCGAGTGCGAACGCGAGGACGGCCGCACCGAGCCGGTCCCATGCCACCACGGGCGCGAGGCAGCCGCCGATGACGACATACGACAGGTGCCATGCCGTGTAGGGCAGGTGCAGCAGCGTCACGTAGTCGCGCCAACCACCGCGCTCGAGCGCGTACCACGCGGGCCGGAAACTCAACCGCGTACTCATATCTTCCGTCCCCGGATGACCACGGCGGCGCCGAAGCTCAACGGTTTGACCTCGTCGACGCGCAAGCCGGCAGCCTGCCACCAGGCCAGTTGACGGTCGAGCGGGTAGCGCCGCCAGAAGTCGCGAATAGACCCGCCGAGGAAATCGCCGACCTCGCGCCAGCCGCGCCGCAGCAGGCGGCCGGCGAGCGGGAGCACCGTCCGGACGTAGAGTTGCCAGGCTGTGCGCGCGGGACCGGACGGGAAACCGAACTCGAGCGAGACGACGTACCCACCCGGCCGCACCACGCGCGCGAGCTCGGCCAGCGTCGCGCCGGGGTCGGCGACATAGCGCAGCAGGTACGTGAACGTGAGGTGGTCGAAGGATGCGGTGTCGAGGGGGAGCGCCTCGGCCGACGCGTTGACGAGGCGGACGTCGTCGCCGAAGCGATGGTGCGCGACCGCCAACATCTCCGGGCTCTGGTCGACCCCGGTCACCTCGAAGCCTCGGCGGAGGAGCCGCGCCGCGACGAGCCCCGTCCCGGTCGCGACATCGAGGACGTGGCCGCCACGCGGTAGGCGCGAGACGAGGTACCGCCGCCAGAGCGGGTCCTGTCCCAGCGAGAGCGCGGCGCCGACCCGGTCATAGGTCGGCCCGAGAGGCGCGAACAGCGCGCGGGCGTGCATCGGTACCGTCACTCCCTTCGGCTCACGGGGTGATGACGACCTTTCCCCGGGCGTGTCCGGCCTCGAGGTAGCGGATGGCCTCGGGTACCTCGTCGAGCTTGTACGTCCGGTCGATCACGGGAGTGACCTTGCCGGCCTCGAGCAGCTCGCACAGGACGGCGAGGTCGTCTCGGGTCACGCGGGCCAGCATGGGACGCATCGTCTGGCTCACGAAGGGGGAGAGCAGGAGCATCCTGATCGGACCGAGCAAAGGCCCGATCCAATTCCCCGTGACCGGCCCGCCGACTCCGACGAGGACG
Organism: Micromonosporaceae bacterium; assembly: GCA_035650075.1. Lineage (GTDB taxonomy): Bacteria > Actinomycetota > Actinomycetes > Mycobacteriales > Micromonosporaceae > DASSUC01. The sequence continues at coordinate 9,706 of DASRII010000479.1, read as the reverse complement.
CCCTTCGGAGCGAGTACCCGCCTCATCTCCGACAGCGTCCGACCGCCGGCGATGTCGACGACGAGGTCGTAGCGGCGGCCGGTCCGAAGGAAGTCCTCATGGGTGTAGTCCACGACGTGGTCGGCACCGATCGAGCGAACCATGTCCACGTTGCGCGTACTGCAGACGCCGGTCACCTCCGCGCCGAACGCCTTGGCGATCTGCACCGCGAACGTACCCACGCCGCCCGCGGCGCCGTTGACCAGTACGGCCTGGCCCGGCGCGAGCTTTCCCTTGTCCCGCAACGCCTGCAGCGCGGTGATCGCCGCGACCGGTACCGACGCCGCTTCCTCGAACGTCAGGTTGGCCGGCTTGGTCACGACCGCCGCGTCCTGACTCATCACGACGTATTCGGCGAATGCTCCGTGGCGCTCGCCGAAGACGTCGTCCCCGGGTCGGAACCGGGTGACGTTCCGGCCGACCGCCTCCACGTTTCCGGCTAGGTCGACACCGAGTCCGGTGTTCTTCGGCCGGGACAGCCCGCCGATCGCGCGGACGAGGTACGGCGTACCCCGCATGAAATGCCAGTCGAGCGGGTTGACCGCCGCGGCCCGTACGCGGACCAGAATGTCCCCGTCGCCGATGGCGGGCATGTCGACGTCCCGCAGTTCGAGGACATCCGGCGGGCCGTACCGGTGATAGCGGATCGCCTTCACGGGTGCTCCTCTCCTACGCGGTCGGCAGGGACTGGAGGTTGGTGACCTCGTACCCCCGGATGGCCTCGAGAAACGGCTGAAAGCTGCCGCTGACCAGGCAGCGCAGAACGGAGCCGTCGACCTCCACGTCGCTGACCCCCGACGCGCGAGCCACCCGCTCCGCGGGAGGGGGTCCGACGAACCTGACCTCCACCCGTTGTACCGGCGGCTGCTCCAGCATGTTCGGCAGCGTAGGCGGCCGGGCGCAATGGAGACATCAATGAAATTCGTGATGCGGTACTGTTCCGGGCATCGCCAGACCCGCCCGCCGCCCAGGCAACCTGCCGGCCGAAGCGACCAGCTTCATCGGCCGCCGCCGTGAGCTGGCCGAGGTGCGGAAGAAGCTCACCGAGGCCCGTCTGATCAGCCTCGTCGGGCCGGGCGGGGTCGGCAAGACCAGGCTGGCGATCCGGGCGGCGACCGATCTGGCCCGCGGATTCCCCGCCGGAGCATGGCTGGTCGAACTCGCCGACGTACGGGATCCCGCCTTGGTCGGCAACGTCGTCCTGGCCGCCCTCGACCTCAGGGACCAGGCCGCCAGCGATCCGGTGGCACTGCTGCTGTCGTACCTGCGGGACAAGCGGTTGCTGCTCGTGGTCGACAACTGTGAACACCTGCTCGAGGCCGCCGCGGGCCTGCTGACCGACGTTGTGCGGGCCGCGCCGGGGGTACGGGTGATCGCCACCGGACGGGAGCCGCTGTCGGTACCGGGTGAGCACCTGGTCGCCGTCCCCCCGCTCGACCTGCCGTCGGCCGAACCGGCGGTACCCCTGGCCCATCTCCGGCAGAACGAGGCGGTCCGGCTCTTCGTGGAGCGGGCCGCTGCCGCGTCGGGGCGCTTCGAGTTGACCGCCGCGAACCAGGCGGCCGTGGTCGAGCTGTGCCGCCGGCTCGACGGGCTGCCGCTGGCGATCGAGCTGGCGGCGGTACGGACCAGGGTGCTGTCGGTACCGCAGATCCTCGGCCGCCTGACCGACCGGTTCGGACTGCTCACCGGCGGCGGCCGGGCCGCCCTGCCCCGGCACCAGACGCTGCGTACGACGATCGACTGGAGTCACGACCTGTTGACGGCCGACGAACAGATCCTGCTGCGGCGGCTGTGCGTGTTCGCCGGGCGGTTCACCGTCGACGATGTCGAGGCGGTGTGCGGCGGTGACGACGTGCCGGCGGTCCGCGTGCTGGATGTGCTGTCGTCTCTTGTGGACAAATCCCTGGTGTTCAAGGACGACGTGGCCGAGGACGACGTCGAGCGGGCCTGCTACCGGCTGCACGAGACGATGCGGGAGTACGCCGGCATCAGGCTGCGCGAGGCCGGCGAGGAGGACGCGGTCGAGCTGCGCTGCGCCGAGTACTACCGCGACTGGTGCCAGCGAACCCTGCCACAGGCCCGGTACCGGTTGGTCGAGTGGCTCGACTGGATGGACCTCGAAATCGACAACATTCGCTCGGTACTCCGGTGGTGCGTGAGCCGCCGCGACGACCGGCTGGGGCTCGATCTCGCCACCCACGTCGGGTGGTACTGGGTCACCCGCGCGACCAGCGAAGGCGTCCGGTGGCTCGACGAGATGCTCGGCTCGCGGCAGCACAGCTCACCGCTCGCCCAATTCATGCGCGGGTTTCTCGCGATCCTGCAGACCGATGTCGCCACCGCTCGGCCGGCGCTGGAACGGGCCGCGGCAGAGGCTCGGGAGGCAGGACTGCCGAGTCTGCGGTCGCAGTCGCTGTCGTTGGCATCGATCGCCGCGAACGCCTTGGGCGACCGCGAGTCAGCGGACGATCTGCTCGAGGAGGCTCGCGCGCTCGCGGCGGACCTCGACGACTACCCGGCCACGATCGCGGTACTCCAGGCGCAGTCACTCGGTGGTTTGCTGGACGGCGACCTCGCGGCGGTCCGGTCGGCGTCGGCGGCCGGCGTACGGCACAGCCGGGAGGTGGGCGACCTCTACGCGCTCGAGATGATGCTGCTGAACGTGGGCCTGCTGTTGTTGGTCGGACGGGATCTCGACGGCTCGAAGCCGTTGTGCACCGAAGCGCTGGAAATCGCCCGCCGGATCGACGATCGCGTAGCCCAGTACGCCCTACTCGGTGTGTTGGGTTGCCACGCGGCGTTCTCCGGCCAGCCGAAGCTCGGCGCACAGCTGCTGGGCGCCGCGGAGACCGCGCAACGCGGCGTCGGCGCCGACGTCCTGCCCTATATCGCTCCGTTGCGGACGCGGGCCGAGGAGTCGACGAGAGCCGCGCTCGGCTCGCGGGCATTCGAGGCCCAGCTCGACACGGGACGCCGCATGAGCCGTGGCACCGCGATCGCCCTAGCGCTCGGCGAACCCGCGACGACCGCGCCGGCACCGGACGACACGGGTACCTCACCGCTCGGCAAACGCGAAGCCGAGGTCGCCCGCCTCGTCGCCGAGGGCCTGAGCAACAAGCAGATCGGCGTGCGCCTGCTCATCTCCGAACACACCGTCGACAGCCACGTCCGCAACATCCTCAACAAGCTGGGTTTCAGCTCGCGGGCCCAGGTCGCCGCGTGGATGGCGTCGTCTATCGAGTAGTCGGACGTGGTACGACGAGAGCGGCCACCACCAGCGTCACACCGACCGTGATCATCGCCGCGTCCACCAGCGTGTAGAGATTGGCGACGGCTGTCAACTGATCGGCGTCCACATTGGATCCGGTACTCAACGAGCTCACCTGCAGCACCCACACGATGATGACCAGCTGGTCCAGGGCGAGAAACAAGCATCCGGCCGCGCCGAGCATTGTCGCCAACACACCCGTGCGCCGCATGGCAACGAGCACGAGCACCATGCCGGCCAACGCGATGAGGAGAGCCGGAACGCGTATGCCGATCTGCACCCCGTTGGACAATGGCTCCACTGTGTCGATCATTGATCCCCCAAACGGTGGTGACACGGTCGTGCGAGGATCGGGCGATGCAGCCGCAACGCTTCACCGCCACGATCGCCAAGGGTAGCCGGGGCCACGTATTCGTGCCGGTCCCATTCGATCCCGACCGCACCTGGCGCCCGAAGCCCCGGCATCACGTGACCGGTACCGTCAACGGCGTCGGCATCCGGGCCGTCATCGAAACGCACGGCGACCGTCGCGGATTCACGCTCGGCCCCGCGTGGCTTCGCGACTGTTCACCTTTCACCATCGGGGACGAGGTCACGGTCGAGATCGTGCCCGAAGGCCCGCAGCGCGACGACCTCGCCGACGACTTCGCCGCGGCTCTGGACGAGAATCCCGATGCCGGCGCGTTCTTCGACTCGCTCGCACAGTTCTACCGCAAGGCATACCTACGTTGGATCGACGGCACGAAACGCCGCCCGGAAGAACGAGCCCGGCGGATCGCCGAAGTCGTCCGCCTGCTGAACGCCGGAGTCAAGCAACGGTCGGGATGATCAAGTCATGACCGGGAACAGGTCCGCGGTCGCTCGGCCCGTGGCCAGCTCGATGTATTCGACAACGGGCGCCATTTCGGTGAGTACCGCCGCGGTGTGGGCCAGGCCGTCCGCGGGCGCGGCAGGAGCCGCGCCGATCGCGCGCTGCAGATCGAGCAGGTGTACCGTCGCCTCCACGATGCCGATGCTGACCGCTTCGTCGAGGCGGAGCATCGCCAACCCGAAGAAGTCGACCACGACCGGACCGAGCTGGCGTGCGGTCACGATCGCGCGTGGCCCGGTACTGGCGAACTGCTCGACCATCTCGGCGGTGGAGTAGGTCACCGCGTCCTCGCGGGCCCCGCGGGCGACCCGGTCGGCGTCGCGCTTGGCGATCCCGTCGGGACGGTTGAAGTCGCGCAGCAGCGCGGCCGCTGTGGGGTGCGTGGGCTCGACGTCGCGCACCCGCTCGACCAGCTTCGCGAGCCCGCCGGGCCACGCCCCGGCGTGTGCGTACAGCGCGCGTACCGTCCAGTCTCCGAGCCGCGTGGACAGATCCCACTGCTCGTCCGTCAGCGCCCGGCCGTGCGCCTCCCAGACCGACCAGAGAGCGTGCAGCGTCGTGAGCCGGTCGTCGGCCGTCATTCGCCCCACTCTACGGCGACGCTACCCTCACGGTATGCGGGCGATCGTGCAGGATCGGTACGGGTCCCCGGACGGCCTACGGCTCCGGGACATCGAACAGCCGGCGGTCGGGGACGACGAGGTACTCGTACGCGTGCGCGCGGCATCCGTGCACCCGGACGTCTGGCATGTCGTGACCGGCCGTCCGTTCGTGCTGCGCCTGATGGGATCGGGAGTGCGCCGGCCGAAGAACCCGGTACCCGGCACGGATCTGGCCGGAGTCGTCGAGGCGGTGGGCAAGGACGTCACCCGGTTCCGGCCGGGAGACGAGGTCTTCGGCGAAAGCATGCGCACCTTCTCGTGGCGCAACGGTGGCGCCTTCGCCGAGTACGCGTCCGTGCCCGAGGAAGGGCTCGAGCTCAAGCCCGCGGGCGTCACGTTCGAGCAGGCCGCCGCGGTACCGACGACCGGATACATCACCCTCCTGAACGTACCGACCGCACAGTTGCGCCCCGACCGGCGAGTCCTGGTCAACGGCGCCGGTGGTGGTGTGGGAGCCTGCGCCGTGCAGCTCGCCAAGGCCCATGGCGCACACGTGACCGGCGTCGACCACACCAGAAAGCTGGACCTGGTCCGGTCGCTCGGCGCTGACGAGGTCGTCGACTACACCGAACAGGACTTCACCCGCAACAGTCAGCGGTACCACCTGATCGTCGACATCCCCGGCAACCACTCCTTCGCCGAATGCCGGCGCGTGCTGACCCCGGACGGCGTCTATGTCCTCATTGGACACGACCACTTCGGCCGCGTCGGGCGGAGATGGTTGGGGAGCCTGCCCCGGTTCGGAGGGCTGACCGTACGGGCGCTCTTCGATCGCCACCTGCGCCGGGGCGGTCCCAGCCGGCTGAGCAAGCACGACGCGATGGCCACGCTACGGACGCATCTCGAGGCGGGGCAGCTCATCCCGGTCATCGACCGCACCTATCGCCTCGACGAGGCCGGCGAGGCCATCCGCTACCTGGCGGACGGTGAACCCATCGGCCGGGTCGTCCTCGTCAACCGTTGATCTGGTTGAGGACGTACTGGATGTTGTCGTCCTGGGCATTGATCGCGTCGATCGTGATGTGGCTGGTGGTCAGAGGTGGGTACTCCGTTCGCATGCGTTGGACATGGTCCCAGTCGATCTCGGCTTCGGAGCCTGCATAGTCGCGTGCTCTCCTTTCCCGCGAAGTGCGCGACTACGTGCCTGCTGTTGATGAGACCTATGTCCGAGACGGCTTTGCTCTGCGCACCTATACGCAACACATTGAGGGCAGCAAATGTGTTGCGTATGGGTGCGCAGAGCAAAGCGCTGTGGCACCTAACATTGGTCAGAGTGTTCGGGCCAGGCGGTCGGCGAGTAGGCGGGCGAACCGGGCCGGGTCGGCGAGTTCGCCACCTTCGGCGAGCACCGCGGTGCCGTAGAGCAGTTCGACCGTCTCCGCCAATGCCTCGTCGTCGGGCCGGTCCTCGTACGCCTGCCGCAGCCCGGTCACCAACGGGTGAGTCGGGTTCAGCTCGAGGATGCGCTTGGTGGGTGGCAGGTCCTGCCCCATCGCCCGGAGCATCCGCTCCAGGGCCGGCGTCGGATCGTCCGCGTCGGCGACGATACAGGCCGGTGACGTGGTGAGCCGGGTCGACAGGCGGACCTCCTTGGTCTCCTGCTCTAGCTTCGTGGCCATCCACGCCAGCAGGGGCGCGAAGTCCTTGCTCCGCTGCTCCCGCCGCTCCTGCTCCTCCTCGGTGGGCTCACTGTCCTCGGGGAGGTCCACCCGACCCTTGGCGATCGACCGCAGCGACTTGCCGTCGAACTCGGGCACCATGTCGACCCATACCTCGTCGACCGGATCGGTTAGCAGCAGCACCTCGTACCCCTTGGCGCGGAACGCCTCCAGGTGCGGTGAGTTCTCGATCGTCGTACGGGACTCGCCGGTCATGAAGTAGATGTGTTCCTGACCGTCCTTCATACGGTCGACGTACTGCCGCAGCGTGGTCAGCGCGCCATCGTCCTGTGTGGACGCGAACATGGCGATGTCCAATATGGACTCCCGGTTGTCCGGGTCGCCGATGAGGCCTTCCTTGACGACGCGGCCGAACTGCTCCCAGAACGTGCGGTAGCGCTCGGCGTCACGGGTCATCAGGTCCTTGACCGTCGACAGCACCTTCTTGACCAGGCGCCGGCGGATCAGCTGGATCTGCCGATCCTGCTGGAGGATCTCCCGCGACACGTTGAGCGAGAGGTCGTGGGCGTCGACGACGCCCTTGACGAACCGCAGATACGCCGGCGTCAGCTCCTCGCAGTCGGCCATGATGAACACGCGTTTGACGTACAGTTGGATGCCCCGCCTCGCGTCGGACCGGAACAGGTCGAACGGCGCTTGGGACGGGATGAACAGCAAGGCCTCGTATTCGAAGGTGCCCTCGGCCCGCATGTGGATGACCTCGAGCGGGTCGGTCCAGTCGTGGCTGATGTGCCGGTAGAACTCGTGGTACTCCTCGTCCTCGACCTCGTCCCTGGGCCGCGACCACAGCGCCTTCATCGAGTTGAGCGTCTCGTCCCCCATGGCGATCCGCCAGGGGATGAAGTCGGAGTACCGCTTGACGATCTCCCGGATCTTCCAGTCGGAGGTGTAGTCGTGCAGCTGGTCCTCGTCGTCGGGTTCCTTCAGGTGCAGCGTCACGGCGGTGCCCTGCGGCGCGTCGGCCACGGTCTCGACCGTGTAGCCGCCTTCACCATCCGACTCCCACCGCGTCGCGTCGCTCTGCCCCGCGCGTCGGGTCACCAGCGTCACCCGGTCGGCCACCATGAACGTCGAGTAGAAGCCCACCCCGAACTGTCCAATGAGGTCACGCGAGGCCGCGGCGTCCTTGGCCTCCCGCAGTTGCCGCAACAGCTCGGCGGTACCCGATCGGGCGATCGTGCCGATCAGGTCGACCACCTCGTCGCGCGACATGCCGATGCCGTTGTCGCGAACGGTCAGCGTCCGCTGTTCCTTGTCGACGGCGATCTCGATGTGCAGATCGGAGACATCCGCGTCGAGATCCTTGTCGCGGTAGGCGTCCAGCCGCAGCTTGTCCAGAGCATCCGACGCGTTGGAGATGAGCTCCCGCAGGAAGATGTCCTTGTTCGAATAGATCGAATGGACCACCAGGTGCAGCAGTTGTCGGGCCTCCGCCTGGAACTCGAGTCGTTCGACCTCAGACATCGTCCTCTCCACGTCTGTCTCGCCGGGGATTCGGGAAACACGATATCGGTCGGGGACGAACGGTTACGCCGCGGGTGCGGACAGCACGGCGTCGAGCACCTCGGGCAGCGGGGCGGTAGCCAGGCAGATGGTGGTGTCCGCGGCGCCGTAGTACAGCCGCAGCTCGCCGCTGGCTGGGTCGTGGATCAGGCCCGTCGGGAACACCACGTTGGGCGCGTCGCCGACGAGTTCGTACGGTCCGTCGGGGCCGAACACCCAACCGTCGGTGCGGCGCAGCACCCGGGCCGGGTTGTCCAGGTCGAGCAGCACCAGGCCGACCCGGTACACGAGTCCGTTGGCCACCTGCTTGACGCCGTGGTAGATGCCCAGCCAGCCGTGCTGTGTCTCGACCGGCGGCGGTCCCATGCCGATCCGCACGGAGTCCCACCACGGTCCGCCGCGCGCGCTGAAGACCGGCTCCGGCGCGGTCCACGATCGCAGGTCCGTGGACCGGGACAGCCACACTCCCGGGCTTCCGGTGAGGCGCGCCACCGGCCGGTGCAGCAGGACGAACTTACCGTCGATCCGGCGGGGCAGCAGAGTGGCGTTCTTGTCCTCCGGCGGCAGTATGGCCCCTATCGGCTCGACCGTACGGAAGTCCGGGGTCAGCGCCAGCGCGACGCACGGGCCTTCCGGACCGTACGCGGTGTAGGTGAAGACCCACGCGTCCAGGTCGTCGACCCGGGTGATTCGCGCGTCCTCGACCCCCCAGCGGGAGCTGAAGTCGTCCGGGTCGTCGCGCACCAGCGGCTCGGCATCGACTCGCCAGCCGGTAATCCCGTCCGCGCTGCGCGCCACCGTCAGGTGGGAGATGCCGCGCCGGTCTTCCACGCGACAGAGCAGCACGGTCTCACCGTCGACCACTGCGGCGCCCGGGTTGAAGACCGTATTGACGGGTACCGGCCAACGCTGCGCGTCCAACAGCGGGTTGGCATCATGACGGGTGAACAGCTCCACCGACGACCTCCTCGTACAGCCGCACGTACCGGTCGACCATACGATCGGCGGCGAACCGCCGCTGGGTAGACGCGCGGACGCGCCGGCGGTCGAGTCGCACAGCGGACTCCACGGCTGCCGCGGCCGCGTCGACGCCGTCGACCAGGTAGCCGGTGACGCCTTCGTCGACGACCTCCGGCAGGGCGCCGCGGGGGTACGCCACGACGGGTGTACCGCACATCATCGCCTCCACCACGGACAGCCCGAACGGTTCGGCGAACGCGATGGGGTGCAGGAGTACCGCGGCCAAACCCAGGATACGCGCCCGGCGGTCCGGCCCGACGTTGCCCAGGTACCGCACGCGGTCGCCGTCCACGTGCGGAAGCACCTGGTCGCGGTGGTACTCCTCGTCCTGCACCGGACCACAGATGAGCAACGGCCGGCCGGTGATGCGCGCGATGGCGATGGCGTCGGCCGTGCCCTTGTCCGGATGGATCCGGCCGAACGCCACCAACGACCGGCCGGGGACTGCTCGGAATGGGTACGCCGCCGGGTTCACTCCATGGTGGACGGTCGCTCGGTAGCGCAGACCCGGCGTGCGGTCAGCGTCCGAAATGGACACGAACTCACCGCGGGCGCGCTGGTACGCGGGCAGGATCCGCGGCGACGAGAACCCGTGGATCGTCGTGAGCATCGGCGCCGCGCACAGCCCATCGAAGGCCAGCGGCAACCAGTCCAGGTGGTT
>DASRII010000478.1:0-15802 GCA_035650075.1 Micromonosporaceae bacterium | reverse complement strand
TGCGGTTGGTGATGCACGATGGTGGGCTGCCGCCTGCGGTACCTCAGTTTCCCGTCTGCGACGAGTACGGATACCTGCGGTACCGCCTCGACCTGGGTCTCGAGCACTACCTGATCGGTTCGGAGTACGACGGCCAATCGCACCTCGACCGCGAACGGCTGCGCCGGGACCGGCAGCGACACAACTGGTTGGAGGAGCGTGGGTGGGCGATGCGCTACTTCACCAGCAACGACCTCTACTACCATCCGCACCTGATCGTCGACACGATCCGTCGCGCGATCAAGGGCAAATCGGTGTGACGGAGAAATCAACTCACAACAGTTTGCCCTTGATCGGCGGGAACGTCCGGACACGCGCGGTTGACGCGCTGGTCCAGGACGTTCCTCTACCGTGAGCCGGTGGCACAGGGGAGGGCCATCGGGCGGTTCGAGGCTGCGCTGGGTGTGGTCGGCGTCCTCACGCTCGTGACGTCGTACCTCCTGATCACCGGGCAGAACCCGGGGCCGGCGGTACTCGATTGGTTCGACCGGCTCGGCGCCCTGTCGAGCCCGGCACCCGCGTGGGAGACGAGGCTCGGCGGTCGGCCGGAGTACGCGGTGGTCAGCGGTCGGGTGGTCGTGGTGTTCGGCCGAGGGCGGGTCGACGTGCGGGACGTGCGTACCGGCGCCGAGGTCTGGGCGCGGGACGTGCCGTGGGCCGCGGTGGCCGGGGCCGACTCGGCCGCGGTGGTCGTCGTCGGCAGGCCGAACCAGAAGGGATTCGAGGTACTCGATCCGGGCACCCAGGCGGTCCAGTGGTCGGACGAGCAGGCGGTGGCCGTGTGGACGTACCGCGATGTGGTCCTCGCGATGACCTGCCCGGGCGTGACCGGATGCACGCTCGCCGCGCACGAACCCATCCGGGGCCGCCAGCGCTGGCGTACCCCGGTGCCCGGCGTGGGCAAGACCCTCGCCGGCGTGAACCACGAGTTGCTCGGCAGCCGGCCGATCGAGTCCACAGTGGACTCTCGAGTCCAGGGGCCGTTGGAGGGCCCGCCGATGCTCGGGTTCCCGCTCGACAGCAAGGTACAGGTGGTCGACCTGCAGTCCGGCCAGCTGGTACGTGATGCGCGAGGCGACAACACCACGCGGGTGGTCGTCGTGGCGGGTCGGCTGCTGTACTCGCACGCCGAGCGGCGCGAGGGGCACTGCCGCTACACGCTCGAGGCGCGGGATCCGGTCAACGGAAGCGCGGTCTGGCGGACCGACGGGTACGACCTGCGTACCGCGTCCGGGGCCGGGTGCGAGCAGCGGCGCGACCCGATGGGCGGGGGCAACACGCTGTCCGCGATTCGCGGGGACAACCTCGAGGTGCTGCTGGACGCGTACGACGGCCGGGAGGTGTGGGTCGGCAAGCCGGGGCAGACGGTACTGGCGACGGACGGCCTCACCGCGGTCATCCGGTCCGCCGACGGCAAGTCGATCATCGGTTGGGACATCGCCGGGGGCGTGGACCTCTGGCAGCGCCCGGCGCACGAGTCCGCCGACGTGGCGCTGACGCGGTACTCCGTGGTGATCGTCGATGGCCGGAACGGCCGGGTGGTCGCGGTCGAGCCCGGTACCGGCCGGGTGTTGACCGATGCCAAGACGCCCGCGCAGGTGATCGGCGTCGGCGCGGACGGTCTGCTGCTCGCGAGCGGCCGCAACATCGGCCTGGTGACTTACGGCTCGACCAGCGGGTAATAGTCTTAGGCTCCGTGAGCTTCGTATACACCCCGCTGCTGCCGCTCGGCCCCGATCAGACGGACTACCGGCTCGTCACCACGGACGGCGTCGACTCCGACGGACGGTTCCTGACCGTCACGGGCGATGCGTTGACGCGGCTGACCGCCGAGGCGATGCACGACATCGCGCACTACCTGCGTCCGGCACATCTGGCCCAGCTGCGGGCGATCATCGATGACCCGGCGGCGTCGCCGAACGACCGGTACGTCGCCCTCGATCTGCTGCGCAACGCCAACGTCGCCGCGGCCGGGGTGCTGCCGATGTGCCAGGACACCGGTACGGCGATCGTCATGGGCAAGCGCGGGCGGTACGTGATGACCGACGGCACCGACGAAGAGGTCATCGCGCGTGGTGTCTTCGACGCGTACACGAAGCTGAACCTGCGGTACTCGCAGCTCGCCCCGCTGACGATGTACGAGGAGAAGAACACCGGCTCGAACCTGCCGGCGCAGATCGAGCTGTATGCCGAGGGCGACGACGCGTACAAGTTCCTGTTCATGGCCAAGGGCGGCGGCTCGGCGAACAAGTCGTACCTCTACCAGGAGTCCAAGGCGCTGCTCAATCCCACCCGGCTGCTGCAGTTCCTCGAGGAGAAGCTGCGGCTGATCGGCACGAGCGCCTGCCCGCCGTACCATCTCGCCGTTGTCGTGGGTGGCACCAGCGCGGAGTTCGCGGTGAAGACGGCGAAGCTGGCCTCGGCGAAGTACCTCGACTCGCTGCCGACGAGCGGAAGCACCAGCGGGCATGGCTTCCGCGACCTCGAGCTCGAGGCGGAGGTGCTGGAGCTGACGCGGCAGTTCGGGATCGGCGCGCAGTTCGGTGGCCGGTACTTCTGCCACGATGTGCGGGTCGTGCGCCTGCCGCGGCACGGCGCGTCCTGTCCGGTGGCGATCGCGGTCTCGTGCTCGGCGGATCGCCAGGCACTCGCGAAGATCACACGCGACGGGGTTTTCCTGGAGCGGCTGGAGACGGACCCGGCCCACTACCTGCCCGACGTCGAGCTGGCCGAGGAGCCGCCGGTGCGGATCGACCTGACCCGGCCGATGGCCGAGGTGCGGGCCGAGCTGTCGAGGCATCCCGTGGCGACGAGGCTCGCGCTGACCGGGCCGATGGTCGTGGCGCGGGACATCGCCCACGCGAAGATCGCCGAGCGGCTCGACGCGGGCGAACCGATCCCGGACTACCTGCGCGAGCACGCGGTCTACTACGCGGGACCGGCGAAGACCCCGGAAGGGTACGCGAGCGGCAGCTTCGGCCCCACCACGGCGGGGCGGATGGACTCGTACGTCGAGCGGTTCCAGGCAGCCGGCGGCTCGTACGTCATGCTCGCCAAGGGCAACCGGTCCAAGGGCGTGACCCAGGCGTGCCACAAACACGGCGGCTTCTACCTCGGCTCCATCGGCGGCCCGGCCGCGCGGTTGGCCCAGGACTGCATCCGCAAGGTGGAGGTGCTGGAATACCCGGAACTCGGCATGGAGGCCGTCTGGCGCATCGAGGTCGAGGACTTCCCGGCGTTCGTCGTGGTGGACGACAAGGGCAACGACTTCTACGCCGAGACCGTGAAGCCGGTCCTGACGATCGGGAGCCGGTCGTGACCGAGTACCGCGTCGAGCGCGACACGATGGGTGAGGTGCACGTCCCGGTGGACGCGCTGTGGCGGGCGCAGACCCAGCGTGCGGTGGAGAACTTCCCGGTCTCCGGCCGGGGCCTGGAACCGGCACACGTTCGCGCGCTGGCCCAGATCAAGGCGGCGGCCGCGGAGGTCAACCGCGAACTCGGCATTCTCGACGAGGAGACGGCCGGTGCGATCGCCACCGCCGCGCGGGCGGTGGCGGCCGGCGAGCACGACCCGCACTTCCCGATCGACGTGTACCAGACCGGCTCCGGTACGTCGTCCAACATGAACGCCAACGAGGTCATCGCGTCGCTGGCATCCTCGGCGCTCGGTCGGACCGTTCACCCCAACGACCACGTGAACGCATCGCAGTCGTCCAACGACATCTTCCCGTCGTCGATCCACCTGGCGGCGACGCAACTGGTGGTGCACGACCTCATTCCGGCGTTGCACCACCTGACGTTCATCCTCGAGTCCAAAGTGGACGAGTTCGCGGCTGTGGTGAAGGCCGGCCGCACGCACCTCATGGACGCGACGCCGGTCACCCTGGGGCAAGAATTTTCCGGGTACGCCGCACAGGTGCAATTCGGCATCGAACGTCTACAGTCGACACTCCCGCGACTGGCCGAACTGCCACTGGGTGGTACCGCCGTCGGGACCGGGGTGAACGCGCCAGCCGGCTTTGCCGCGGCCGTCATCACGCGGCTGCGCGAGGAGACCGGTCTGCCGCTGACCGAGGCGCGCAACCACTTCGAGGCGCAGGGCGCCCGGGACGCGCTCGTCGAGGCTTCCGGCCAACTGCGGACGATCGCGGTCGGCCTGTACAAGATTGTCAACGACATCCGGTGGATGGGCTCGGGCCCCCGGGCCGGCCTGCGCGAGCTGCGCATCCCCGATCTGCAGCCTGGCTCGAGCATCATGCCGGGCAAGGTGAACCCGGTGGTCTGCGAGTCGGTCCGGCAGGTCTGCGCCCAGGTGATCGGCAACGACGCCGCGGTGGCGTTCGCCGGATCGCAGGGCGACTTCGAGCTCAACGTGATGCTGCCGGTGATGGCCCGTAACCTGCTGGAGTCGATTCGGCTGCTCGCCGCCGCGTGCCGCCTGCTCGCCGATCGTTGCGTGGCCGGGTTGGTAGCGGACGCCGAGGTGTGCCGGACGTATGCCGAGGGTTCCCCGGCCATCGTCACCCCGCTCAACAGGTACCTCGGGTACGACGAGGCGGCGGCGGTAGCCAAGCAGGCGTTGGCGACCGGCCGTTCGATCCGCGAGGTCGTTGTCGAGCGGGGTCACGTGGAGGCTGGCCGGATCAGCGAAGCCCAGCTGGACGAGGCGCTGGACGTGCTGCGAATGACCCGTCCGGGCTAGCTCGTTAGTGCTGGTGCTGCTGCGTCGCTTGGTCCGCGCCGGCCGCGATCTGCGTTGCGTCCTCTTTGGACACTTGCCGGGACTCGCCGCACAGTGTGCACTCGACCACGTACTTCGTGTTGATGGGGAACAGCGGGATGAAGAACAGCGTGAACTTGGTAACCCGCTTGTAGACGTGGTGCGCGGCCGGCTGGCCGAGCTTCTGGCACATGAACATGACCGTGGCGAGCATGGTCGAAGCCGTGCGCCAACCCCAGATGAACATGGGTCTCCTCCCCGTTGATGATCACAGGTCCGCGCATCATATGGCCTGCTGGCCCGCGGCGCTGTCCCGTCAGTCAGTCGCCCAGAATCCGCCTGGTGTAGGCATTTGCGAAGACCCGGTCGGGGTCCAGCTTGTCGCGGACCGCGAGAAAGTCGGCGAACCGCGGGTACGCCGGCGCCAGCGACCCGGCGTCCCGCCAGTGCAGCTTGCCCCAGTGCGGCCGGCCGTCCAGTTCGGCACAGACCTTCTCGAACGCCCGGAAGTACGGCTCGTACGGCATTCCGACGTACTGGTGGATCGCGATGTACGCCGAGTCCCGCCCGTACCCGTGCGACAGCCAGATGTCGTCGGCGGCGGTGACCCGTACCTCGACCGGAAACAGCACCTCGAACGGCAGACGGTCGACGATCCGCCGCAACCCGGCGAACGCCTCCGGCAGGGCGGCCCGCGGCACGGCGTACTCCATCTCGACGAAGCGCACCCGGCGCGGCGTGACGAACACCCGGTCGGAGCGCGCCGTGTAGCTGACGGCGGAGAACAGTCGGGCCGTCGTACGCAGCAACGGTTTCGCCAGCGCTGGCATGGCCCGGCCGGTACGGACCACCGCGCCGAACGCTGTGTTCTGCAGGAAGTCGTGTTCCCACCACGTCTTCAATCGGGACATCGGAGCGGCGTCCTCATCCACGCGGTTGTTGCGCTTGACGAGTGTCCGTTCGGTGTACGGCATCCAGTAGAACTCGAAGTGTTCGTTGTCCGCGGCGTATTCCTCCACATTGGACAGTGTGTGATCGAGCGGGGCCGGCCCTTCCTGCGCCCGCAGTACGAACGCGTCCACGCAGCGCAGGGTCACCTGCGTGACGATGCCCAGCGCGCCGACACCGACGCGGGCCGCTGCGAACACGTCCGGGCGCTCGTCGGGCGAGCAGCGCAGCACGGTGCCGTCGGCCGTGACGAGTTCCAGTGCGGTCGCGAACGTGGCGAGACAGCCGTACCGGGCGCCCGTGCCGTGGGTACCGGTGGCGAGCGCTCCGGCGACCGTCTGCGCATCGATGTCCCCGAGATTGGGTAACGCCAGTCCGTGTTCGGCCAGCAACCGGTTGAGATCGCGCAACACGATCCCGCCCGACACGGTCACGAGCCGGCGTCTCCGGTCGATGATCGGCGGCGAATCCAGCCGGGACAGCTCGATCTGCACGCCGTCGGTGACCGCGGCGGAGGTGAACGAGTGCCCCGAGCCGACCGGCTTGACCGTCAGCCCAGCCGTGCGGGCGGCAGCCACCGTCGAGGCGACCTCGGCCGCCGAAGTCGGGCTGGCTACCTGGTCGGGGACGCACCGCTGGTTGCCCGCCCAGTTTTGCCAAGAGGTGGTTGGCCGCAACACGAGTAGCGTTCATATCAGATGTGCAGAGTCCCGCAAAAGCCCCGCTCGTTATCTGAGTAGGGTTTTGGTTTCGATTTTACCTAGGGGGTGCGGAGGGTGGGTGCACCAACCGCCGTGGGAGCGCCGACCGCCGTTGCTCGTCCGCTACGTCGCGTGCCAGTGCAGGGACGCAGTGTTGCCCGTGTCCAGCGGATGCTGGACGCGTGCGCCGAGTTGGTCGACGAGATCGGTTACGAGGCACTGACGACCACATTGCTCGCCGAGCGCGCAGGAGTGGCTATCGGCTCGGTCTACCAGTTCTTCCCGGACAAGCGGGCTGTCGTACAAGCGTTGACTCTGCGCAACATCGAGGCGTACCTCGACCGGCTGTCTCTGCGACTCCGGGAGGGTGACTTCGCGCACTGGTGGGACGCGGTCGACGCGGCCATCGACGAGTACATCGCCATGCACCGCAGCGTGGCCGGGTTCCGGACGCTGCATTTCGGGGACGTCGTGGACGTCCACCTGCTCGACGAGGAGCGGGACAACAACGCGGTCATCGCAGACCAGTTGACCGCACTGCTGGTGAGCGAGCTGGGCGTAGCCGATACGCCCCGGCTGAACTTCGCTCTCACGATCGCCGTCGAGGCAGCCGACGCGCTCATCAAGCTCGCGTTCCGCCGCGATCCCGACGGCGACGACCAGGTCCTGGTGGAAGCCAAGGCACTGGTCCGCGAGTACCTGCACCGCCACGTCAACTAGCCCGGGCCGCCTCTTGCGTTCATCATGAAGTTGGTGGCTCGACACGCCGTCGAACCACCAACTAACTTCATGATCAACGCAAGGGGGGCGGGTTAGAGAAAGGCTCGGCCTTCGCCGCGGTAGGTGGGGGCGGTGGCGACGATCGAGGTGCCGGAGACCAGGTGCAGGGCGTTGACGTGCTCGGTCAGCTCGCCGGCTTTGGCGTGACGGAACCAGACCCGGTCGCCGACCCGGAGTTCGTCGGCGGCCGCGCCGGCCAGCGGCGTCTGTACCTCACCGGCACCCTCGGCGCTCAACAGCCGTAGGCCCTCCGGCAGCCACGGAACGGGCAACCGGTCCCGGCCGGCCGGCCCCGAGGCGATCCAGCCGCCACCGAGTACGGTCGCGAGCCCGGGGCCGGGCCGGCGTACGACGGGCAGTGCGAAGCAGGCCGCCGGCTGGGGGCGCCAGGCGCGGTAGGAGTCGAAGAGCGTCGGCCCGTACAGGCCGGATCCCGCGGTCACCTCGGTCACCGCGGGATCGGCGGCGGTCGCGGCGAGGCTGCCGGTACCCCCGCCGTTGACGAACTCGAGATCGGCGTACCCACGGACCGCCTCCACCGCGGCGCCCCGGCGGCGCAGCAGCTCGAGGTACGAGCGGCGCTGTACCCCCCGGATCACCGCGGCCCGCAGCGGGCGGCCGGTGGGTGCGTCGCCGAGGCCGGCAATCTGGGCCTCGTACGCCATCACGCCGACGAGCCGGAACCCACGCCGGCCGGCGATGTGTGCGGCCAGCTCGCCGGCGGCGTTCGGACGGTGCACGGGCGAGCGGCGGACGCCGACGTGTACCCGTCCACCGAACGGGCGCCACGACGCGTCGAGGTCCAGACAGAGGCGGACCGTGGCTCGCTGGTCGGGCGGGGTGACCGCGTCCACGACGTCGAGGTGGTCCACCGAGTCGACCATCAGGGTGATGGCGGCGGCCAATTCCTCCTCGGCCACCAGTTCGGCCAGCGCTCCCCGGTCCACAGTGGGGTAGGCCACCACGGTGTCGTCGGTCACGCCGGTACGGACCAACCAGATCGCTTCGGCCAGCGTGAATGCGAGCACTCCCGCCCAGCCGTCCCTGACCAGTACCCGACTCAGCAGGTCCCGGCACCGCACGGACTTGCTGGCGAGCCGGATTTTCTTGCCGGAAGCGCGCATACTCATGGCTGCCGCGTTGGCGTCGAACGCCGTGAGATCGACGATCGCGCATGGCGGGTCAATTTGTACGGTGGCCGTGTCGTAGCGGGTGCGAAGCGCGTCGAGTGGGTACATCTGTTCTCTCAGGGGAATGTCAGGGTGGGAGTGATCTGATCCCGGACTAGAGTGAACCAGGGGTCGCTGTGGACCATGGAGGAACCCGGCAGGGGCGGTCAGGGGGAGGTACGGCCATCGCCACCGAGTCGAGCGCGCGAACCAAGCAGTCGAATCCGAACCCGGTCGATTTGTCAGGCTTTGCCGGCTTACGGTCTCTTCTTAGGATTCGGCCGTTCCGGCGGCTGTGGCTCGTCCTCGGAGTGGCTTCCCTCGGCGACTGGCTCGGCCTTCTGGCTACGGCGACGTTCGCCAGCGCACAGGTGTCCGGGGACGCAGCCAAGGGCCTCGCGTTCGGTTCGGTGATCGCGGTCCGGCTGCTGCCGGCGCTGATACTCGGCCCGATCGCCGGTGTGCTCGCCGACCGGTTCGACCGGCGGTACACGATGGTCGTCTGTGACCTGTTGCGGTTCGTCCTGTTTGCCTCGATTCCGATCGTCGCGCTGCGGACCGACAACGCCGCCGCGACGATCGGCTGGGCCGCGATCGCGACATTCCTGATCGAGACGGTCACGATGATCTGGATCCCGGCCAAGGAGGCCGCGGTTCCCAACCTGATCCCGCGCGCCCGGCTGGAGATGTCCAACCAGCTCACGCTCATCACGACGTACGGCCTGACGCCGGTGCTCGCGGCCCTCGGGCTCGCCGGCCTGAACGCGTTGGTGGTCGCCAAGGGCGTGGAGAGCCTGCCCGCCTGGGCCAGTGCCTCGATCCTCGCGCTGTACTTCAACGCGGTGTCGAGACTGGTCACCGCGGTCGTGGTGTTCTTCGGCATCAAGGAGATCAGCGGTCGGGACATCGACGACGAGCCGGCCGGTACGTCGCTGCTGCGCCAGTTCGCCGACGGCTGGAAGTACGTCGCGCGTACCCCGCTCGTCCGCGGTCTGGTGCTGGGCATCCTGGGCGCGTTCGCGGGCGGCGGCGCGGTTATCGGCACCGCCCAGTTCTACGCGAAGTCGCTCGGCGGTGGCGACTCGACGTTCTCGATCCTCTTCGCGCTCCTGTTCATCGGCCTCGGCCTCGGCATCGCGTTCGGGCCGCGGCTGATCGGCGCGCTGTCGCGGCGGCGGTGGTTCGGCCTGTCGATCATCCTGGCCGCCGCATCGGTCACGTTCCTCGCGCTGTCCTGGCACCTGACCGTCGCCGCGGTGGGCACGCTCGGCGTCGGGGTGGGCGCGGGCATGGCGTTCCTGTCCGGCGTGACGCTGCTCGGCGGGGAGGTCGGCGACGACGTACGGGGGCGGGTGTTCGCGTTCGTGCAGACGTCCACCCGGGTCGTGCTGATGCTGGCGATCGCGCTGTCCGGTGTGCTGGTCGGCCTCGGCGGCTCCCGCGCGATCGACGTCGTCGGGCTGGGCGTGCAGGTCTCCTCGACGCGGTTGCTGCTGCTCGCGGCGGGCGTGTTCGGCATGGTCACGGGGGTGACAGCATTGCGGCAGATGGATGACAAGCCGGGGGTACCGATCCTGGCCGACCTTTTCAGCTCGCTGCGCGGCCGGCCTTTGGGCGTCCCCGAGCCGGCCACCGGCGGGGTCTTCGTGACGTTCGAAGGCGGCGAGGGCTCGGGCAAGACGACGCAGGTCGCGCGCATCGCGGCGGAACTGCGGGCGCAGGGGCGCGACGTCGTGGTGACCCGGGAGCCCGGTGCGACCGGACTCGGCCTACGCATCCGGAAGGTGCTGCTGCAGGACGGGACCGACATCTCGCCGCGCGCCGAGGCGATGCTCTACGCCGCCGACCGGGCCGACCACGTGGCCACCGTCGTCCGGCCGGCGCTCGGCCGGGGGGCTGTCGTGCTCAGCGACCGGTACGTCGACTCGTCCGTGGCCTACCAAGGGGCCGGCCGAACATTGCCGGCCGACGAGGTGTCCTGGCTGTCCGCCTGGGCCACCGGTGGACTCCGGCCCGATCTGGTCGTGCTGCTCGATGTCGACCCGACCGTGGGCCTCGGCCGCGCCGGGGCTCGCGGCAACGGTACCGACCGGTTGGAGAGCGAGTCGCTCGCGTTCCACGACCGCGTCCGGTACGCCTTCCTCGATCTCGCGTCGGACGACCCTACGCGGTACCTCGTGCTCGACGCGACGCGCCCGGAGGCCGAGCTGACCACCGCCATCCTCGAGCGGCTGGAGGGCATCCTGCCGCCGCCGCCCACCGAGAAGGTCGCGGACGAGCCGGACGACTCGGTCGACGAAACGCCGGAGCAGCGCGCCCCGCACCTGTCCGACGATGCCCTGAAGTCCATCGTGGACAGTGAGTTGCAGCGGCGGATCTAGCCAGATGCCGGACGTGTTCGCCAGCCTCGTCGGACAGGACGACGCCGTCGCGACCCTACGCAAGGCCGCGACGGCCGGGAAGTCCATAGTGGACGGCCAACCGGAAAGCGGGATGACACACGCGTGGCTGTTCACCGGGCCGCCCGGGTCAGGGCGGTCGGTAGCCGCACGGGCGTTCGCGGCCGCGTTGCAGTGCAAGACCGGTACCGGGTGCGGGGAGTGCCCCGGGTGCCACACCACGCTCGCCGGTACGCACGCCGACGTGCGGTTCGTCGTACCTGAGGGGTTGTCGATCGGCGTCGACGAGATGCGGGCGCTGGTGCTGCGGGCGGCCAGCGTACCGACCGGCGGGCGCTGGCAGGTGCTGGTCGTGGAGGATGCGGACCGGCTGACCGAGCAGGCCGGCAACGCACTGCTCAAGGCGATCGAGGAACCGCCGGCCCGTACGGCGTTCCTACTCTGTACGCCGTCGACCCACCCGGACGACATCTCGCTCACCATCCGGTCCCGTTGCCGGGTGGTCACCCTGCGGCAGCCGTCAGCCGAGGCGGTGGCCCGGATGCTGACCGAGCGGGAAGGGGTACCGGCGGAGACCGCGGCCTGGGTGGCCGCCGCGGCACAGGGCCACATCGGCCGGGCACGGCGGCTGGCCTCGGATCCGCAGGCGCGCGCGCGGCGGGAGGCGGTACTGGGCGTACCGCGCCGGCTGGCCGGAGTTGGGGCCTGCTTCGACGCGGCCTCCGCGCTGATCGAAGCGGCCGAAGCCGAGGCGAACGCCACGGTGTCCACAATGGACACCGCCGAGCGGAGCGCGCTGGAGACGGCCCTCGGCGCGGGCGGGACCGGCCGCGGTACGTCGGGAGCGATCCGCGGCGCGGCCGGGGCGTTGAAAGACCTGGAACGCCGGCAGAGGTCGCGGGCCACCCGGGCGCAACGGGACGCGCTCGACCGGGCACTGGTGGACCTGGCCGGCTTCTATCGCGACGTGCTCGTCCGCCGCCTGCACGCCTCGGTGGCCCCGGTGCACGCCGACACGGCACCGGCCGCCGCGTCCGCCGCCGCGAAGTGGACCGCCGAGTCGGCCCTGCGCAGGCTGGAGGCGGTACTGGCCTGCCGTGAGGCGATCGAGCTGAACGTCAAACCCCGCATCGCCGTCGAGGCGATGATGGTGACCCTCTGGCGCGGCTGAGCCGTTGGTTTCTTTGGGCTGGATCTGCGGGCAAGCAGAGTCACTCGAACGAGTTATCCACAGGTACTGCCGATGGCGTTGTCGCGCGAGTACGGTGAGTCGCCGTGGGGGAGATCGACGAGGGCTGGATCGAGGACGCGATCGAACGCTACCGCCGCATCGAGGCGGTGCAGGCCGAGTTCGACAAGGCGGTACGGGCGCTCGAGGTGACCGTCCACTCGCCGGATGGCCTGGTGGAGGTGGTCGTCACCGCGGACGGCACGATCCGCGACGTGGCCGTCGGTCCGCTGCACGGCCAGTCCCATATCGAACTGTCGCGGTCCATCCGCGCTGCCGTCGCCGCGGCCGCCGACGCGGCGACCTGGGCACGGCAGAAGCTGCACGCGGAGACGTTCAGCGAGTACCGCCCGCTCGGCGGTGGTTCATGAGCGAAGCGGAGCGCCGCGTTGCCTGGACTGAGGAGCGCAGCGACGAGGGAAGGCAGCGCATAGGGCGCGCAGCGAAGCGATGGCCAGCATGAGCTTGCGCGATCTGGCGGCGCGCATCGACCGTGCCGGGGACGTGCTGGCCGCGGCCGGTGCTCGGCTCGCCGACCTGACTCCGCCCGCTGCCGACTTCGGGGCCGACGCCCCCGGCCGGCTCGGCGAGCTGGGCCGCGACCTGCACGCGCTGGCGGCCACCGCGCTCGCCGCCCGGTCCCGGGAAGCGGTCGCCCACGGCGCGCGCCTCGGCGATACCGCCCAGATGCTGCACTGGGTCGGCGAAAACTACGCTGGAGCCGAGGACGCGGTGCGGCAGCGCCTGGCCGGAGGTACCGGCTGATGGACGCGCTCGACGAGCTGGCCGCGCCCGCGGCCGATCTGCTGGGCCGCGTCGATGCCCTGCTCGCGCGCTACGGAGCACCGGCAGACCATCCCATGTGGACACTCACGCGACGGGTCCGGGCGCTGCCCGGCGAGGCGGTTGGCGCGATCACCGAGCTGCGGCCAGGTCCGCTGGCCGCAGCCGGCACGCGGCTCCGCGAACTGCTTCGGGGGTACGACGACACGACCGTCCCCGCGGCACCGACCTGGCGGGGCGCCGGGGCGGAGCGGTTCGGGTACCGGTGGGCGGCGCTGTGCGCCCATTCGGAGGGTCTGGTCGGACGGCTGGAGGCCACCGCCGGCTACCTGGACTCGGTGGCGGACTGGCTCACAGCGGCTCGCCTGGCGGTCGCCCGTACCGTTGCGATTGCCCTTGTCTCCGCCGAGGCGGCCGCGGTCCGCACGGTCCCCGCGGACGCCGCCCTGTCAGCGGCCGACCTGGCGGCGCACGTGCTGACCGCGGTCGCGCGGGTGTACGACGACGGCCGCACCCTGCTCGCCGACTGGCCCGCGCGCCTGGCCGAACTGCCGTTCCGCGCGGAGATCCTCGACGCCCCGACCCGTCCGGAGGTGACCGAGGTCGTGCCGTAGACATGCCAACGGCGTCGCGCCTGGAGCGTGATGCTCCGGCAAGCGACGCCGTGGCTCCTGCACCCCCCGCAGGTCTGGGAACACCTAAGCCAACGCTCAGGTGCGGCGTTTGTCGCGGGCCAGGTTCATGATTCACCCATCCGGTCGAGTAAATTGGAACGAGTCGGGGAACCGGTCAGGTACGACCGGCACACCGCCTAACCGAGCGGCCCATTGCGCCTGCCCAGCAGAAGTAGGAATCGGCCGGCGACGATCAATAGCAGCGCGGCTCCGGCGACGACGCCGACACTCGTACCGGTCACCGGCAGGCCGCCGCTCGCCCGACAACCCGGGCCGCCGCAACCCGGTCCGTTGGCTTCCGGCGCCGAAGCGGTGGCCGACGCCTCCAGCAGGCCGATGCCGAGATCGATCAGCGGTACCTCCGCCGTGCCGACCACCGCCACCACCTGCAATCGCAGCGACGCCGCCTTGGCCTCTGCCGTCGAGCCGGTCACGCTCTGGTCCAGCTGACCGAGGGCGAGCCTCAGCCGTACCGATGCCGGGGCTGCCTGCGTGGCGAGCCGGGTCAGGCCCAGCGAGCCGACGAGGTCGCCCAACGCGCCCGACGACGGCGGGACGCTGAACTCGACACTCGTGGCCGGCGAGTCCAACCGCCGGCTGCCGACGAGCGGTCCGGAGACCTCCAGAATCGGCGAGGTGTAGCTGACCGTGGGGCGACTGCCACCGGCCGTCACCCGAAGGGTGGGCGGGCTGAGCACCTTGACGGTGACCGCTGACTGCGTACCGGCGAAGAGGCGCACGTCGGTCAGGCTGATCGAGGCCGTGGCCACGGTCGTACCGTCCCGCCGCTCGGTCGTCGTGCGGCTCGCCAGGTTCCGTTCCACCCGGACCAGTCCCCGGCCGCCGCGCCCGCTCAGGACGGTGGCGTGCAGCAGCGAGGCGGACGCGTCGGCGTACCCGTCGCAGTGTCCGGTCGACGTCGCCCGCGCGGACAGGTCGCCGTCGCCGGCCGCGACCAGGCCGAGGTCCTGCTGGAGCAGGCTGGCGGTGGCGGGGCGCGGCTGGTTGGGCGGCGCGACCTGCTGCGCTGTCGCGGTCGGGACCGGCAACCCCACGAGGTAGCCAGCGCTCGCGCTGGCGCGGTCGGCGGTCCAGCGGGAGCGGCTCGTGGCGACACGCACGTCCGCCACCGGGCCTAGTTTCAGGCCGAGCGGGCGCAGGTCCAGCAGGCGCAGGGCGATCAGGTCGGCGCCGGCGTGTGCGCCGCAGGCGGGGTCTTGGCTCGTGGGGCTCGCGGCAGCGGGGGTCGCGGCTGCGACGACGAGGAAGGACGCGAGTACGAGGGGGCGAAGGTCCACGCCTTGCCCCAACGAGACCGGTTGGCGGCCGGTGACTCGAACGTCCCTCAGATCGTCCGAACGGGCCAGCCGTCAACGCTGTTCTACCTAACCTTCGCGACGGGTAGGGTCCAGCTATGGGCATGCTGTGCGCGGTGAGCTTCAACCGGTACGGCCGCCTGTACTACTTCGACCCAGGCGACCTGCGGCTGTCGGTCGGTGACCGCGTGCTCGTCGCGGCCGAGATCGAGGGAGCCACGGAGTCCGCGCCCGTGGTCGCCGAATGCATCTGGGCGCCGATGTGGGTGGACGAGGACACGTCGGGCTTCCCGCGGCTCGTGGGGCTGGCCGGCGACGACGACCTCCAGCGCGACGAGCTGATCCGCAAGCGCAAGGCCGAGGCCAAGGTGGCCGCGAAGCGGCTGATCCGCGCGCACGACCTGCCGATGAAGGTGGTGGCCGTCGACCATCTACCGGCCGTGGACACCGGTGGCCGTACGACGATCTACTTCACCGCACCGCACCGGGTGGACTTCCGGTCGCTGGTCCGGGACCTCGGTGCCACCCTGCACTGCCGGGTGGAGTTGCGGCAGCTTTCGGCCCGGGACTCGGCGCGGGTCCAGGGCGGTATCGGCTCGTGCGGTCGCGACCTGTGCTGCGCGACGTTCCTCACCGACTTCGAGCCGGTGACGATCCGGATGGCCAAGGACCAGGATCTGCCGCTCAACCCGTTGCGCATCTCCGGCGCGTGTGGCCGGTTGATGTGCTGCCTGAAGTACGAACACCCGCTGTACCAACAGTTCCAGGCCACCGCGCCGGCGATCGGAGCGCGAGTGTCCACACCGGACGGTGACGGCCGGGTGGTCGGGCACAGCGTGCCGCGGGACGCCGTCGTCGTCCGCCTCGACGCCGACGGCTCCCGGTGTAGCTGTAGCCGCGCCTCCGTATGCGGGTCGCGACAGTCCTATGAGGAGCGTCACGGCTGAGGCGGCGTACGCCCAGCCCTGGCGAACTTCAACGGTCCGTCCACCAGGCGCGGGCGTAGCGGCCGGCGCGGTTCGATCCAGGGTGCGGACGGCACC